>JAEDJL010000058.1 GCA_016296345.1 Bacteroidales bacterium | reverse complement strand
CGGGAGCATACGTTTTGAAAGTTCAAGACGGCAAGAGCGTAAGCTCGGCTAAGATTGTGGTCGAATAGAAGACCGAAAGGTAAAACTTTTTCATTAAAAGTTAATTTTTTCTTGTAGTGTCCGAGGCGTCCTGCCTCGGACTTCTTTTTTTTGTCTCGATTATACCATATTATATATAGGTATAGAGAGCAAAATTTGCTACCTTTGCAAAGTGTAATCTCAAAGACAAGAGCATGAAGAGAAATAATTGGATTATGGGTTTGGCGATTGCTGCCATTGTGTTGAGTTTGACAACTATCGGTTTGCAGATTTTTGTCTTTGCAAAGCAGAAACCTTCTGCCGAACAGGAGTACAGGAACATGATAACGCAACATTTGCATCATTTTTCGCCTCCTCTGCCCGAAAGTCTCACTCTTTGCGGTGAGAGTGTGCCGCTTGACAATGTGTTTGTTCGCGAGGCGTTGGACAGAGAGCTTACGTCGATAATGTATCAGCACAATTCGACTTTCCTGATTTTGAAACGCTCTTTCAGATTTATGCCCGAAATCGAACGTTTGCTCGCCAAAGAGAACGCTCCCGACGATTTGAAGTACCTTGCCGTTGCAGAAAGTGCGTTGAGCGACGTTACTTCGCCTGCAAAGGCTTCGGGATTTTGGCAGTTTATGCCGACAACCGCAAGGGAATACGGCTTGGAGGTTACAAACGAGTGGGACGAAAGGTACGATTTGCCAAAGGCTACCAAGGCTGCGGTGAAATATCTCACCTCTTCGAAGAACCGCCTCGGCAGTTGGGCTTTGGCGTGTGCTGCTTACAACTGTGGCGAGAATGGTTTGAGGCAAAAAATGAAGCAACAGAACTGTAACAACTATTGGGAGCTGAGTCTCAATAGCGAAACTTCACGCTACGTTTACAGAATCCTCGCCTACAAAATCCTTATGTCCAATCCTCGTCAGTATGGCTTTAATGTGAGAAAGAAAGATTGCTATCAGCCGCTTGAATACAAGGAGGTGGTTATCGACAGCACGATAACAGACATGGCTTCTTTCGCTCAGAAAATCGGTTGCCCCTACAAGTATTTCAGAATGATAAATCCTTGTGTGCGTTCGACCAAACTGACCAACAAAACGAACAAAAAATACACTTTTCGCACTCTCGAAAAGGATAGTTATTCGTGGAGCTATCTTGTGTCGAAGTTGGACAATCCCGAAGAGTTCTTGGATTGAGTGCCGATGTGAGCTTTTCGGAGGCTCATTTGCTTTTGTCAGGCTTATCCTCTCTGCGTTTTTGGGCTTGTTTTTGGAGCTTTTTGCGAAAGAAATTGTATCTTTGCAAAATATGGATAGTAACAGATTGCAGAAAGTTGCCCGTCTGATACAGAAGGATATGGGAGTTATCTTTCAAACAGAGGCAAAGAAGTTGTTTATGGGGGCGATGATTACTCCCACAAAGGTCAGAGTGTCGGCAGATTTGTCGATTGCAAAGGTTTATGTGAGCATATTTGCCTTGGGAGGCGTCAAAACAGAACAGATTTTTGACCTTATAGAGCAGAATAAGACCCTTTTGAGAATGAAATTGGCTGCTTTGGAGCGTCATCAGCTGAGAGTAATCCCTGCTTTGAGCTTCTTTATTGACGACAGCTTGGATTATAGCGAAAACATAGAGCGTTTGCTTAAACAATAAATCCCATGAGGTTTACTCTTTTCGTTGCATTGCGATATTTTTTCTCGAAAAAGAACAAGGGAATTGTGCATATCATTTCCTTAATATCGCTTGTGGGGATTGGAGTTTGCTCGATGGCTTTGATTGTTGTGCTGAGTGTGTTCAATGGTTTCAGCTCGGTGGGAGAGAAAATGCTCTCTTATTCCAATCCGGACGTACTTGTCGAGAGCAAAACAGGCAAGACGTTCTCTCTTTCTGAGACAGACCTTGGCAAAATTGAGAATACAGAAGGCGTGGAGGCTTGTGTGAAAGTCCTGAAAGAGACTGTGATGATGACTTTTTTCGATACGCAAAAGGTTGTCGAGCTTATGGGAACGCAAAACGCCTTTGCACGTTTCAATCGTTTCGATACACTTATGAGAGTTGGCGAGTTTGACCTCGGAAATGCCGAAAATCCGAATGCAATCCTCGGTTACGCACTCTCACTTGACATGGGATTGGACAGAGGTGCAGAAAACATGAATTTGTTGTTGAAGTTTTGCAGCTTAAAGAAAGATGCAACCACCTCAATCGTACCCGAAGAGAACATAAACACCGTTTCGGCAAACTATGGAGGTAGTTTCATGACCGCAGGCGACATGGACGCAAACACAGTCTTCGTTCCCCTTTCGATAGTGCAAGAGTTGTTGGAATATGACGAAAAGACGGTGAGCGGAATTTATGTTTTGGTAAAGCAAGGCGAGAAAACCGACAAGGTAAAAGAGCGATTGCAAAACCTTTTGCCTCAAACAATGGTGGCAAAAAACCGTTTGGAACAAGAACCTGCCTATTTCAAAATAGTGAAGTCAGAAAAACTTGCGGTATATCTTATATTGAGCTTCATTGTTTTCATTGCAAGTTTCAACGTAATGGGGTCTGTGTCGCTTTTTGCAATGATAAAGCAAAACGACATAAAGATTTTGACTTCGATGGGGGCTTCAAAAAGGAGGATAAGGAGCATATTTTTTGCTCTCGGGCTGATTTTGAGTTCTATTGGTTGCATTTCGGGACTGCTTGTGGGAAGTTTGTTCTGTTTGTTGCAGCAATGTTTCGGCTTTGTCAAGACGGGAACTCGGGGATTGGTGATTGACGCTTTTCCCGTGAGCCTTCAAGCTGTCGATATTGCAAGTGTGCTTCTGCTTGTGGGAATAATATCGGTTGTATGCGTAGGAATAATGGTCAAAAGGATTAAATGCGAATAACAAAATAACAATATATATAATATGAACAGCAATTCAAAGTTGGTAGTCTATAATACCCTGACGAGAAAGAAAGAACAATTTGAACCAATCAACGCTCCTTTTGTGGGAATGTACGTTTGCGGACCTACTGTTTACGGAGATGCTCACTTGGGACACGCAAGGTCGGCACTGACTTTTGATACCATTTACAGATTTTTGAAGTTTTTGGGCTACAAAGTGAGATATGTGAGAAACATTACCGACGTCGGACACCTCGAACACGACAGCGACGAGGGCGAAGACAAGATTGCAAAGAAAGCAAGGCTCGAACAATTAGAGCCGATGGAAGTTGCACAATACTATACGAAGAGATACTTGGACGCAATGGACAGTATGAATGTTCTTCGCCCGAATATACAACCCCATGCTACGGGACACATAATCGAACAGATAGAAATCGTTCAAACATTGCTCGACAAAGGTTACGCATACCTCAGTGAGGGAAGCGTATATTTCGATGTGAACAAATATAACAACGAAACCCACAAGTATGGCATACTTTCGCACAGAGTGATTGACGAAATGATTTCAAATACAAGGGAGTTGGACGGACAAAGCGAGAAAAGAAATCCTGCCGATTTTGCACTTTGGAAGAAGGCTTCGCCCGAACACATCATGCGTTGGCAATCGCCATGGAGCGAAGGCTTTCCCGGCTGGCATTTAGAGTGTACTGCAATGAGCAGAAAGTACCTTGGAAAACAATTTGACATACATGGAGGAGGATTAGACCTGCTTTTTCCACACCATGAGAGCGAAATAGCTCAGAGTGTCTGTGCTTTCGGTTGCGAACCTGCCAAATACTGGTTGCACAACAACATGATAACAATCGGAGGTCAAAAAATGGGAAAGAGCCTCGGCAACTTCATAACCCTCAACGAGTTTTTCTCGGGAGAACATGAAAAGTTGGATAAAGCATACAGTCCTATGACCATTCGTTTCTTCATTTTGCAAGCACATTACCGCTCTACACTCGATTTTTCAAACGAAGCACTCACGGCAGCCGAAAAAGGAATGAAGAAACTCTTCGAGGCACAGAAAAAAATCGACACTCTTCCTGTTTCAAACGCCTCAAGCGTCAATTTTGATGAGGTCTTTTCAAAGTGTATCGAAGCAATGTGCGACGATTTCAACACTCCGGTTGCCATAGCCGAGATGTTTGAAGCCTCACGTTTGATAAACCTCGTTTCAGACAAGAAAGAAACCATAACACAAGCCGACAAAGAACGCTTGAAAGCCGACTTTGATACCGTTTTTGGCGATATACTCGGAATGAAAGGCGAACAGACCGACAATTCCTCACAGGTGATAAACTCTTTGATGGATGTAATCCTCTCACTTCGCAGCGAAGCAAGAGCAAACAAAGATTGGGCAAAAAGCGACTTGATAAGAGACGCTCTCGCAAAGGCAGGCATCACAATCAAAGACGGAAAAGAAGGAGCAACTTGGAGCTTGGAGTAAAATCGATTGACATATTAAATAATATAGAACGATGAAAAACTCAAAAACAGCAGGCATATTGTTGCTCTGTGTTGTCGTTTTGCAGCTTTGCTTTTCGTGTGGCAAAAAGCAAAGCTCTCCTTTTGAGGCAACGGAAGACTATTCCAAGATAGACATTCCTCAATTCAGTGCCGACAGTGCCTATTTGTATGTCAAAACTCAATGTGATTTCGGACCGAGAGTTCCAAACAGCAAGGCAGCAAGAGATTGCGGCAACTACATAATTGATTTTATGAAACAATATGCCGACACTGTCATCGTACAAAGCTTTTCTGCCACTCTGTGGAACGGAAATACGGTAGAGGGTCGCAATATTATCGCCTCATTTAACCCCGATAGTGAAACAAGAGTGCTGATGGCTGCACATTGGGACAGCCGTCTTTGGGCAGATCACGACCCCGACCAAGCCAATCACCACACTCCCATACTCGGAGCAAACGATGGAGCAAGCGGAGTGGGAGTTCTCATGGAAATAGCAAGAATATTCAAAACCAAACCCAACTCACAAGGCTTGGATATAGTGTTCTTTGACATAGAAGACCAAGGTTCTCCACAATGGTCTGATGTAGAGATAGAAGATCAAAGCGATTGGTGTCTTGGTTCTCAACATTGGGCAAAAAATCCTCACATTCCTTTCTACCGTGCAGACTATGGAATACTGTTAGATATGGTAGGATACAAAAATGCACGCTTTACCAAGGAAGCCCAATCGATGTATTATGCCTCTTCAACAATGAATAAAATTTGGGATATAGCCTCTGCAAAAGGCTATTCCGACATTTTTGTCAGCGAAAAGACCTATCCCATAATGGACGATCACGTATGGGTCAATCAAATTGCCAAAATACCGATGATAGACATTGTTCAAAACGACGTATCAGGCAGTTTCTTCCCCTATTGGCACACCTTGGGCGACAATATGGAGCAGATAGACAGCAAAACGCTCAAAATAGTCGGCGATGTATGCCTTACTGCAATATACAGCGGTCAGTAAGCGTTCTTTGATTGATGAAAAGGCTTGGTTATCTTTTGCTTTTGCTCTGTGCAACCTTGTTTTCGTCTTGCTCTGACGAGTATCCCGACTATGCTTATGTGAATTTCTACATCGACCCCGAAAGTTCTGAATACTACAATCTCAATTACGGACACAGAGGCTGGGAATACTTTGAGGGAGGAGCGAGAGGAGTTGTGGTTTTTCGCAAAAGTTGGGACGAATTTATCGCTTTCGAGCGTACTTGTGTGGCAAAAAACTGCCATGGCCGCCTCGAAGTCGATGAAACCAACAATGTGCTGCTCTATTGTCCCAAGTGCGGTTCGCAATATATCTATTATGACGGTTCGCCTCTTGAAGGCAGTCAGGCAAAACGCCTTTTATATACCTATTGTACCTACTTTGACGGATTATATCTGTGGGTAAACAACTGTAATTGACATTTCGGCTCATGTATGGTTTGATTACATATCTGAGAAACAAGCTCTTCGACTGCGGAGTTTTGAAAACCAAAACTCATTCTCTGCTTACCGTAAGCATAGGCAACCTCAAAGTGGGAGGAACAGGCAAAACCCCCTTTGTCGAACACCTTCTCGGAAGCCTTGCTTCCGAATATAACATTGCAGTTGTGTCAAGAGGCTACGGCAGAAAGAGCAAAGGACTGAAAATAGTAAGCCCCTGCGGCAGTGCAGAGGAGTTTGGAGACGAGCCTTTGCAGATGTCGAAGAAGTTTCCCGACGTTCTGTTTGTAGTTTGCAAAGACCGCAACACCGCAATCGACCATATAGAACAACACTATCCCGCAATCAACCTCGTTCTGCTCGACGATGCCTATCAACACCGCTATGTAGCAAGAGACATCAACATACTGCTGAGCGAATACACCCGACCCTTTTTCTCAGACAGAGTAATGCCGTTCGGACTTTTGAGAGAATATCCGCAAGGCAGCAAAAGAGCCGACTATATAGTGATAACCAAGTGTCCGAACCTTACAGAACAACAGAGAAAAGACTTTGCAGAGCATTTGAACCCCCTTCCAAATCAAAAAGTCTTCTTTTCGCAAATCCGCTACAAAGAACCACAGCTTGCAGAAGACAAAAACACAACTTGCGACCTCAAAACGCATGACGTAATCCTGATAAGCGGAATAGCAAACCCCAAACCCCTTGTCAAATACCTTAAATCCCAAACCCGACTGTTGAAAACCATCACTTTTGGCGACCATCACGCCTTTTCAAACAAAGACATAAAGCGAATAACAACCATATACGAAAACACAAAAACCGAAAACACCATACTCCTTACCACCGAAAAAGACGCAAGCCGTCTTTTACACTTTCCGCTTCCGCTGTACGTTCTCCCCATAGAGACAACAACAAACCAATATCCTCAAAACAATCAGACAATAACAAACCAAATAAAGCAAGACCTATGTACGATAAAATCAACCAAACAGCAGAATACATCAAATCCCAAATCGATGCAGCACCACAAACAGGAGTAATACTCGGAAGCGGTTTGGGCAACTTTGCCGAAGGAATGAACATCTCCCGAAGCATAGAATACAAATCCATACCCAACTTTCCGCTTTCCACCGTCAAAGGACACAAAGGCGAATTGCTCTTCGGCACAATGGCAGACAAACAAATCGTCTGTATGCAAGGCAGGTTTCACTACTACGAAGGCTATTCAATGCAACAAGTAACCTTTCCCGTAAGAGTGATGAAAGCCTTGGGCGTCAAGCTCCTCATAGTAACCAATGCCTCGGGAGCAGTCAATCCGAATTTTGAAGTTGGCGACATAATGATTATCAAAGACCACATCAACCTTCTTCCCAATCCGCTGATAGGACCAAACGACGAAAGACTCGGAGTGAGATTTCCCTCAATGACCACCATATATGACAAAACATTGAGAGACAAAGCCAAAGCGATTGCACAAGAAATAGGGATAACAATCAGAGAAGGAGTGTACGTCGGAACAACAGGACCGAGCTTTGAAACACCTGCCGAGTACAAATACTTCCGCACCATAGGAGCAGACGCTGTCGGCATGAGTACAGTTCCCGAAGTCATTGCAGCATCTCACAGCGGAATGAAAGTATTTGGCATGAGCGTCATAAGCAACGTATTCAGAGAAGACAACACCACAGACTGTACACACGAAGAAGTACTTGAAGGAGTAGCAAAAGCAGGCAACAAAATGAGCAACATTGTTACACGCCTGATAGCTCAAACCCTCTGATTACAGACCGATTTGGAAAATAGAAAACTTCATTAGAAATAGGAGATTATAGGACGTCATAGCATTTTTTAGGAAGCCTATGACGTCCTATGTTGGTTTGCCATTACAAAATCGCAAAAATGTCGGCGTTTTTCTTCGTATTTTTTCGCTGTTTTTGCCATTATTTTTTCACTCATTTTTCGCTCTAAAAAATCGACTTTTTGATATGCTCGAAAAAAAACGCCGTTTTCTCACCAAAAAAACGCCAATTTTTTCAAAAAAAACGAAGATTTTTTGGAAAAAAACGCCGTTTTTTTGTGTAAAAATGAGCGATTTGAAAATCAAGCACTTACAAAGGCGATTTT
>JAEDJL010000019.1 GCA_016296345.1 Bacteroidales bacterium | reverse complement strand
TCGAGCATATCAAAAAGTCGATTTTTTAGAGCGAAAAATGAGTGAAAAAACAAGGGTAAAAACAGCGAAAAAATCCGAAGAAAAACAACACGTTTTTGCCATTCAATTTCTACAAACAAAGACAGGTATTCATAGGTCGTCATAGTACGTCCTATTTTTCAAAGCAATTCTATATAGAAGGGGTAAAAGCGTCCCTCCAAACAGACTTTGAAAACCTCTGTTTGGCGTTTTATCCTATAAATTTCCCGCTTAATCGAACAAAAAACGCCGAATTTCTATTGCAAAATCGAAAAACATTTGTATCTTTGCTGCGAGAATTTTGTTTCTTTGACCATGAAAACAAATTATATCTTTTTCCTCTGTAAGAATAACTTTGAAAGGCGATGATGTTCGCCTTGGTTTCCTTGCTGCGAACATCGGTAAAATAAGCTCAAACAAGGAGACAATAAGTATTATTCATAAATAACAAATACAGACAACAATGAAAAAGATAATATTTTCAAAAGTCGGCATATTACTTGCCGCAATGGTGTTGATAAACACCGCATTACAAGCACAGAGTTGGTTTGACCCGACAAAGAGTATAAGAATAACTACATCTTTGATAACCGATGCCTATGCACAAAAGGTCAGACCGTTTAAAAACGATTACCTTATTTCAATCAGTAATAATGCCAATCCGAACTATTGCTTTACAGTTTGGACAAATGGAAACATTATTCTCCGCAAATCTTTACTTGATTCTGCAGATGTAGTCGTCAATGATTTTACGCTGCTAAACAATGTGGTATATTTTTGTGGGAAACACTTGAATAGTCAAGGTAATCCCGTAGGTTGCATAGGTAAATTGACGGTTAATCAGTTGCTCGGAGCTCAAAATTTTACCTATCAACTCCAGGATATTCTCACAACAGAAGAATTGACCAACATTGTGGCATATCAAGATGATTATAATGCAACTCATGTGGTCGCAATAGGACATGGAGGTGCAACCGCTAATTCATACGGTCGGTTTGTGTGTATGGATGGTATAGGTAATTACTATGTATTAAATTCTACTATACCGTCTCAATATCAAAAAGAAGTATTTGAAGATATTGCGGTAGGTAAGAACTACGTTGCAACGGTCGGAAGAGTATATCCGTCTGATAGTTTGATTGTAAGATATTACGATAAAACTAATCCACATACGCAAGCATCACAGCATACATACACATACTATTCCCCAAATGTTGCTCTCAATTCTTCATTCAATCCCTATGAATTTATATCTCACATAACAAAACTGCCGGGTGACTTTATGGTAATAGCGACACCTGCCGAGGATAACAATCATAATAACTATACTATGATAAATGTGTTGCAAGAAGGACATCAACCGATAATTGCAAGCAGAGTATGTTATCATCAGGACAAAAATAATAAGGTATTTGAAATGGATTATTCCTTTGAAATGGATTCTTTACTGATACTGCACGGAGAACAAATATCAAGTAATTATGTTTACTCGACTTTATCCTTACATCTGCAAACACAACCGACTTATAACACTTTCGCACGAGAGATTCCGGGTGTAATAAATCATTTGAGTGTAATCCCGAACAAGCGATATGCTTTAGCAGGAATAGCACCTTCACTAAATAATAGGCAGCTATTATATGTCAGACAAATACCTGCCTTTCTCACATCTTGCGGTAAAAACATCCAATTTAAGATAGGCAATGGACCAACATTAGGTGGGTATCCATATATTGGTATTCAACAATTACCTATTTTTAACAATAATTGGTTGAATTACACTGCAACGATAAGTACAGACAAATTAAACGTAGAATGTAAAGATTAGATAAATTGACAAGATTATGAAAAGACAAACATTTTTCAGAGCGATGCTCGCTTTGAGCATAATTTTTGCAAGTTTTACTGCAAAAGCACAGTTGGATACGGCATGGTTTCAATGTGATTACAGCAGTCAGTACATTTTTCCGCCACTTGCAGACAGTAATTACAGATATGAGGGAATCAACTCTGTTTTATCGTATGGTCATTGTACGTTTCTTATCAATAATGACGGACAAGGAGAAAACACCAGACGCTTTGCTCAGAGATATGAAGTCAAAGATAGCATTAAAATTATGGGAGTTGCAGGACTGATTAAAACTTCTCCGTCTATGTATGGACAACAATGCGATACCATAACGATAAGTATTTGGGACGAGACTCTGTCGAATGAATTTTATTCAAAGACATTTGTGTCGGGAGGGATAAATCGCCAATATTTGGATACCGCTATGTCCTGCCCATTTGTGGAATATTTATTTGATGATACCATTACATTATATGACAATTACCACATTTCTGTATTTATGAACGATCCTTGCCCTTTTGCTTGGAGTTTTCGAACCTCTTTTGCTTGTTCCCTTTTAAAAGAATATACGTCTTGTCTTTACGGAGGAACAAATGTTACGAATTATTGTACTCCGTCCGGCTGCGGAACTAAGTATCCGTTATATGTTTCTTTCTGCTGTAGAGACGAATTGTCCGGCTGGGTTCGTGCTATTGATGTAACTAATTGGTATAATAACATAGATTCGTATAATGCTTGCACATATCCATATGATAATAACGGTGCTTCCATTTGCGATACGATAGTTCATGCTCCTGTTGGTATTTGTCCGATAAAGGTTTTTGAAGATACGGTTTCGCAAGACACGACTTCGAGCGACGTTTTGTCGGTTGAACTTTTGGAAAAGGCGGTGAGGGTTTATCCAAATCCTGCAAATAAAGTGTTGAATGTCGCTTGCGATTATGATATTGAAAGTGTTGCAGTTTTCGATGTGCAAAATCGCTTGGTCGAAGAGAGAAAAGTAAACGCCAAAACGTTGCAACTGCCTCTTGCAAACTACGCCTCGGGAACGTATTTCATCACAATAACCACCGAAAAAGGCAAGCTGAACAAAAAATTTGTTGTTCAATAAAGCCAAGTCGAACATTCGACAAAAGGAATTGAATGAGAGAATATTAAAAGCGGCGTTTTCATCAAATCAAAACGCCGCTTTGCTTTATTGCAAACAGCCGGTATTTAACGCTTTTGCCACCTTCAGGACGACAGTTGCAGAAGAGCATTCACTCGGGGCGACGCTTTCGCTCTGACACTATCTGAGTGCTTTTGGGCTTTCAGCCTCGCAAGTAGAGCGAAAGTCTGTTTGGGTGAAATAAGCAGCTGATTGTTCGGGCTTGTTTGGCAAGATTAGATTGTCGAAGTGTCGTTTTGGTTGCGGTAGTCGCTTTCTTCCCATTGGTATTTGGCGGTTTCGGGAACGAAAAACTTGCTTATGCGGTAGTCGATATTGGCTTTGTGTGCCTGAGAGAGCTGATAGCGGCGTGGAATGCGGTAGAGCTTTCCGTCTTTGAGCAGCCTTGCTCCGGTTTGATGAAATCTGAACGGTACGTTTGCCGCCACACATTGCTCTCTGAGGTCGAGAACCCAATCGTAATTGCACACTCTTGCCTGCAATCCGCTCTCTCCTCCTGTCGAAACTTCCTCAATATCGGTGTCCAAGCAGGCTCTTATGTCGATATGTTCGAGAAGTGGTGAGGCGATTATGCTTTTGTGCTTTATGGGAAGCGACTTGAATATCGGAAGTCGGTAATCTGCCATTTGTTGGTTCTCAATTGTGCAGCCCACAATCACATTTTCATATCCTGTGTCCCAATCGTCGGGAATGCATTGCATAAATCGGTCGATGCGTTTGGTGAAAAAGTAAAACCAAAGGTCTTTTCTTTGGCGTATCATCTGCCAGCATTCTTGTCTCCAAGGGTCGGCATCTTTCAGAAGAAAGTCGGAGGTAAAGCAGGTGAAGACTACTTTTCCGCTTTCGATTTTCCACGTTTTGTCTCTCTTTCGTTTTATCGGCAGATTGAAGGCTGCTGTTTTGCGAGCAAGGTTTGAGGCTTGCGTACTGCCGTACATTGCGTCTTGACGATAGACATAGCAATGCAGACAGCCCGGACTGATTTTCGTACAGCCGTGCCACGGATTCCAATCGGCATATATCTCCCAATGTTCTGACATTTGCTTTGATTGTTTTGGCTTTTCGGAAATCGAAAAACGGCAGTTTGTCAGTTTGCAAACCGCCGTTTTCTTGTTTTATATTCAAGTTGCTGTTTATTGTTCTTTTATTTTGCTGTTTGGAAAAGAAAGTCGGGGAGTTTAGATGAGGCTGATAAGAACAAAAGCCCAGTGAGCCACAATTCCTGCAACAAATCCTCCTATGGTGTGAGCAAGAATGGCTTTTGAGATGAGCTTTCTGTATCCCAACGAATCCAACATTGCGGTATGTGTAGAGAGGAATCCGCTCCAACACATTCCCATTGCAGTACATACAGCTATTGCATTTCCGTCAATAAGTCCTTCGGCTGCAAACTTGGGAATAAGACCCAAGGCTGCTCCCACAGCTCCGAGCGATGTGATTGGAAATGATACCAATTCTGCATGAGTAAATCCGAACAACCATTCAAAGACTATGCTGATTTTGTCTGCAAGATATGGAAGCAAAGCCACTCCTTCGTAGGCTGCTCCCGTATATTCGCCGCTTTTTGAGGCTCCGAAAGTCAGCATCATGACGAAAGTTGAAATTACAAGCACTCCGGGAATGATTGCAACGCCGATAGATACGCCGCTTTTGCCTCCGTCCAACACCGAATTCAAAATCCTCATGAATATATTGCCCTCACTTTTGAAAGAAATGTTCTCTTCGTTTCCCTCTGCACTCACTGCTTCTTTCATTTCGGGGTAAGCCTTTATGGTAAAACGCTGCATAAGACGAGTAGAAACGATACAACCTCCCACAGCTCCGATAAGTCCTATCAACGCTCCCGAGCCATAACCCAAGCCTGTCATGAAAACTATCACTATCAAGCCCATTCCGAACGCTGTTCCGAAGTTGGTGAGCGACACAAGTTGATATTTTTTGAAGTATTGGCTGAAATTTTTGTCGTTTGCAAGGCTTATGATTGCAGGATTGTCGGAAAGAAAGGTCAAGACGCCTCCCAAAGCTGCCACTCCCGGAAGGTTGAACAGCGGTTTCATCAACGGACGCAATATCTGCTCCAACAATCTTACCACTCCGAACTCTGTGAGCAGCTTACTTAACGCTCCCGAAAGCACGGTTATCGCCATGAGATAGAAAACTGTGTTCATCAAAAGGTCGTATGCCGTTTTCATTATGGTGTTGAGCATATTTGCCAATCCCATTCGATGTGCCAAATATCCGAATATGGCAAAGAAGACCGCAAGGAAGCATAAGGCTTCTATGCTTCTTCGTGTCAAAAAACTTAATTGTTTGAATTTCATATTTGTTTGTCGTTTTGTTCTATCTGTTGATTGCTTGCATTTTCCAAGTCAAACCCATGTTGAAAAAGACCTTTGAAGGGGTTTGATTGTTTGAATAAAGGTAGGCGTGAAGCCTCACATCGTTCTTTCCTTTCAAAGGGAAAAACTCGCAACCTGCTCCATAAAATCCGTATTCTGTTCCCGGACTGACGCAATAGTCCCAAGGATAAAAATCATTTGTGAAAGCAGGAGTTTGTGCTTTGTTCATATCATATCCTCCCTTGACAAATACTCTCCATTTGTCGCCGATTGAGGCTTTGAGGTTGGCAATCAGCGAAAAATCATCAAAGAAGCTCTCTTGATTTTCGTGATAGCGGTTGATGTAATCGAGTTCCAAAACAAAGCGGTCAAAAGAAAATTGGTTTCCCAAGGCGATATAGTTGATAAAGTCGCCCTTTCGCTGCTCAATCATGTTGAGTGAGTAAATCGTTTTGAACCAATCGAAGTTGCCGTTCCACAAAAGGTTGTACGAATACAGACTTCCCGATGTGCTTTCGGCAAAAGGAGAGTTTGCAACTTGGAATTGGAGGGTGTTTCTGCCCGAATTGTCTTTGAAACCGAAGTTTATGCCAAGTTCATAGCAAGGAATGTTGTTGCAAAAGTCCGAAAGGAAATAGCAATCTATCGGAGCGTAGTCGTATTCAAACGTTCCGATTGCAACAACCTGCTTTCCGGCAGAGACAAAGAAGTTTTCGTCAATGTCATACTTCAAATAAATCCAGTCGGTCGCATCAAACATATCTCGAGTGCTGATTGGAACGTTCAGTCTCTGCCTCAAATGATATTCCAACTTGGAATTGATTTTGCCATCGAGCATTAAATTGAGATTTTTTCCCGAAAAACCACTCTGAGAGTTGTTTTTGTCTGCATAGTAATTAAAGTCCGCTCTTGCATCAAAGCGTAAGGACATTTCTTCTTGCTGACATAGTGCGGTAAGTGTTGAAACCGCTGCCACAAACAGGCCGAAAAGTGCTTTCTTTACCATAAGAATTTGTAATAATTCAACATAATTTGAGCGAACAAAGGTAAGAAAAAACTGCCATAGGACAAAACTACAAGAGCCAAAGGTGCAAAAAATCATCTCTTTTCGGCTTTTGCCTTGCTATTGAAAGAAGATTTGATTGTTTGTTAAGGCTGTGATTTAGAATGATATGTAGATTTGCGGGGCTTGAATGTGGGTTTCAAAATAATGTTTACCTTTGCCGCAAAAATGTTTTGAAGAATGAATGAATTTGTTTTGGAAAGTCGGCGACTTGTATTGAGAGCTTGGAGGATTGAAGATGCGGAAAGTTTGTTTCGTTATGCAAAAGAGCCGATAATAGGTGAGAGAGCAGGCTGGCAACCTCACCAATCAGAAGATGAAAGCAGGGAGATAATTCGCACAGTCTTCGCCTGCCCCGAAACATACGCCATGGTGTCGAAAGAAACTCGTGAACCAATTGGCTGTGTGGGCTTGTTGTTGCAGCAGGGACACCTTCCGATGGGAGAAAACGAAGCCGAGATTGGTTATTGGCTCGCAAAACCATATTGGAACAAAGGTTTGACAACCGAAGCCGCCAAGTGCTTGATTTCTCACGCTTTCAAAGATTTGTCTTTGGAGAGATTGTGGGCTTGTGTCTTTGAGGGCAATGTTCAATCGCTCGCAGTACTCAAAAAATGCGGCTTTGTGTTTCACCATCGTGCCGAAAAAGAGCAAACCCAATCGGGAAAAGCCGAAGTGTATCTTCATTTGGAGGCAAGTTCTTACCGATATGAGTAATTTCCATGGCAAAAAGAAAGTGTTTACAGTGCAAAAAGAAAGAGGGAACGACCGCTTTGCCGTTCCCTCTTTTGATGTTATCCCATCAGGATTCGAACCTGAGATAAGAGAGCCAGAATCTCTTGTGTTACCGCTACACTATGGGACATCGTATCTTACAAATACACCTTGCTAACGCTTGTTTGCGATTTTTATTTCACACTGAGGCGTAATTATTTTGTTTTTTAACTTTTGTTGATCTTTTAACTGGGCTTCCAACTCCTTGATTGAAGAGCCTCTTGTCCTCATTCGGCTTTCGCTAATGCCTTGTGAAACAAGATAATTCATGATTGCATCTGCTCGTTTCTTCGATATTTCGTTGTCTTTGCGGACATTCAATCCTTCTGTTGCAATTCTTCCGATAATATCAATGTTGATTTGCGGATATTCGTTCAGTGTTTTGATGATTTCATCGAAGGCAGGGTAGCATTCTTTCATCAAAACAATCTCTCCTTGCTCGTTTTCGTCAAAGTATAATTCACCGGTGAGCGGAATATTTGAGCCGGGTTTGATTTGAACAAGTCGTGCGGTGAGAACAGAGTCTTTTGTCAAGGCTTGTTGATAGCTTATCGTTCTGTTGAAACGAAAATATCCTTCCTTGCCGAGGCTTATGTTGTAGCTGCGTTCGGGAAGCAGCTTGATTTTTACTGCTCCTGCGTCTTTCTTTTCAATGACCGTTCTTCCGGTTTCTATTTCTTTCACATAAATGTCGGCAGTTGTTCTCTGAGAAGCAAGACTGTCCATCGGGTGTATGTACAATGGTGCAAAATCTGTCCATACCTCGCAGCTGATTGTGTGTCCCAATCCTCCGTCTGTAAGATTGTCCACAACAATCACATAACTCTCGCCTGCCTTTACGTCAATGTATTTGCCGTATGCAACATCGGACGCCTTGTTTATGTGAGCCATCGTGCCTTTGAGGGACAATCCTGTTCTGCCTTGAACATCCGAGCTGCTGACAGACTGAACGCTCCTTATGGGTTTTACTCTGTTCTTCTCAACTCGGTTACAAAAGTACTTGTCTGTGTATTTGTACACCAAGAAATCGTAATCGTCTGTTGCACCTTTTGGTTTTATGTCAATCAACAGCTTGCCGTCGTAGGGAATGTCAAGAGTGTACCAAATGGAATTGTGTTCCTGTTCAAAAACATTTTTAGTCTGTGCATCTCTATGAACTTCGTTTACATAACCCGGTCCTTGCAGCGGTTCGGTAGGACCATACGGAACATCGACTTGCAGCTTTACCGCAAAAAAACAGTCGGAACATCTCTCGGGAAGAGCAATTTCCACAGGAGCTGTTGGTTGTGGGGCAGGTTTTTTCTTTTTCTTCTTGCTGTTTTGAGCTGCTAAACCAAAACATAACAACACTGCCATTGCAAATACTACTGCTTTTTTCATAACTTCCATGGTTTGATTTGAAAAACTCCGACAAAGGTACAGATAAATTCGCAAATAACCAAATTTATTATTGTTTTTTTATTGCAAGACTTGATTTGTTTGAACTGAAAGTCTCGCAATAGAAGACAGCAAACAAGCAAAAAAGTTCACTTCTTGTGCAATCGTTCAAAAGAACTCTCCATTTTGCTCGCTCAAAACGACGAGTTTTTTTGAGTAAACCCAAATAGGTATTCCTATGACGTCATGGGACGTTCTGTTTTCCTAAATTATTCTATCTCAAAAGAGGCAAAAGCGTCCATTTTTTTTCTTCGATTTGTACACTCTTTTCTGCACTCTCTGCGGTTGATAATAGGATTATCAAAATTTTTTCTTGTTGATAATCCTATTATCACGCTAAGATAATACCATTATCTTCTCAAGATAATACCATTATCACGCCGTGATAATCAGATTATCAAGCCTATTTTTTTTTGATAATCCTGTGTTTAGCAAAAATAACTCGCCGTTTTGTTCTCTTGAAACGCCCTTTCACAAAAATAAAACGGCGTTTTGATGTGAGTGAAACGGCGTTTTGTGAGAGAAAAAAACGCCATGTTTGAAAAAAACCGTATATTTGCAAACTCGAAGCGAAAAAGTAACAGTATTCAAATATAGTATCAAGATGAAAAAAGGATGTAAATACGGAACTCACCGTGTAATTGAGCCAAAAGGTGTGTTGCCACAACCGGCAAACAAGATTGATAACAACATGGATGAAATCTATGACAATGAAATCCTTATCGATGTACAAACTCTAAACATAGACTCCGCATCATTTACTCAAATCGAGGAGCAGGCAAAGGGAGACAAGGCAGAAATTGCCAAGATTATGATGAGCATTGTCGAGAAACAAGGAAAGCATCGTAACCCTGTTACAGGTTCGGGCGGCATGTTGCTCGGAACTGTCGAGAAAATAGGCGATGCTTTGATTGGAAAAACCGATTTGAAGGTCGGCGACAAAATCGCAACTTTGGTTTCGTTGTCTCTTACTCCGCTAAGAATTGACAAAATCAAAGACATACGTCCCGAAATTGACCAAGTGGACATAGATGGTAAAGCTATATTGTTTGAAAGCGGCATTTACGCAAAAATTCCTTCGGACTTGCCTGAAAATCTTGCATTGAGCGCCCTTGATGTTGCAGGAGCTCCTGCCCAGACTGCCAAATTGGTCAAGCCGGGCGACACTGTGGTTATCATAGGTGCAGGCGGAAAGTCGGGAATGCTCTGTTGCTATGAAGCAAAGAAGAGAGCAGGCGTTACAGGTAAGGTTATAGGAATATGCCACAGCGAAAAATCTACCAAAAGAATGGAAGAGCTTGGTTTTTGCGACGTTGTGTTCTCGGCAGACGCCACTCAACCTGTTCCTGTCATGAAAAAAATTGAAGAATTGACCAACGGACACATGGCAGATGTTTGTATCAACAACGTAAACATTCCTGATACAGAGATGACTTCAATCCTTGTAACCAAGAATACGGGAGTTGTTTACTTCTTCTCCATGGCTACTTCGTTCACAAAGGCTGCTCTCGGAGCAGAAGGCGTAGGAAGCGATGTTACAATGATAGTTGGAAACGGCTATACAAAGGGACACGCCGAAATTACTCTTCAAGAATTGAGAGAATGTGAGAAGTTGAGAAAAATCTTCACCGAATTGTACGCATAAAAGACACTTCTGATAAATCAAAACAGATAGCGACGGATTTCATTTGTTGAAGTCCGTCGCATTTTTTGTATGAATGATGAAGAAAATTTTTGGTTTTACTTGTTTAATCGCCCGCCTTGTCATGTCGGTTTGAATAGAAACCACTCTAAGGATAGGCAGGCAGAGTATCCAAAAAAGAATACTCTCCGTCTTTATACTCTATAAGATATGTGGTAAGGCTGTTTGTTATCATTATATAAGGAGCTTGTATCGCAAAGTTGTAAGCTACAACCTGATTTATGGTCTGTTGAGTTAGTTTGACCTCTTTTCGTTTGCACTCTACAAGCAAAAACGGTTTCAAATCTTTGTCATACACAAGTATATCGAAACGTTTTGTCATCGAATTGAGACTTATCTGCCCCTCGACGGCAATGGCACTTTTGGGATAGCCGAATTGCTTTGTCAAAACATTCAAACAATACTGTCGAACTTGCTCTTCGGGAGTAAGTTCGACATATTGTTTTCTTACGGGGTCAAATACTTTCATCTAATCTTCGCTTTCTGCACCTGCATTGTTGCTTCCGCTTCCGTCGTCCAAGCGTTTGGTATTCTTAACCGCCCTCTTGTTCATGTCGTTGTTGCCAAATCGGTAGCTGAAGTTGAGAGTAACAGCTCTTCTGTAAGGTCTGCCGATTTGGAACGAGATATAATCGTCGGTTATTGTTGTGTTGCTTCGTTTCATTGTGCGGAATATATCGGAGTAACGAAGAGAGAGTGAAGCCTTTTTGCTCAATGCTTTCTTGATTGCAAGGTCGGTGAAGAAGAAATAGTCTTGCTTTCCCTGAATTGTACGTCTCGGAGCAGAGTATTGAGCAGAGAATTGAATAGTCCACGATTGTGGCAAATTCATTGTAGAATTCAGCTTTGCGTCCCAGTTGAAAGAGTTAATCTCTGTGTCATTTACCAAAGTGGCATCAGTATAGCTTCCAAAGAAATTCATGTTCAGATTGACTTTCCACCACTTTGTTATCTGTTGGTCAATAATCAGCTCGATACCATAGTTTGCACTTTTGTCAATATTGAGACTTGTCATTGCAAGTTTGCCTTTATCGACCTCATCTGCCGCAATATGCAACACCCAGTCGAAGCCATAGCGTCTTGCATTCTCTTCTGTCCACAAGAAATTGAACCAAGAAATACGGTTGTTGGTCTGACGATAGTATGCAGAGGCGAATACGGTTGTCTTTGAGAAGATATGAGTATATCCTGCTTCGATTGAGTTAGTGTATTCGGGGTCTATGTCAGGATTTCCGAAGCGAATATGTTCGGGATTGGACAAATCGACATTCGGCATCATCGAATACATATCGGGACGGTTGATTCGACGAGAGTAAGAGAACTGAGCAGACTGCATAGGTGTTATTTGGTAAGACAAATGCAGCGTAGGGAACAAAGGATTGTAGTTTTTGTCAAACGAAGTGTTCGGTTTGTTTTCCATAGTCTTGGTTGCAGAGCTTCTGACTACCTCACCTCTCAAACCCAACTGACCACTCCAATTACCATGAGTGTAACCTACCGTTGCATAAAGAGCGTGTATGTATTCTATAGAGTGGAAAACATAACTTGTTGCGGTATCTTTTTGAGACAAACCATTGAAATAATAATCATAATCGGAGTGTCGGTTCGAGTAATTGAGGTTATAACCCGTTTCCAATCTCAAATCCTTTGAAAAAGGGTGGGTATAGTTGATTTTAACCACCGCTCTGTCGTCGTTTGACTTGGTTACGTCTTTCTTATCGAAAGCATAACCGGTGTCAAACGCATCGTTGAAGTAGTCAATCTTCTGAGTGCTTTCGCGATTGAAGCGACCGATGTTCCAATTCGCATCAACCATGAGTTCTTGGTCGGGTTTGTTGAATTTCTTTTGGTAGTTCAAAGAGAAAGTATGAAATTGTCCGTTTCTGTCTCCGTCAGTTATCTGATCCAAACTTCGATAGCTCATGCTGTCAATAAGATTCATATTATTGATTACAGTATGGTCCGAAATAGTATTTTGTCCTCTTCCGGTATAAGAAAGAGTGAGAGTGTTCTTTTGGTTGATGTACCAGTCAAATCCTACTTTCACGCCTTCGCTGTAGCCTGTTTCCACTCCGTCTCTTTTACTTCTCATCCAAGCATCAAGACTGTTTGGCTCAGAACCAAACAAGAGTTTCATATTATCAGACCTTCTTCCTCTTTCGTCGTATCTTCCGTCAATGGAAGCCGAAAATCCGAATTTCTTTGTTGAATAGCTTACCGATGCAGAGCCGTTTGCTCTTGGCAGAAACTTATCCAAGGCACTTCCTGCCGAGATATTGACCATTCCGTTCAGCCCCAGATTGCCTTTTTCTTTGAGTTTGATGTTGATAATGCCGCTCATGCCGTCGGGATCGTACTTTGCAGAAGGATTGGTTATCACTTCTATGTTCTCTATTGTCGAAGCAGGAATTTGAGCCAAGACACTCGCCAAATCACTTCCCAAAAGCTCCGAAGGTTTGCCGTCAATAAGCACCTTGACGTTGGAGTTGCCCCTCAAAGACACCTCTCCCTCTTCATCAACCGACACAGAAGGCACATTTTCCAACACATCGCTTGCAGAACCTCCTGCCGAAACAAGGTTCTTGTCCACATTGATTACTCTCTTGTCAAGTTTGTATTCCATCATCTGCCTTTCTGCCACAATTTCTACCCCTTCCAACATTTCGCTCGACTGAGAAAGTTCGATGTTTCCCATACTTACATTGCCGCTTTTAAGTTCCACGTTTTTGAAAACGTCTTTGTAGCCGATGAAACTAAATCTTACGATATATTTTCCCGATTTCATGTTGGTTATCGAGAACTTTCCGTTTTCGTCTGTGATAACTCCGTTAATCATGCTGCTGTCTTTGGTCGATAAAACAGCCACATTGACATATTGTAACTTCTCTTCGGTTTGAGCATCTGAGACACTGCCACTCAAACCTACCCTTGCATTTTGTGCAAACGCCGTACCCATATTGCCAAAAAGCAGACATACTGCACAAAATAGCAACAATTTCAAATTTCTTCGTCTATCTTCTGTCATAATCTAAGAATTGTTTTGTTCAAGTACTCCTTTTGACAACAAAAACACGGCAAGTTTAATCGACAGCAAAAAAAATTTGTATATTTGCCACCTCAAACAATTAGTATCAAATCATGAAAAAAATTCTTGTAATAGCGATTTCATTGTTTACATTCCTGACTGCCTCGGCACAAATGGACATTCGTTGGGGTGAAAGGTTTTATGACATTTTGGACGACTGCAAAGCGGCAGAGATAGTGGCAGAAGACAACAATGGTTTCTACCTTTGGTATTGTTTGGAAGAGTATGTGGGACAGGGAGAAAGCAAACTGCAATACTATTTTGCCAGAACAGACAAGTCGGGTAACGTAGAAAAAGTTGTAAAGATTGATTTCCCACATCAGTCTTTCAAAATCGAACAAACATGGAGGGCAGGCGATTGTGTGGGATTTATTCTCAGCAGAATAAATGAAGACAAGCCCGTTCAGAAAAAAGGAAGCAAGAAAACAGTTTCGACAACCAAGACGGGAACAGCCCATTTGTACACTCAGTACTTCCACCTTCGCGATATGAGATTGATGGATAAGCCGCAAAAAATCAACGTTTTCAAATATTTTGCACAAGAAGGCGAGAAGCCTTACTTGTTTAACTTTTCCGAAAACAAGACAAAAATGGTTTTTTGCTTCTTTGAGAACGACACAACCAAGGGACGCTCTGCCAACATCAAGGTTTATGACCAAAGAATGAATGTTTTGTGGGAGAAAACTCACCGATTGAACATCAATAACGACGCTTACCAAATGTGCGATGTGGCAGTGAGCAATGCAGGAAGCGAAGTCTTGCTTGCAATTCGTTCTTATTCGACGGCAAAAAAGGTAAAGCACACAGACGATAAGGCACATCTTGTGTGGCTTACTCAATATGAGGAACGCACATATGAAGAGCAGTTGGAAAAAGCATGGCCTACCGACATAAAATGTGCTTTCAATATGGAAGATGACTATCTTATGGCAGGCTATTACGGAACTACCAACGACAAACCAACTCTTGCAACAGGAAGTTTTGCATATCTTTACGACAATCGCCGAGGCTATTTGAAACAATCCTCAACTGCCGAGTTCAGAGACTATGAAAATGATGAAATGGAAGCAGAAGGATTGCCAAAACCCTCAGACATGACAGCAGGAATAAGAGCCTTGGTTCCGATGATTGGAGGCAATTTGATAATGGTGGGAGAACAAAAATTCATCTCTCACATCATTCCTCCAAAAAGAAGAGGCGACAAACCGACGGGAGAAGAGGCAGTATATTTTCGCGATATTATCATTACCAACATAGACAAACACGGAATGGTGTCAGGCAATGCCTACATTCCTAAGAGACAAAAGGACGTCGAAGGCTTTGAAGCATACAACTCCTTTGCCATGACAAGAGACCGTTACGGCATATACATAATGTTTAACGACCATATCAAGAACTATGACGGCAATGCGTTTGAGGCAAAGAAGTGTTACAATGCCGACAAACTACGAACACAGGTAAACTTTGTGCAAATATTTTCGGACGGAAGCTACCGTTGGAGCAAAGCATACGACACAAAGAAAAACAAAATGCCTTTCTTCCAAACGCTTTATCTTACAACCTTGAAACAAATCATGTTTCTCGGAAGGTACCAAGACCATAATATCATTGGAACATTCGAGTTACGATAGCATTAAGCTCAGATAAGTTTTCGGCTTCGGCAATCGAGCTGAAATTGTCCTTGAACATATATTTGCAAAGCTCTTTCATCTTGTCCGAAAGGGCTTTTGCAATTTTATTTTGGCGATTTGGCAAAATAAAACGCCCTTTCGTTTTGTCAAAACGCCGTTCTGTTTCGTCAAAAGGGCGTTTTGTTTCATCAGCTTCAAGAAATAGTTTGAGATAGTAGTCTTCGAGTTTGAAAAAGAATGTTTTGAGCATACTTTTATCAAAATTCAAGCCCCTTATTTCGGCAGCAAGCAAAGGATTTTGCAGTATTCCGCGTCCCAACATGAAGTCTTTAATCATGGGAAAGCGTTGTTTTACTCTCAAAAAGTCGTCAAGAGAAAATATATCGCCGTTATAAACCACCCTGCATTGCAATCTTTCTGTCAAAGAACCAAATGCCTCATAGTCGGGACTATCTTGATAGAGATTTACAGCCAATCGGGGGTGTATCACGACATATTGCAACGGATAAGCGTTGAGTAAATCTGCCAAAGCGGCAATATCGGCTTTTGAATCGAAACCAATGCGGATTTTTATAGAGACTGCCTGATGTACATTCTTGAAAATATCGTTCAAAAAGCCGTCAAATCGTTTCAAGTCTTTCAAAAGAGCCGAGCCTCTGCCGTGTTTTATTGCACACTTGGCAGGACAGGCACAGTTTATGTTGAATGAGCGATACCCAAGCTCTTGCAGGATTGCTCCATAGCGGATTATCCCTTTTGAAGTGCTGCCCAAAAGTTGCGGAACGACATTCAAAGAATTTTTGTTCTCAAAAGGGAACACATCTCTGAACTTTCGGCTCTTTGAAGTGATAAGTCCGTCTGTTACAGAGATAAAAGGACTTATCGCATAGTCAATACAATCGGGAAAACACTCATGATATGCCTTGCGAAAGAAAAGAGACGTCAGCCCTTGCATGGGAGCGAGAATTATCTTGTCGTCAAACGAAAACAAAGAAGGGTTGTAAGTAATCGTATTCTCCAACTTCACATTTGCAGCAGGCAACAATACCGAACTAATCCCTGCCATAGGCTTATTGTATTTGTGCTGCAATGGCACGATTGACAAAATCGTTGAAACGCTTGGTCTTTTCAAACTCTTCGGCAAGCCTTTCTGCAAGATTATCTGCCAAAACAAACTCTCTGTCAATAGGTTTTGATAAAAGGAAGTCTCTCAATTTGAGAAATTCCACGGCTTTGCAGTCTTTCGGAAAGCCCTTCGGAGCTACTTTCATCTTGCTCGAAGTATCCAAAGTAAAGTCTCCCGAGTGCAAAACAATGTCTTCAAACTCCTCAAAGAGAGAATACACATCTTCTCTGACACTTTGGATTATCGGATTTGGCATACATACCGCTCCCGTGGCAAGCAGGTTGGTTCCTATGTACTTTCCACCCTCTGCCTCCAAGTGAAAATAATATCCTCCGAAGCCTGACTTCTTCCCTTTGGGACAAACGTATGCACAAATGTGAGTTTTGTAAGGCGTTTTGTCCTTTGAGAAACGTATATCCCTGTATATCCTGTAAGTACAGTCCGAAACACTCAATCCGCATATCGAATCGTCAAACTCTTCTATCCTTTTGATAAGCTCACCGACGAAGCCCTCAAAATAAGTCTTCACTTCCAAATACCAAGCCTTGTTGCTGTCAAACCAAACCTTGTTGTTGTTTTGCTGCAAGGCGTCCAAAAATTCAAAAACTCTCTTCATCTCTCAATCAATCAGTACTTATAAACTCCCTGCCACATCGCTCTGAGGCGTTCTCTTGTCTTATTCTCACGCTCATTGTCGCAAGGAGAATACAATTCCATCGTTTGCAGAGCGTCAGGCATGAATTGCTGCTGCACAAAGTGTCCCGCAAAATCGTGAGAGTACAAATAATCTCTTCCATATCCCATTTGCTTCATCAAATTTGTCGGAGCGTTGCGAATTTGCAGCGGAACAGGCAAATCACCCGTCTTTTCCACAACCTCCAACGCCTTGTTGATTGCAAGATAAGTCGAGTTGCTCTTCGGACTTGTCGCAAGATAAACCGCAGTTTGCGAAAGGATAATCCTGCACTCGGGATAACCAATTTTATTCACCGCATCAAAGCACGCATTTGCCAACAAAAGAGCATTTGGGTTTGCATTCCCTATGTCTTCTGAGGCAAGTATTAACATACGTCTTGCAATAAACAAAGGGTCTTCGCCCGAAGCAATCATTCTTGCGAGCCAATACACAGCCGCATTGGGGTCTGAACCTCTTATACTCTTGATAAAAGCCGATATAATGTCGTAATGGTTCTCGCCTTTCTTGTCATACATCGAAAGATTTTGCTGAATGATAGAGCAAACCACCGCATTGTCGATAACACAATCGCCTTTGAACTGACTGGCTACAAGCTCTATTGCGTTCATCAGCTTTCTTGCATCGCCACCACTTATTCTCAACAGAGCATCAGCCTCTTTCACTGTAACAGTTCTTCCGAAGGCTTGCTTGTAATAGCCTGTTGCACGGTCTATAATCTTCAACAAATCTTCCTTTTCCAAAGATTGCAACACATAAACCTGACATCGTGAAAGCAAAGGCGAGATTACCTCGAACGAAGGGTTCTCCGTGGTAGCACCAATCAGCCTTACAATGCCCTGTTCGACCGCTCCGAGAAGAGAATCTTGCTGATTTTTTGAAAAACGGTGGATTTCATCGACAAACAATATCGCTTTGTCGCTTTGTTTTGCCTTTTCGATAACATCCCTTACCTCTTTCACACCGCTGTTTATTGCAGAGAGCTGATAGAAAGGAGCAGAGAGAGTGTTGGCAATTATATTTGCCAAAGTAGTTTTGCCAACCCCGGGAGGACCCCAAAGAATCATCGAAGGAATATCCCCTTTCTCTATGGCGGAACGGAGAATTGCACCCTCTCCTACCAAGTGTGCCTGACCTATGTACTCATTCAGGCTTTCGGGTCTCAAAACTTCTGCCAATGGTTTGTTCATTTGTCTTTCTCCTTATTTGCTTATCAAAAATACGGTGTTCCTTTTGTTCAAGTCAATCTTCGTTTTTCTCCAACCTGCTATGCTTTTGGTGATTATTTGCTGGCTTTGCTCTCCTATATCTGTGGCAAGGCAGAGCATGGTTTGAGGATTGCAAACTCCAAGAAGGCTTTCCAAGAGATTGTTGTTGCGATATGGAGCTTCAATAAAGAGTTGCGTTTGTGAAAAACGGTATGCCAAACGTTCCAATTCCCTTATTCGCCGCTCTCTTTGTGAGCGTTCGGCAGGCAGATAACCCGAAAAGGAAAACGATTGTCCGTTAAAACCGCTTGCCATAAGAGCCATCATCAGCGAAGAAGGACCACAAAGAGGAACGACTTCAAAACCCTCTCTCTGACAAAGAGCAACAAACACACTGCCGGGGTCTGCCACACATGGCAATCCTGCTTCCGACATAACTCCTATGTGCCTTCCGCTTTTCAAAATCTCGATGCAGGGCGAAAAATCATCGTTCACCGTGTGTTCATTGAGAACAAAAAACTCCACCTGCTCAAAATCTTTCTTGTAGCCGGCTTTTCTCAAAAATCTTCGAGCCGTTCGCAACTCCTCCACCACGAAACAATCGCACAACAAGAGCAATTCCAAGTTCTTTTTCGGAAGACAGTCCTCTGCTTCGCCTTTGGAAATCGGCGTAGGGAACAAAAACACCTTTCCTTTGTCCATAATCGTACTTTTATGCTTGCAAAGATAGTGGTTTAGTGTGGAACAAAATCAAAATGGCGTCCTGTTTTTCCAAACAAAACGCCATATTCAAAATCAGATGCAGAAACTATGGTATTTCACAGTGTCGTTTCTTCTACTTCAAAGCGTAAATATTTATCACTCTGTCCCGAGAAGCAGACGCTATATGCCTGCCATCGGGAGAAAAACAAGCAGCATACACCCAGTCCTTGCTGTCTTCAAGCGTCTGAATGCACTCTGAGCTTTCGGTATTCCAAATTTTGATTGTGTTATCCAAAGAAGTAGAAATAATAAGAGAGAAATCAGCCGAAGCAGACGCAAATCTGACCCAGCCTTTGTGGCCCTTGAAAATTTTGATACACTCTCCGCTCTTGTAATCCCAAACTTTGATATGACGATCTGTCGAACCTGACACAATATATCGGTCATTGCAGGCAAAAACTGCCGACCACACATAACCACTGTGTCCTTTCAGAACATTGATACACCTCATCGTCTTTGTATCCCACACTCTTACCGTCTTGTCAGAAGAAGCCGAGACAATAAGACTTCCGTCTGAATTGAAAAAACAGCTGTTCACCACGTCCTCATGCCCCTTCAACTCATTGATGCAGGCTTTCGTTTCGGTATCATATATCTTTATTGTATGGTCGTGGCAAGCTGCCGCAATAAATCTCGAATCGGGTGAAAACACTGCCATATTGCAAACATCCGCAAGGGAAGTATCAATCTTATATTCTTCTTCTCTGCTTGCAACATTCCACACTCTGACAGTCTTGTCCGAAGATGCAGACACAATAAATCTTCCATCTGAGGAGAAGACAGCCGAATTGACTTTGTTGGTATGACCTCTCAAAGTCTTGATGCACTCTCCGCTTTCGGCATTCCACACTCTGAGAGTTCTGTCTGTGGAACTTGAAACAATCAAATCCCCTTCCGCATTGTAGGACACAAAGGTACACCAGTCCCTATGCCCTTCGAGAGTTTTCAAAAGTTGGAAACGACCTCCGCCCGATGCTGAAATATTTCCATGTTTTTGAAAACCAAGTTTCTTGAATAAACTAAACATTTTCTTTTTGTCGCAAAACCAAGTCCCGAGGTTCTGCATTTTTCTTAAAGGTTTCCTTTTTCTTGTACTTGGAACGTAAAAAAATAAAAACGTGGGACTTCAATCTTATCGGGGATACGCGGTTCCGGAATGACCTATTCGCCAAATAAGTAAAGCCCACGACAAATCATCGTGAGCGTTTACTGCTTACCTAATGGCGAACTTGTGTGAAATTTTCCGGATTTCGTATTCCCAAGTTAAGCGAAAACGCTCTTATTCTTACGTTTCGATATTATTGATGGTCAAAATAGTATGTTTTTTGTTACTTTTCCTCCTTTCTTAATGAATTTTCTCCGCCTGCAAAGATAGCCTTTTTTATTTAATCGAGCAAAAATAGAAGACAAAATTACACAATTTGCATTCCATCAGTCAAAAACAGACTTCCGTAATCACGATATGAAACATTGATTACCAGAGATTTGAAAAGCCAAAAATAAAACGGCGTTTTGCCAAAATGACTCGCCGTTTTATTTTTCTCAAACGCCGTTTCAGAACAGCAAAACGCCGATTTATTCTGCAAAAACGCCGACTTTTTCAGAGCATTTTCAAGCAAAAAATCGCCTTTGTAAGTACTTGATTTTCAAATCGCTCATTTTTACACCAAAAAATCGGCGTTTTTTTTGTCAATCTACCGTCTTCTTGAATTTGAACTTGGGTTCTTGTTTGTTTATAAGTCGTTTGATGTTCTTGCGGTGCGTCCAGATTATGAAAAGTGCCACTATGATTGAAAAACAAAGCTGAACGGTGTTGATGTCATAGTGCAACCATATACTGCAAGTGGCATAAAAAATCGGAAAACTGATTGCTGCACTCATCGATGAGGCGGAAATGTAGTGCGTAAGGATAAATACTACCACGAAAACGGCAAGTACAAGCGGTATAATCCTCTCAAACAATCCTATTACCACACCAAGCATTGTCGCAACGCCTTTTCCTCCCTTGAAGTGTGCAAAAACAGGCAGTGCATGACCGATAACGGCAAACATTCCCACAACAAGCTGGTAGTAAACCAAGTAGTCGGGGTTCATTTCTGCCAGACTGCTGCCGAAAAACTTGGCAAAATAGACTGCCAACCAGCCTTTGAAGACGTCTATTGCCAAAACAAACAATCCGGGAAGAAGTCCCAATACTCTGATTGTGTTTGTCGTGCCTGCATTTTTGCTGCCTTTTTCTCTTACATCTATGCCATAGAATGATTTTCCTATCCATACTGCCGACGGAATCGAGCCGAGCAGATATGCAATCGCAAGTCCGATGGTCAAAGCGGTTGCCAATGGTAAGTCGTTTAGTGTCATGTTTCTTTATTCCTCCGTATTTTCTTGTTCGTCTGTTTGTTCTTCGTATTGATCTCCAAGTTCGAGATTTCTGATAAAGTTACGTTTTTCTGCCGGTGTGGCTAATCGATAGGTGTAAACCTTGCCTGACTTGGTTTCGCTCTCTCTTTCTTTTCGAGGAGTGTCGTTTATTATGGAGTTGAAGGTCTCGTTGGAAGACAAAACGCTCATTGCTGCTCCGTTATATGTGAAGAAATACCAGTGATCGGGGTTTGCCTCGATGTAAAGCCTTATTTCGGTTGTCAGAGATGTCTTTATGAGTTGTATTTTGGTCTTTATTGTCTTGTTGATTTGGTAATTGCCCACATAGCCGAGCTGTGCCATACCTGTGCCTACATAACTTCGGCGAACGGGGTCCCACGATAGTTTGATATTTGGAAAGAAGAGTGTGTTGGTTATTTCTTTCGGTATGCTTTTCCACTCGCCTGTTACGAGCAGGTCTTCGTACCAGTCGTTGCCTTTCTCTTCTCCATATATATAAGTAAGGTATTGTTTGTATGCAGAGCTTTCCAATTCTATCGGACTGAGGTTAAGGTCTTCGTAAAGCTCGACTCCCATAAGGTCAAGGGCTTGTTGTGAGAACGGAAACTTAATTGCAAGGCTCATGTTCAGACTTGCTTCGTTGTTTTTATCGACAGAGATTGTTCCATAATTGTTCATCTGCACTGCTGCGTCGATTGGCAATCCCATCTTGATGTTTCCTTCTCCCTTTATGTCGCAAGAGGTCTTTCCAAATGTCAGATAGCTTCCGAAAGTCGAGAAGTCTTCAATCTTTTCTTTTGATGCAATGATGTAACGTTTCTTGTTTTTGTCGTAGGTCAAAAATCCTTTTGCCGACATCATCACATTGTCGCCCTCGATGTCGGAAGTAAGGAAGGCGATTTTTGGTTCCATGTTGTCGGGATTGAAAAGTACCGATGCTGTTATGCGGTTGTTTTCAATATCGACGGGAGCTTCCGAAATCGGAATGAAGATTGAGTGAGGATTTATTTGAGAGGCAAACTTTATCCACGCATTTTGATTGTCGTAACAGTCGGTTGCTATCTGTACTCCGCCCTCAAAGTGGAAATTTGTGTCCTTTGCTTCCACTCTTACCTTGCCAAAGAAGTTGAAAGCGCTGCTCAGAGCCAACGGATTGTCTTTTTCAATTTCGCCTTTGCCGACAGAGTGTCCTGACAAGGGGTTCAGCTCTTTGATAAACAGAGAGTGTTTCTTGTTATTCTCATCAACATAGTCTATATAGCCGTTTGCAGAGTATATTTGGGCAGATGCAACGTGTATTCTTGCGTTGTAGTATTCGTGGAGCTTGTTTTCCACATCCACAAGCAGCCTTGCGTCTTCCAAAGTGTCCATTTGCGCTCCGGGATATATGGTAAGAGTTCCGTCTTGCGGTCTTATGGCAATGTCGGCACACCTTAGAAGATAGACATCGTTCGCCATGAGTTTGTTTTTCGTCAAATCCAAGACTGCATCGGGCGAGTTGAAGTACAATCCTCCCTGATTGGGGTGAACAGACACGAATTTGGCTCCCGGTTGTTCCAAATCGACAAGCGACGAGAGCGGTTTGCTTGCAAAATCGCCTGCTTTGGGACTTTGACTGTCCAAAAGAGTGAGCAGTTTGCTCTCCATATTCCAGTCAAACTTATCGACATAGCAACTATATTGCAAGAATGGCAAGTCTGTCTTGCTCACTCCTTCGTTTGAAGTAAACTCTCCGCTCTTGGTTGCAAAGCTTACCTTGGCTTTTACGTTGTCTGCCTTGAAAGCAACGCTGTTTCCGTCCAAGGCATTGAGAACAAAGTTTGCAGTATCGGCAGTATAGAAGTCTGTATTGAACTTCGATTTCTCGCTTTGCACAATCATTTCTTCGCTCTTGGTGCTTCCGCTGCCTGTAAGACCATTCGGACTTACGATTAAGCTGCCCGAGTGATATGCTTTGCCGTCATACATATTGAAAGGCTCGGCTTTTTGTTCCACAAGCATATAATCGGCTTTCGGATACCAGTGTTCGGCAGTTTTTGTAACCTCAACTTTGGCAAAAGCTGCCGACTTGCCCATCGCATTCTTTGAAAAGCAGTTGAATTTGTCCGTTATGCAAAATGCAGAGTCGGGATGAAAGGTAAACATCTTTGAGTGGCTTCGAGAAGCAACGTAATCCAAATAGCCGGTTCCCAAAAGCCCGTTGCAACTCAGGTCTATGCTGTTGTAATACTGCCCTTTGCCTCCATAAGCTGCCAATCCTGTCGAAGGAGTCTGTATCTTAAATCCCAAAGAGTAGTCTTTCATTATGACCAAAGGCTCATGTATAGGCTCAAATATGCCTGCCGACACAAAAACTCCCGAAAACCTTACGCTGTCTGTCTTGAAACTGAACAAATTTTTGACCTGAAACGAATCCAACTTGTAGTAAAAACTCTCTCTGTCATAGACTCCGTTTTGTATCTTGGGAGAATCGTAATACACATAGCTGTTTCCCGAAGATGTCATGAGCGGGTAGCCTTCTATCTTTTTGAGACTGCTCTTGTTATCAGGCTCATCAATCAACATATTGCAGTTCAGGTGCTGTATAGGGGTCTGTAACATCACCAACTTGGTCGAATCGTCAAACATAGGCACATAAAAATTCAAGCTGTCGATGTTTGGAAGCTCCAAAGAGAAGTTTTCGTAAGAGAACTTGCAGTCTTTTCCGCTCATCTTGAAACGTCCTGCCATCACATCGCCGTCAAACTCAAAGCTTCTGTTCTTTTGCATTCGTATCTTTCCGTTTTGAGGACGTATTACCACATTGTGAGTATCACTGAGGGTGAATTTCTCAATTCCGTTCATGCGTAATTCCATGTCGAGAACGTTCATTTCCGCATTGGGTTCTCCTTTTGCCGAAGAGACAAAGCGAAGTGCGTCATAGTCTTTGCGTTTGCGGTTTGCCGAAATGTAGTCATAGAGTTTTGGTTTGACGATTGCCGTTTCGCGATAGCTCTCATAGATGATAAATCCGTTGAGTGCAAGATTCATAATCATGAGTTTGGCTTGCACGGGGTCAAGTTTTATGAAATTTGCGAACTGTTTGACCGTAAATTGTTCCTTTCCTGTTTGTTTGACAAAGGCTTGCACTCTGTAAAGAGGGTGTTGCTCGTCAATGCCTTGCAGTTTGTTCCACTTGTCTTCCGAATAGTAGTTGTTGCTTTCAAAAGTTGCGAAAGTTTCTCGTGCAGGTCCTTTGATAGCTGTAAATTCTATCTTGTAATCATCAAGATTGGCATACACCGCTTCGGTATAAATGTCGATGCAATGGTAAGAATCGACCCACGGAGATGCAGAAATACCCTCCCGATAGTCGTTAAAGAAAAGATGACGGTTGCTCTTGTTGAAGTTCATCTTCGTACTCGGGTGATAAATCGAGTCATTGTTGGTATAAATCGTTACTTGGCAGTCTTTGGTTATGATTCCCTCACGACTGAAAGGGTGTTCAATCGCTCTGGCTCTTATATACAGCTTGCCTTCTCGGTAAAACCTCAACTCGGCAGGCACTTTTTCGTCTCCTGTTCCGAGGAATTTGCCTCCCTGTTGGGTAAAACCTCCGACGTAATCCACATCCGGATAGAGGTTTTTGATGATTTCTTCTTTTTTGTAGGAGTAAAAGCGAGGATAACTGTCGTCTTTGCCTGCCTTTCCGTCGCTGCAAAGGTCTTCAAACCTGCCTTTGAGCTTGTGAGAGAAGAACTCCTTGTTGGTAAACGAAACACTGTCGGCAAAAATCGTCGCTCTGTTGAGTGCAACCGTATATTTGTCCAACTCTACAAAGACATCATCGACCGAAAGTCCCGTCTTTTCCCACGAAACCAAGCCTCCCTCTCCCTCAAAGCTGTTTTCCATAAGGTAAAACCTGCCTTTTGTTCCATATATGGTGTTAGAATCGGTAACCGTTCCGTAAGTAAGATCTGTTTCAGAATTGATTTCTGCATACACTCCTCTCACACTGTCGTTGCGAAAGACGTATCCGCCTGCATCTCCCATTGTCCAATGAACGGTTTTCGACAAATACAGATGTCCTCCGTTCAAAAGATTGTAGGTAGATACCACTGCGGCATTGTATATCTTCAAATTGTGTTCGGCAATGTACTCTTGCATTCCTTTGAGCCACTGATTGTAGCTCTCGGGACTTTGATTTGAGCTTTGAAAAGCAATCTGTGTTTGGATAAACTCAAAAAATCCGCTTCTGGCTCTTGCATTTTTTTTGAACATAAGCTGAGAGAGCTTCACTATGTCTTTGCGATGTTGAGTGCTGAAGTTGTTCCACGCCTGCGAATAGTCGTTTAACAACACCTCATACGTCTTTTTCAAATCGCCTTTGAGGTTTACGTCCGAAAAAACCATTTCGCCAAGCTCTTCCATATAGGTATCGGTGCTGCCACTAAAGCCCTTAAACCTCTGAGCTTGAAGATTGCCGACAGTCAGAAAGCACATCAACAATCCGAAAACACAAATTAACTTTCGCATATTCTCTTATTTTACTTTTCTAAGTTGCATTACTGCCCAATCGTCCTTTGTTTCGCTCTTTTGCAAAACCAATCCGCAGGTGTTGCACTTCGATTCCAAAACAGGAATGTCGGCTTTGTAAAAACCGCTCAGCAAAAGACAGCCTCCTTTGGCAATACTTTTTGAATAAACCTCCATATTGTCCAAAAGAATGTTGCGATTTATGTTGGCAATAAAGACATCATACTCTTCCTCCTGCTTCAAAAGAGCGGCATCTCCCAAGAAAATATCCACATTCACTTGGTTTTTTGCCACGTTTTCCTTTGCGTTTTCGGCTGCCCAAGTGTCGTTATCTATACCCACACACTTTGTTGCACCCATTTTTGCAGCCAAAATTGCCAACACACCCGTGCCACATCCCATATCCATCAAACGTTTTCCCACAAGGTTTTCGTGTGAAAGCATCTCTATTATCAGCGATGTGGTTTGGTGATGAGCCGTTCCGAAAGACATCTTAGGCTCAATCACAATGTCATACTTCACACCGCTCTCACAAGGATTGAAAGGAGGACGCACAAGACAAAAATCACCAAAGCGAACCGAAGGATAATTCTTTTCCCACTCCGCATTCCAATCCTTTTGCTCTATTTCCTCGCTCTCCCACTGCACATCGAGACCCTCGACAAAGGAAAACTCTTCTGCAACTATCGTTTTGAGGTCGTCAGACGAAAAACAGTTTTGCGGACAATAAGCCTCAAAACCGTCTTTTGTGTCCGCAAAACTATCATATCCGTAAGCAATCAAAGCATCTTTGAAGACATCTGAAATCCACATATCTTCTTCCGTCAGGCAACCTTTGATACCAAGACGGATACTCACCTTTATGTAATTCATTTCCTGCTTAGAAACTTCTTGCAATTTCGATAAAGTCGGCAGCTTTCAAAGAAGCACCTCCAATCAAGCCCCCATCGACATCGGTTTGTGCAAACAACTCTCTTGCATTCTTTGCATTGCAACTGCCACCATAAAGAATGGAAACCTCCTGAGCCACATCGTCAGAGTATTTTTCTGCCAACATTGCTCTGATAAAGGCGTGTACTTCCTGAGCCTGCTCCTTTGTTGCAGTCTTTCCCGTACCTATTGCCCACACAGGCTCGTAAGCAATCACCGTTTTCTTGATTTGTTCGCAATCGAGGTGGAACAAACCCTCCGAAACCTGCGAGCGGATAAGGTCAAAGTGAGTTCCTGCCTCTCTTTGAGCGAGACTTTCGCCAACGCAAACAATAGGATTGATGTCTGCTTCCAACAATTTGTTCACCTTTTCTGCCACATCTTGGTTTGTTTCATTAAAGTACTTTCTCCTTTCGCTGTGTCCCACAATGCAATAGTCGATGTTCATGCTTTGCAACATCTTTGCCGACACCTCACCCGTGAAAGCACCGTTATCAAACTTGGAAACATTTTGAGCGCCCACAAAAAATTCCACATCTTCCGAGGCATCGCCCACCAATTCCAAGTAAGGAAACGGAGGGCAGACAATGACATCCACATCCGTATTATCAAACTCTCTCAATCCTTCGGCAATGTCGTTAATCAACTCGTCTGCCTGAGAGAACAATTCATTCGATTTCCAGTTTCCTGCAACAATGTTTCTTCTCATAACCTTGTATTTTAATGTATTATTGTCAAGTATTCGTTTTATTGAAATGCAAACTTACGAATAAAATCCGAAACAACAAGAAAAGCCGACCAAATTGCAGCAAAACCAAACGCCCTTTTGGCAAAATAAAACGCCGTTTTGTTCGAGCAAAACGCCGAGTTATTTTCGTAAAACGGCGAGTTATTTTGCGAAAAAAAGCGACTTTTTCAAGGCGTTTTCAAGTAAAAAAATCGCCTTTGTAAGTGCTTGATTTTCAAATCGCTCATTTTTACACAAAAAACGCCGTTTTTTTCCAAAAAATCTTCGTTTTTTTTGAAAAAATTGGCGTTTTTTTGGTGAGAAAACGGCGTTTTTTTTCGAGCATATCAAAAAGTCGATTTTTTAGAGCGAAAAATGAGTGAAAAAACAAGTGCAAAATCAGCGAAAAAAACGAGCAAAAAACAGGACGCTTTTGCCATTCAATTTTTATCAAACAAAAATAGGTATTCCTATGACGTCATAGTACGTCCTATTTTCAACAAAAGCGTAATTCTTTTCCGACAGAACGTTTGTTCGGCGTTTGAAAACAAAAAATCATATTCCCCAACCAGCATGGATAATTATTGATAAACAGATATTTACAGCAGTTTCGCAAGGTGGCAAATCAAGAAAAAATCAAAAAAAGTTGCTCTTATGTGTTTACTTTTTCGCAAATTTGCTGTCTATATGTTTGAAAGCGAATAAATCGGAGGGCATTTGCTCTCCGATTTAACAAACAAAAAAAATACAATCATTATGAAACACAAGGTTTTAAGCATTATTTGTGCTGTTTTATTCGGCTTTGGAACATTCGCTCAGAGCCAAGAGATTGAATACGACACCATTATTTATTTCCCTTCGACCATTTTGGAATGCCCGATGCTCTTTGACACGGCAGTGAACAGGCAATATCGCAATAACAGTGGCTATGACACCCTCTTGCCTTCGGGTTGGAAACAATCATGTTACCAAAATTTTGCTCGTGCTAACGATTTATGGAATTTTTGCAATGAAGATAACGATGTTGATTATTCTATTCGTTTGTGTAAATTGGTCGGACATTCTTCCATAGCGGGCATAAGGAGTTTTGCTCAGCCGTATTATCTGCCTGATTTGGATACTGCTGCCTTGATAATAGGGGTTGCTGCAAAGATTTACGGAGATCGTCCGCCTATGAGTACCGTTCCTCACTTCTTTTTGTACAATGCTCAGGGCAACAGGGTCGATAATTGCCCTATTATGTACATGAAGCCTACTGGTGCAGAGCCCCCGTATTCTCCAACAGGTTTTTATGACTGCGACTTGCACTATTTCATGTTCCAATACCAACATAAGATGCAGGCTTTCTCGATTGCTTACGACAAAAACCATACTTACTATGGCGGATATGCCAATGTGCCGTACGAGTTTGACCATACGATTGCCTTTGAGGGCGGAATAAAGGACGTTCCCTACTATCACCCTTGCGTATATGAGGATTTGGGTTGCTATGAGTACATTCCTCCGTTCTATTTGATGTATGATTCCACTCATTGGGTGCGATTTGACCAAGATATAAGGTATTCGTATTACCGAAAGATGCAGATAGGGTTCTATCCTATCATCTTAATTCCGAAAACTCACGACGTGGGAATGAGTGAAGCGGAGCTTTCGCAACATTGCAACCTTGTTCCGAACCCTGCTTCTACCTATTGCAAGGCGATAAGTCGCTATAAGATTGAAAGGGTTGAGGTGTTTGACATGGGTGGAAGACTGATTGTGGAAGCCAAACCGAACGATTACGAGTATTTCTTCGACTTCGATGTGTTCAATTCGGGAATGTATGTGGTTGTAATCCATACCCCGAAAGGCAAAACAAGCAAACAGTTGATTGTAAACAAATAAGTAAGAAATCAAAGCGGCGTTGCATTTCAGTGCAACGCCGCTTTGGGTTTTGCGAATGTTTATTTAAGTCGTATTTTTACTCCCCACATTCCTCTGCCTTGCTGTTGCATATCGAACGAACGTATCAACTCCACTCCCAAACAAGAAAAGAGGTTGTCTATTCCCACTCCTGCTTCGTAATAAGGCTCACAAGTGCCGAACAATGCTTTGCCATAGATAAATTCATTGACTTTTAGTTGCTTCAAGAAGGGGATTGAGTTGAGTATTGTTCCGCAAAGGTTAAGCTGCAAGGTGGCTTGCATATATTCTTTTCGGAAAAAGCTGTTGTCGGGTGTGAGTAAGTTCATGCCATAGACCGATGAGATGAAAGTGTTTGAGAAAAGGGGCGAAAACCAGTAGTGATTGTCTGAGCTTCCGAAGATTTTGCCGCCTTTAAGACGAAAATCCACTGCCATACGTCTGCCTGCAAAAAGTCTTTCTTGCAAAAGGAAGGAGGCGTTTGTGTGGTTTTGTTCGGGATAATCGGGATAAATGTTGGCAAAAACCGTAAATCCTGCGTAGGTTTCCAAGGGGTAGAGCATGGAGTTGAGAGTTGAGATGTTTTTTCTCTTGCGTTGCGGCTTGAAAGCGACCTCTGCTCCTGCTTTTGCATAGTTTTGTGGTTGCGAAAGGGTTTCGTATATGTCCGAATTGTGATGATACATCGAAGAATAGAGCCTCGAACAGGACACAAACGGCGAGATTGAAAGGGCAAACGGAAATTCATAGAGATAGGTAAGGCTTGCGGTTTGCTCATACATTAAATAGTATGAACTGCTCTCGGTCATGGAGTTGTAAAACGCATCATAGGCAGGGCAAGAGGGTATGTTGGTGTTGTCTTTGTAAGAGAGTGTGAGGCAGTTTGCAGGAAAGGCATAAACAGAAGAGGGTTTGCGTTTGAAACTTACGGCTGCCGACAGACCATATTTGAACTTGCGGTCAGATGTTCCGTATGCCAAAAATCCTCTTAGTGCAAAGCGACGGCTGAAAGAGGCGTTTGTGCCTGCTCCCGCCTTAATTCTCCAACCCTCTGTGGGGTTGTAGCTGAGGGTTTGCTCCAAAGGACCCAAGTCTATTGCACCAAGAGTGAAATAACTTCCGCTCAAAAGTCCCGACATTCTCTCTTGCAAAAGCAGTTTGCTCACTCTTTCCAAGTCTTTGCTGCCAAGGGGTTCGTAAGTTGGCTGAGAGAACAGTCGGTTGGTGCAAAGTCCGCAAAGAATAAGGGTTGCGATTATGATTTTTTGTAGTTGTGTCTTCATTTTAAGATAGGTTTTTGCAAGCCAAAGCTGCTGTTGAAAAGGCAATTTGCAGATTAAATCCTCCCGTATCGGCATCGATGTCCAACACCTCGCCTGCAAAGTACAGACCTTTCACCTTTTTTGACTGCATGGTTTGAAGATTGATTTGAGACAAATCTACTCCTCCCTTGGTGATTATGGCTTCGTACCAACCCATGTCGCCAATTATTTCGTCTTTGTTGTCTTTCAGATATTCGACAATGAGGTCTGCATTATTCATTCGTCGGTTTTCTTTTGCCAAAAGGGCTTTGCGTTTCTTGGTTATGAACTTAAAGTCGGCTGCAAGCTCTTTTGGAAGCCATGCTCTGAGTACACTTTCTATCGTTTGCCCCATTCGTTGTTGCAAAACTTCTTTTACTTCCCTCAACAGCTTGTCTTTGCTCACTTTTGGCTTCATATCTATTGAGACAAAGAGCTTTTCACCCTTGTATAAGCTCTCTGCAATTTGGCGACTGAGTCTCAAAATCACAGGTCCTGCCAATCCGTATTCGTCCAAGTGTATATCGCCAAAGTCTTTTGCCAATATCTTGCCTTCTTTGTTTGATATGCTTACGCAAACGTTCTTTACAAGGTAGTTTTGCAGGCTTCGGGGGTGTGCATAGAGGGTTCTGAGACCCACAAGTGCAGGCATTGTTGCAGTGATTTGGTGTCCGGATTGTTTGGCAAGTCTTATTCCGTCGCCCTCAGAGCCTGTTTCGGGATAGCTTTCGCCTCCGCAGCAGAGCAAAACCTTGTCGGAAGTGAACACTTCTTTGTTTTGGCACTCCACTCCCACTATTTTGCCTTGTTCAATCAACAGTTTTTCGACTGCATGATTGCACTTTATTTCTACATTTGCCGAACGCTCTATCTTGGAAACAAGACACAGGAAAACATCTATGCTTTTGCCGCTTTTGGGAAACACTCTTCTGCCTCTTTCTTCGACAAGTGGCAAACCCGACTTCTCAAAATAGTTTATGGTATCTTGGTTTGAGAAAAATTTGAGGGCTTCTTCCACTCCCAAACCTTCGTTTGAGCAATGTGTCAAGAAGTCTTTTTGGCTCAAAGTGTTGGTAAGATTGCACCGACCCTTGCCTGTCAATCGCAATTTGAGACCACACTGACGCATTTTCTCCAAAATGAGTACCCTTTTGCCACAACCCGAAAGTAAGCTGCCTGCAAAAAGTCCCGATGCACCGCCTCCGACAATTATAACGTCAAAGCAGTTTTGTCTATTTTTTTGTCTCATAACCAAAAGAGCGTAAGTCTCTGTCGCTGTTTCGCCAGTCTTTTCTGACTTTGACAATCAGCTCGAGGAAACACTTCTTTTCGGTAAATTCTTCGATGTCTTTTCGAGCTTCTGTGCCGACTTTTTTTATCATTGTGCCGCCTCTGCCTATCAAAATTCGCTTTTGGCTGTCTCTTTCGGTAAAAATGATTGCCCTTATGCGGTTTATGTTGTCTTCTTCTTTGTATTCTTCGACCGAAACTTCGGTGGAGTAGGGTATTTCTTTGTCGTAGAACAACAATATCTTTTCTCTGATTATCTCACTGACCAAAAACCTCATGCTTTTGTCGGTCAGCATCTCTTTATCGTAGTATGCAGGCGAAAGAGGCAGGTATCCTTTTACCAATTCCATGACTCTCTCTATTCCCATTGAGTGAAGGGCGCTGCAAGCTACCACTTCTGCCCTCGGAATTTCGCTTTGCCAATGAGCAATCGCACTATTGACTTTCTCTTGTTCCGAAAGGTCAATCTTGTTTATCACAACCACAACCGGAATCTTGCTTTGCTTAATCTCTTGCAAGATATTCTTGTTTTTAAGCTCCTCTCCCATGTCGGTTACCACCAAAAAAACATCGGCATCGCTCAATGCACCCTCCACTTGTTGGAGCATACATTGCTGTAACTTGTAATGAGGGGTCAAAATGCCGGGAGTGTCCGAAAAAACTATCTGAAAATCTTCTCCATTGACCAATCCCAATATTCGGTGTCGGGTTGTCTGACATTTTCTTGTGATAATGCTCACTTTTTCTCCCACAAGGGCATTCATAAGGGTAGATTTGCCCACGTTGGGATTGCCTATTATATTAACAAATCCTGCTCTGTGTTCCATCAATCGTCATTTTATATAATTCCTTCGCTAATCAAATCGTGAATATGGACAATTCCCACATATCTGTTCTCGCTGTCGGTTACCACAAGCTGAGTGATATGATATTGTTGCATCATGTTGAAAGCCTCAACTGCGTATGCGTCTGCATTTATGCACTTGGGATTGCGTGTCATTATGCTTTTTGCCTGCTGGGTTCGAGTATCTATGGTTGCAGATGTGTTTAACATTCGTCTCAAATCGCCGTCGGTGATTATTCCTTCGACCTTTTCGTTTTCGGTAATCACGGCACAGCCGAGGCGTTTGCTCGAAATCTCGATTATACTCTCTGCAATGGAAGTGTCAGGCGAGATTTGGGGCTTCTCATTTCTCGGATACAAGTCTCCAACCCTCAAATAAAGACGCTTACCCAAACTTCCGCCCGGGTGATACTTCGCAAAATCTTTTGCAGTGAAGTTTCTGCAATACAATAAGCACACTGCAAGAGCATCACCCATGACAAGCTGAGCCGTAGTACTCGAAGTAGGAGCAAGATTGTTCGGACAGGCTTCCTTTTCTACGAAACAGTTGATACGAAAGTCCGCACTCTTTGCCAAATATGAGCTTTCGCTTCCCACAATCGCTATGAGCTTGTTTCCTCTTGCCTTTATGAGAGGCACAAGCACCTTTATTTCGGGAGTATTGCCGCTCTTGGAAATACAAATCACCACATCGTCGCTCTGTATCATGCCCAAATCGCCATGAATTGCCTCGGCAGCGTGCATAAATATGGAAGGCGTTCCCGTAGAATTGAGAGTTGCCACAATTTTGTTTCCTATCAAAGCACTCTTTCCTATTCCGCTTACGATAACTCTTCCTTTGCACGAAAACAACAAGCGAACTGCCTGTACAAATTCTTCATCGACAAAATTCAACAGATTTTCTATGCACTTATATTCTGTTCTAATTGTCTGTTTTGCTGTTTCTAAAATCTCAAAATCGCTTTTCACCTCGTTATTTTTTTCAAAAAACTTCAATACTTCAAAAAAAAGCAGTACCTTTACATACTCAAACGCCCTCATTTGCGAGACATTTGAGACGGCAAAGTTACAAATTATATCTAATTGGGACTTACTATTTTGGTAGATTGATAAAATTGGAAAAGATTATGGAGGATATAAATTCGGCACTGAAGCGATTGTTTGGATTTGACAAGTTCAAGGGAAACCAAGAGAAGATTATACGTTCCCTGCTCGCAGGAAAGAATGTTTTTGTCATAATGCCGACAGGAGGAGGAAAGAGTTTGTGTTATCAACTGCCTGCCTTGATTTCGGAAGGCACCGCCATTGTCATATCTCCTTTGATTTCACTGATGAAAAATCAAGTTGATTTCGTAAGAGGAGTAAGTGAAAATTCTTCTATTGCACACTTTCTCAATTCCACTCTCAACAGACACGAGATTGCACAGGTGAGAGAAGACTTGCTGAGCAACAAAACAAAATTGTTATACGTCGCACCCGAGTCTTTGAACAAGCAAGAGAACATAGAATTGCTTCAAAACATAAAAATCAGTTTTTATGCCATTGACGAGGCACACTGTATTTCGGAATGGGGACACGATTTCAGACCCGAATACAGACGAATACACCCTATCATAGAGAACATTTCGGGCAACATTCCCGTGATTGCACTCACTGCAACCGCAACTCCCAAGGTTCAACAAGACATTTTGAAAAATCTTGAGATACAAGACGCAGACGTATATATCAGTTCGTTCAACCGTCCCAACCTTTACTACGAGATAAGACCCAAACCAAAAGACGAATTTGCCCTCAACAAAGAGATAATCCGCTTTATCAACAATCACAAAGACCGAAGCGGAATAATCTATTGCCTCAGCAGAAAGAAAGTAGAGGAACTTACCGAAACACTTGTTGTAAACGGAATAAAGGCTCTTCCTTATCATGCAGGATTGGACGCTGTTTCGAGAGCAAACAACCAAGATATGTTCATAAGAGAAGAGATTGACGTCATAGTTGCAACAATCGCTTTCGGAATGGGCATAGACAAACCCGACGTAAGGTATGTTATTCACTACGATATGCCAAAAAGCCTCGAAGGATACTACCAAGAAACCGGAAGAGCAGGCAGAGACGACGGCGAAGGGCTGTGTATAGCTTTCTATTCGGAGAAAGACATGGAAAAACTCGAAAAGTTCCTTACCGACAAACCTGTTTCGGAACGAGAAGTTACCCAACAACTCATTGACGAAACCGTATCGTATGCCGAAAGTTCCCAATGCAGACGGAAAACCCTCTTGAAATACTTTGGCGAAGACTACGAACAAGAAAACTGTGGCAACTGCGACAACTGCCTTCACCCGAAACCACTGATTGAAGCAACCGATGCGGTAAAAGATTTCATCGAAACGGTAATCGAAACCAAAGAACAATACAAAGCACCCTACCTTATAAATATCTTAAGAGGCGAAGCAACAAGCGAAGTCAAAACAAACCGACACCACAAGCTGGAATTGTTCGGAGCAGGCAAAGATCAACCCGAAAACTTCTGGAAAGCAGTTGCAAGAGTCTGCATAATCAAGAACCTGTTACGCAAAGACATCGAACGATACGGACAACTCAAGCTCACACAAGAGGGAGCAGACTACCTCAAACGCCCATTCCCGATACAAGTACCAATGGACAGAGACTTTGAAGACGACGAACAAGACAATGTTCCTTCGGCAAGCGGAGCTGCAGCGGCAACCGACCCTGTCTTATACTCCATTTTGAAAGACATTCGCCGACAAACAGCCGACAAAGAAGGCGGATTGCCACCTTATGTCATCTTTGAAGACCGTTCGTTGGTCGATATGTGCGTTCAATACCCCATAACCGAAGAAGAATTGAAGAACGTAACAGGCGTAGGTGTCCACAAAGCACAAAAATATGGCAAACCATTCCTGCAAGCAATCAAATCGTACGTCGAAACCAACAACATAACACGTCCGCAAGACTTGGTAATCAAAAGCGTCGTGAACAAATCGGGACTGAAAGTCTTCATCATTCGCAGCATCGACAAGAAACTGCCGCTCGAAAGCATAGCCGAATCAAAAAACATGGACATGGACGAACTGATTACCGAAATAGAAAGCATAGTATCGTCGGGAACGAAGTTAGATTTGAGCTATTATATAGAAGAAACCATCGACCCCGAACACCAAGAAGAGATAAACGAAGTGCTTATGGACATGGAAACAGACGACATTGACGAAGTGTTGGAAGAATTGGGCGAAGACGAATACTCACGCGAAGAAGTGAGACTGATGAGACTTCAATTCCTCACAAAATACGGACAATAAGAACAGACACAATGGAAAAAATAACCGACTTTGAGGGCTTGGAAGCCTACTTGCAAGCCAAACCAAACAGCACAAAAGTCATAATAAGCGACGAAAACACCACCGAACAATGTTTGGGAGGCTTAATCATGGGAGCAGATGCCCTTTTGTCGGCACAAATCATCGAAATACCCTCGGGAGAGCAAGCCAAAAGTTTGGAAACCTACCAATCTGTCATCGAAGCACTGATAGAACAAGGCTGCGATCGCAACACCACTCTCATAGCACTCGGAGGCGGAGTAGTATGTGATGTAGTCGGATTTGTGGCAGGCACATTCAAGAGAGGCATATCCTCATGTTACGTTCCCACAACCACACTTGCAATGGTCGATGCGGCAATCGGAGGAAAATGCGGCCTCGATATAGGAACGGTAAAAAACCAAATAGGATTGTTCTATCCTGCAGATGTGGTCTGCATAGAGCCTGAATTTACCGACACACTTGACACTCGTCAAATAAAAAACGGAGCAGTCGAAATGCTTAAAACATTCCTCATTGCCGATAGAGAACTTGCAATCAAAATGCTCGGAATGCCCGTTTTGGAAGCAGCAAAAGACCCCTCGATGATACGCTCCTGCATAGCGATAAAGCAAGAAATCGTACAGAAAGATATGTTTGACAGAGGCGAAAGGCAACTTCTCAACTTCGGACACACATTCGGACACGCAATCGAAAGCCTTGCAATGCAACAAGGCAGAGACACCCTTCACGGAGAAGCAGTTGCACAAGGCATCTACCACACGCTCGCCCTGAGTGAAAGCCTTGACAAAACAGAACGCGACCTTATTGCCGACTACCTTTGCACCAACTACACCATAGAGCCGATAAAAGACGACTTACCCTTGCTCTTCAACTACATGAACGCCGACAAGAAAAACTCCGACAACAACTACAACTTCGTACTCTTGGACGCCATAGGCAAAGCACGCCACAGCTGCCAATTCCAAGCCGACAAACTGCAAGAAATCCTTTGAGAAGTTTGATAAATCAGTCAGAAAACAGGACGTCATAGGCAGTCATAGGGCGTCTTGTGAGGTTCTACGACCTGCTATGTTGGTTTGGTG
>JAEDJL010000057.1 GCA_016296345.1 Bacteroidales bacterium | reverse complement strand
CTCGCAGCAAAGTTACAAATGTTTTTCGATTTTGCAATAGAAATTCGGCGTTTTTTTGTTCGATTAAGTAGGAAATTTGTCAGATAAAACGCCAAATAGAGGTTTTCAAAGTCGGTTTGGAGGGACGCTTTTGCCCCTTCTATATAGAATTGCTTTGAAAAACAGGACATACTATGGCGTCCATAGGAATACCTGTCTTTGTTTGATAAAAATTGAATGGCAAAAGCGTGTTGTTCTTCTTCGGATTTTTTCGCTGTTTTTGCACTTGTTTTTTCGCTGATTTTTCGCTCGAAAAAATCGACTTTTTGATATGCTCGAAAAAAAAAACGCCGTTTTCTCACCAAAAATGAGCGAATTGAAAATCAGATACTTACAAAGGCGATTTTTTAGCTTGAAAACGCTCCGAAAAGGGTGGTATTTTTTGCCGAAAAAGTCGCTTTTTCGAGTGAAAAAAGTCGCCGTTTTTTCGCAAAATAATTCGGCGTTTTATTTTGCCAAAAGGGCGTTTGAGAAAAATAGAACGGCGTTTTGCCGTGAGTAGAATGGCGTTTTGTAGGAAGGGAATGTCAATTTGTGGTGTTTTTGTTCGTTTTGCAAGTATGGAAAGTGGCTTTCGGGGGCTTTTTTGCCGTTTTTCGATGACTTTTTGCGGATTTTTAAGCTGTTGATTTAGTGCAAAGTGCAACATTATTTGCATTTTTGTTGCAAAAATATTTGGCAGCTTGAAGAAAAAGGTGTACTTTTGCAATCCCAATTCACGATAAAGGCATTGCCGATTGAGGAATTGGAGAGATGGGTGAGTGGCTGAAACCAACAGTTTGCTAAACTGTCGTACTCGATTAAGGGTACCGGGGGTTCGAATCCCCCTCTCTCCGCACAGAAGTCAAGCTCTGTGTTTTTGGGATTAGGAAAACGGGGTATAGCGTAGTCCGGTTATCGCGCCACATTTGGGATGTGGAGGTCGCAGGTTCGAATCCTGCTACCCCGACTGAGAAAGAACCGCCGGCGGTTCTTTTTTTTGGAAGGGGTCTAGTAGCTCAGCTGGATAGAGCAACTGCCTTCTAAGCAGTAGGTCCCAGGTTCGAATCCTGGCTAGATCACAAAAAAAAGAGGAACAATCGCAATGTTGTTCCTCTTTTTGTTTGTTAAACGAATGATTTTCCTACAACTTTATCTCTTCTCCGTCGCTGTTTAAGAAATTATATTCCAATATGCCCATGTTGGGAGACGAACTTACTTTGAGTTTTATGCCGTATTGTTTGTTCCACTTCTTTCTTTGCGAGTTGAAAAGCCCTTTGGTGATATGTGAACAAACGAAAGGGTGTGCCATAAGTTCGAGACACTTTTCGTTCTGCTCTTGCGACAAATATCTTATGTCGTTTTCTATCTCGCCGATTACTGCCATCGAGGACTGAATCTTGCCTGTTCCCTTGCAAACGGGACACAACTCTGACAAATCGACGTTAATTGCCGGACGTACTCTTTGTCTTGTTATCTGCATAAGGCAAAACTTACTTAACGGAAGGATAGTATGTTTTGCTTTATCTTTGCTCATTTCTTCTTCCATCTTGTTTAGGAGCAGCTTTCTGTTGGCTGCAACGTTCAAATCGATGAAATCTATCACTATTATCCCGCCCAAGTCTCTCAATCTCATTTGTCTTGCTATCTCTACTGCGGCTTCGCAGTTTACCATCAAGGCATTTTCTTCCTGATCTTGGGATAGCTTTGACCGATGTCCGCTATTGACGTCTATAACGTGCATTGCCTCGGTCTGTTCTATTATAAGGTATATGCCGCTTCGTATTGTAACGACTTTTCCAAAGGAGTTTCTTATTTGGGAAGCTACTCCGAACTGCTCGAAAATGGGTGTCTGCATCTTGTAATGGTGCAAAATATCTTCCTTTTCGGGACAGATTGAACTCATGTAACCTTTCAATTCTTCATAAAGGTCGGCGTCGTTCACATATACATTGTTGAATTCTTCGGTAAGCATATCCCTCAAAATGACTGAGGATTTGTCTAATTCGGAGACTAACTTTGTGGGAGGCAGTGCCTTCGGCAGTTTTTTCTTTATGCTTTCCCACTTTGACAAAAGGTCTTTGAGGTCTGCATCTAATTCGGCTACGGATTTTCCTTCGGCAATCGTTCTTATTATTATGCCGAAATTGTCGGGTTTTATGCTCTTTATGAGTTTGCGAAGTCTGTTTCGCTCTTCTGCTGACTTGATTTTTTGAGATACTGATACCTTTTCGGAGAATGGAACCAAAACTAAATATCTTCCGGCAAAAGATATTTCGGTGCAAAGTCTCGGTCCTTTGGTTGATATTGCTTCCTTGCTTACTTGTACCAAGATAACTTGTCCTTGTTTGAGCGTTTCGCCAATTTTGCCGCTCTTTTCCAATTTCGGTTCTTTGATTTTGGCAAAGTCCATGCTGTCTCCGCCTCCCGACATACAGATTTTGGTAAACTTCTCCAAGGCTTTGTAGTACAAACCTAAGTCAAGGTAGTGTAGGAAACCATCTTTCTTGGAACCCACATCGATAAAGGCGGCATTCAATCCGGGCAGAATTTTCTTTACCTGCCCCAAATAAATGTCTCCAACCAAATGTGTCGATTCCGAATTACCCTTATGCAGCTCGACAAGGCGTTTGTCTTCAAGCAAAGCTATCTCTACACCCGTCTTTCCTGCATCGATAATTAAGTCTTTGTTCACTTGATTCCTTGTATTTGATGGTTAAACAAAAAATATTGCGAAACACCTGCAAAAAACTTTGCCTGAATGTTTCGCAATAGTACTTTCAGACATCCAAGTCTGTCGGAAGAATTATTTCTTCTTATGTCTGTTCTTTCTCAAACGTTTTTTACGTTTGTGAGTGGCCATCTTATGACCTTTTCTCTTTTTTCCGCTTGGCATAATCTTGATTTTTTATTGTTATTTTACTTGTTTCACATTCTTTTTTACCGACTCCATGAATACCTTTGCAGGTTTGAAAGAAGGTATGTAGTGAGCAGGTATGATGATAGTGGTGTTTTTGGATATGTTTCTACCTGTCTTCTCTGCTCTTTTCTTAACTATGAAACTTCCGAAGCCTCTCAAATAGACGTTTTCGGCTTCTTTTTTTGTCAAGGCATCTTTCAAAACACTCATAAAAGTCTCGACAGTTTCTTGAACCGTCATCTTTTCTATGCCTGTTCTTTGTGCAATTTCTGCAACGATTTCTGCTTTTGTCATCTCTTTCTAACGTTATTTACGCATTATAATTAACTCAACATTTGCTTACTCCCTTTTGCAAGAAATCAAGTGGCTTTTTTGCTCTGCAAGTCTGCCAATTCCTCGCGATAGGGGTTGCAAAGGTACAAAAAAAAACCGAGTAGCAAATAAAAAATGTTTATTTTCAGTGCATTTTGTCTCAAAATGCCGTTTTTTGCAACCGAAAAGTGCCTTGTTTTCTTCATTCTTTTGCCCTGTTGCTCCCAAATCTTTGAAAATTTTCAATACCTTTGCAACGAAAATATTTTACTTATGTCTGAAAGAACTGAATTGGAAGAATTGGGTGAGTTTGGATTGATTGAAAGACTTAATCCTCACAGAGATATTATCAACAAAAGTACTTTGCTTTCGGTCGGAGATGATGCGGCTTGTATGTCTTATGGTGATAAAATGGTGGTTGTTTCGACCGATGCTTTGGCAGAAGGGGTGCATTTCGACATGGTTTACACTCCTTTAAAGCACTTGGGATATAAGGCTTGCGTGGTTAATTTTTCGGATATTTATGCAATGAACGCACGTCCCAAGCAAATTGTTGTCTCTTTGGCGGTAAGCAATCGTTATTCGGTGGAGGCGTTGGAAGAACTTTACGAGGGCATTCACCTTGCTTGCGAAAAATATGGTGTGGATTTGGTCGGAGGAGATACCACAAGCAGCTGTTCGGGTATGTTTTTGTCGATTACCGTCATCGGAGAGGCAGAAAAAGACAAGATTGCTTACAGAAAGGGGGCTTCGGTTCACGATTTGGTGTGTGTGTCGGGCGATTTGGGAGGAGCTTATGCAGGTTTGTTGGTGTTGCAAAGGGAAAAAGCTGCATGGCTTGCCAATCCCGATATGCAACCCGAACTAAAAAACTACGAATATGTGGTAGGCAGGCAGTTAAAGCCCGAAGCAGGCAAAAAAATTGTGGATTTCTTTGAACAAAATGGCATTGTGCCTACGTCGATGATTGATATATCGGACGGATTGGCGTCGGAAATGTTGCATATCTGCAAACAATCGGACGTGGGTTGCGAGTTATATTTGGAAAAACTACCTATCGACTATCGGACTTCAAAGGTGTATGAGGAATTTAAGATATTGGCTGACACGGGTGCGTTGAACGGCGGTGAGGATTATGAGTTGCTGTTCACCATTTCGCAAAAGGACTATGACAAAATCAAAGATGAAGCCAATATTCACATTATCGGACATATTACAGACAAGTCTTTGGGTTGCAACTTAGTAACTCCTCAAAATACTACCATTGCTTTGAAGGCTCAGGGTTGGAATCATTACAGGAAAGATAAATAAGAAGTGGTTATGATAAAGAATTTGTTGTTGGACATGGGAGGTGTTATCCTCAATGTCAGCTATCAAAAGGTGATTGATACTTTCAAATCGTACGGAATTGAGAACTTCGACAAGGTATATTGTCAGGCAAAACAGGTCGAAATCATAGATTTGTTTGAGGAAGGCAGGTGCAGTGCCGACGAATTCAGAGACGGAGTGAGAAAATTGTTGGAAAAAGATTTGACAGACGAGCAGATTGACAAGGCATGGTTCTCAATGATTTTGGAAATTCCCAAAGATGTCATTCAGCTTTTGGGATTGTTGAAGTTGAAATACCGCTTGTTCTTGTTTTCAAACACCAATGTGCTGCACATAGAGTACTTAAAAAAAGAGTTTGAAAGGCAGTTGGGCTTCGATTTGTTCAACTGTGTGTTTGACAAGGCTTTCTTTTCAAACGAAATTCACCACCGCAAACCTCACCCCGAGAGCTTTTCGTTCGTTTTGAAGCAAGCAGGAATAAAGCCGGAAGAGACTTTGTTCATTGACGACAGCAAACAACACTTGGAAGGAGCAGAAAAAGTCGGCTTGAACACCTATTGGCTCACGGGTGGAGAGACTTTGATTGATTTGTATGACAAAAAAATCATTTAGAGATGACCTTTGCCCAATTCAAAGAAACAAAATTGTTCAAGGTTTTGAAGAACAAATATCTCATAACCTTGGTTGTGTTTGTGTGTCTTATCCTTTTCAGTCCCAAAAATAATATATTGTATTACTTCAAGCTGCAAAAACAGTTGGACGAATTGGAGCAACAAAAAGAGTTTTTGCAAAACGAAATCAAGACTGACAGCATAAGGTTTTCGGAACTCGAAAAAGACATAGATGCAGCAGAGAAATTCGGCAGAGAAAAGTACATGATGAAACGAGAAAACGAAGACATTTTTGTCATTAAATACAAAGAGAACACCGACAAGTAATTTTGCGGTGTTTTCTTTTTGCGATTTCCTATCCTTAATCCCCTGTTATTCAATCGATTTGAAGATTATCAAATTTTTTTGGCTTGATAATCGGATTATCATCGCAAGATAATGGTATTATCTTGGCGTGATAATGGTATTATCTTCCCATGATAATCGAATTATCACGGCGTGATAATTGGATTATCAAGTCAAATTTTTTTTGATAATCCTGTTATCTTGCTTTCAAACTTTGATTTTTTTGTCCGAAAGATGTGTTTTGAAATGTGCTAAACAACTTCTGCAACCGTATATGTAGAACCTCCGACAAACACAAGGTCGTTTTCTTCGGCTTCTGCTTGTGCTTGTTGCAAGGCTTGCTTGACAGAAGCACATTTTTTGAAGTTCAATCCTGCCTTTTCGGCTTTTTCGGCAAGTATATCGACCGACAATCCTCTCGGAATGTCTGCCTTGCAAAGATAATACAGAGCATTCTTGTCCAACATTCCCAACACCTTGTCTATGTCTTTGTCGTTCACCATGCCGAGAACAAACCTCAAAGTCTTATATTTTTGTTTTGCAAGCTGGTTTATCACAAATCGCAATCCGTCTTCGTTGTGTCCCGTGTCGCAAATCGTAAGCGGTTTGTCAGAAAGCCTCTGCCACCTTCCGCACAAAGGAAAATTCTCATTCAAATTCTCTATTCCATTTCGGATTGCGGGGTCATCTATTTTGAAATCGTAATATTTATTGAGGCAATCTATCGTTCCAATCACTCCGAGAATGTTTTTTGTCTGATAATCGCCCGCAAGAGGAGAAACAAGAGAAGCAAACCTCGGTTTGTCTTGCACAATATCCATCTGCAAACCCTCAGGCACATCGACCACATTCGCCACTTTCATATATTGGTCTGCAAACACAACAGGAGAATTGTTCTCTTTGGCAACAAGAGAAAACACTTTGGCAGTATGTTCGTTGGTTTGAGAAATGACAACGGGTCTTTGTGGCTTGATTATTCCTGCTTTTTCTTTTGCGATTTGCTCCAAAGTGTTACCCAAAAACTGCGTATGGTCAAACGATATGTTGGTTATCAGGCTCACCAAAGGGTCAATGACGTTGGTAGAATCCAATCTTCCTCCCATTCCTACCTCAATCACCGCAACATCTACCTTGTTTTCTGCAAAATATATAAAAGCCATTGCCACCGCAAGCTCAAAAAAAGAAGGCGAAATGCGCTCTATGAGTTCCTTATGCTTGTTTACGAAAGAGACAACGAACTCTTCGCTGCACATTTGGTTGTCTATCTTTATCCTTTCTCTGAAATCTTTGAGGTGAGGCGAGGTATGCAAGCCCACTTTCAAGCCTTTCTCTCTGAGGATTGAAGCAATCATGTGAGAAGAAGAGCCTTTGCCGTTTGTACCTGCAACATGAATGCTGCGAAACTTCTTTTCGGGATTGCCCAATGCCCTCATCAATTCGACCGTATTGTGAATGTCAGCCTTATAAGCCGCCGCTCCCACTCTCTGAAACATCGGAAGAAATCCGAAAAGGTAATCTATCGTTTCTTTGTACGTTGTCATGATAATTCCAAATTATTTTGTTTGCAAAGGTACAATTTAATTGATAATTGTTCGTTAAACTTTTGATTGTTGCAAATGTTTGTTTTTTCACAATCAGAACAAGAAATTTGGAAAAAGTTTAATCATTAAATATAGTATTGCTATGTTAAACAAGAAATTGGAAGAGGCTTTGAACGCCCAAATCAACGCAGAATTTTGGTCTGCTTACCTTTATCTTTCGATGTCTGCCGATATGTCTGACAAAGGAATGGCAGGAGTGGCAAATTGGTTCGCAATTCAATTCAAAGAAGAGCAAGACCACGCAATGAAATTGTTCAATTATGTGATTGCAAGAGGAGGAAAAGTAACATTGAAACCAATCGAAAAAGTCGATACAGAGTGGAAAAGTCCGTTGGATGCCTTTGAACAAACACTACAACACGAAGAAAAGGTTACTTCTTTGATAAACAACCTTTACGCTTTGGCAGAACAAGAGAAGGATTACGCAACTCAATCGATGTTGAAGTGGTTTATCGACGAACAAGTTGAAGAAGAAGAAAATGCAAAAGCCATTATCGACACTTTGAAATTGATTGGCGACAATGGTTATGGTCTATATCAACTTGACAAAGAGCTTGCAGCAAGAGTTTATACTCCGATTGCAACATCTGAAGAATAAAAAGTGAAATTCGTTTTAGTTTGCATGGGTTTCGGTTCTTGTCGATTGGCAATGAGCCGGAACTTTTTTTTGTGATTATGATTTCGATTCAAGATGACCTTTTGGCAATGAGAGACAGAGAATACAGAGAGTTCTCTTCAAAGCTCATGCCTTCGGTCGAAAAAGACAGGGTGATTGGCATTCGTATTCCCAAATTGAGACGGTATGCAAAGCAAATAAACAACTCTTGTGAGGCTTTGCAGTTTTTGGACGCCCTTCCGCACACATATTTTGAGGAAGACAACCTCCATGCTTTCCTTATCGAACAGATAAAAGACTATGATGAGTGCATAAAGCGGCTGAATGTTTTTCTGCCTTTTGTAAACAACTGGGCAACTTGCGACTGTCTCAGTCCGAAATGTTTCAAACACAATCTGCCTTTGCTATGTGAAGACGCAAAACGCTGGATTGCTTCAAGGCATACTTACGTTTGTCGTTTCGGAATGGGAATGTTGATGCGTTATTTTTTGGAAGATGACACTTTCAAGAGCGAATATCTCGACCTTGTTGCCTCTGTCGAGAGCGAAGAGTACTACATAATGATGATGCAGGCGTGGTATTTTGCCACAGCTTTGGCAAAACAATACGAAAGCACTCTTCCAATTTTGCAAAGCAGAAGACTAAACGCTTGGACACACAACAAGACAATCCAAAAAGCAAAAGAGAGCTTGCGGATAAGTCCCTTGCAAAAACGAGAGCTGGCAAGGCTGAAAGTTTAGCAAAAAAAGAGCTTTTTACAACAAAACTACCTTTTTGGAAAGCGAGACTTTCTCATTTCCTACCCTTATTATCGCCACTCCTTT
>JAEDJL010000056.1 GCA_016296345.1 Bacteroidales bacterium | reverse complement strand
GAAGTCTTTTTGAAAAAAGACGAAGTGTTACGACTCAAAAGACGAAGACTTAGTGAGCAAAAGACTTCGTCTTTTTTCAAAAAAAGCCTCACTTATTTCACCCAAATCAACACTTATTTTGTAAACACTTGAAATTCAAACGATTGCTAAACGCTCAAATACTCGAAAAAATCGACCCGACCATCGACCGACCCCGAAAAATCGCCGGCATTTCGGCTTAAAATCAGGTCAAATGTTAAATAATTTGCTTTCAGAAACCTAATCGATATTGCGAAATGCAAAACCATAATAACCTTTCTCCGAACAGATGACAGCAAATCGTCATTATTAAGGAGAATAATCTCTCAGCTTTGTCAAAATTTCCAACAGCAAAAGAGTGCTTTTAGGAAAAAGTATTGTAAATTTGCACTTGTTGCGTATGTTCACACTCTGTCATTATAGTAGTTGTGTATTATAAAGCTTGTCTAAATGTATCAGTTGTATTTGGAGGAGATGTTATTAGTTTAGGTGGCTTTATCAACCTTGTATCATTCGAAATAAAATGAAGTTTGTGAGAGGCAACATATCGGAATTAGTATAATAGGTTTGTTAGAAATAATAGTAGGTACAGGTAAAGTGTTATCGCAGAATATGAGACGAATGAAAATATTCATAAGTAGTGTACAAAGTGAATTTGCAGAGGAAAGAGCAATGCTTTGTCATTACATCAGAACAGACGTATTGTTGGGGAAATTTTTTGAACCTTTTATTTTTGAAGAAGTTCCCGCAAGTGAATATTCTGCAAGTCATGTATATTTGAGAGAAGTAGAACTTTGCGATATTTATATAGGATTATATGGCAATCTGTACGGGTACGAAGACGATGAAGGAATTTCTCCGACGGAACGAGAATATGATTTGGCGTCAAAACTTCATAAGAGTTGCTTGATTTATATCAAGAGTATTGACGAAGAAAAAAGGCATCCAAAAGAAGCTGCTTTGATAAGAAAGGTTGAACAAGATATTGTGCGTAAGACTTTTGTGGATATAGATGGTTTACGAACATCTGTTTATGCTTCGTTAATTCGTTATTTGGAGGGAAAGGAGTATATTCGTTGTTGTCCGTTTGATGCTTCAAATGATAATGGAGCAACACTTGAAGATTTAGATGAGGATAAAATGAAGAACTTTATCTATATGGCACGTACAAAGCGAAACTTTCCTCTTCTTGTCGATTCTTCTCCAATCTCCTTGCTTACTCATCTTGATTTGATAGACGATAGAGGCAGGTTGGCTAATGCTGCGGTGTTGCTATTTGGAAGAAAACCTCAAAAGTTTTTTATTACATCGGAGGTGAAATGTGTTCAGTTTTATGGGAATGAGGTACAAAAGCCAATGCCTGCATATCAAATTTACAAAGGAGATGTGTTTGAGCTTGTCGATCAAGCAACAAGTTTTGTGATGAGTCGTATTGATAATTGGGTTGGAACACGTGCAGAAGGAGATAAAGCAGATGTGGCAACACATCCGGAACTTCCGATAGATGCTGTTAAAGAAGCGATAGTGAATGCTGTATGCCATAGAGATTATACAAGTAATGCCAGTGTTCAAGTGATGCTATTTCAAAATAGATTGGAGATTTGGAACCCGGGAACATTGCCATACGGACTTACAGTGCAAAAATTGCAAGGTCCTCATAAATCATTGCCAAATAATCCATTACTTGCAGATCCGATGTATTGGAATGGATACATAGAAAAATTAGGAACAGGTACGGAAGACATTATTAGAAAATGCAAAGAATACGGATTAAGAATTCCCGAGTTTCATCAAGACGAAGATTTTAGAGTGATTATTTGGCGAGAACAACAAGAAAATGATCCAAAGCGTTCCAAAGCGTTCCAAAATGATCCAAAGCGTTCCAAGGTTTATGCAAAAGAACAAGACGGGCTTTTGCAGATCATAAAGGAAGTTCCGACAATTTCAAGAGCAGCTCTTTCAAAAAAGCTAAATATTAGTGAACGTCAAGTCAGAAAGATAATAGACCGATTAAAGGAAGAAGGTGTATTAACACGACAAGGAGGAAAGTCGGGCAGGTGGGTTGTTAATAATGAGTAATCGTCATTGAGCAATCGAGCAGCTTTTGACTTTTAATTCCGCAATTAGGCAGAAAACTTGCCGGAGAAGTGAGGTTTACGCTAAAAGTTTTATACCTTTGCAATTTGAACGAAAAATAACTAACGATTATGCAGTATCCTTTGATTTCTGAATATATCGACGCCATAAGCATGGCGGAGGATAACTTGGACGAACTCTCGAATCTTGCTCCTGTGTTGGACAAAAGAGGCAAGCCTGTAATGAGCGGCGGTAACTTTGCTGCGGTATTTAAGATGCAAGACCGCACAACCGGCAAGTACTATGCCCTCAAGTGCTTCACCCGAGAGCAAGACACACGACAAGAAGACTATATCAAGATAGCAAAGGAGTTGTCATACGTCAGCTCTCCTTACATTGTCGGCGTTCGCTACCTGCCAAAGGAACTCTTTGTCGATACGACCCAGAGCAACGAAGAAGAGTTTCCTGTGTTGATTATGGATTGGGTCGAAGGGCAAACGCTTGACAACTACCTGAGAAGCAATATCGATAATCCTGCTGCGCTTAGGAAGCTATCGTCTGCGTTTAACCGTATGGCAATATGGCTGCTTACACAACCCTTTGCACATGGCGACTTAAAGCCCGACAATATCATCGTAAACTCATCAGGAGAGTTGGTCTTGGTCGATTATGACGGAATGTATGTACCATCGATGAAAGGCAAGAAGTCCAAAGAGACAGGCTCTCCCAACTTCCGACATCCGCAACGCTCCGATGAATGGTTTGACGAGACGATAGACGACTTTTCTCTTTCGCTTATGGCAACAGCACTATATGCACTCACACTTCAACCCGACCTTTTGCAACAATACGAAGCCAAAGACGCCATACTCTTCACCGAGAAAGACCTGCTCAACCTGCCTCAATCCAAGCTCTATTCCTCCCTGTCGGCACTGCTTTACGACAAGACCTTTGCCAAGCTCTTCTCACTGCTGCAATTAAGCTTTGCCAGAGTGGCAATCAGAGGACAATATGCCACCATGTTTGCTCAAGATGAAGCAAAACAAGAAGCCTACAAGAGCTTGTACGACAAGGCGATGAAGCTCTATCAGACAAGCGACGACAAGACCGAAGCCTACCGACTGCTTTCTCAAGCTGCCGAACAAATAGAAGTTATTCCACAAAATGACACTTATCAGAATATTGATACAAAACAAGAACCGGAACAAAAGCACAAACTAAGAAATAGTATCCGTGAAATATCGCGTGCAATATCGTTCTTAGAGCAAGGGAATAAGTATTACTTTGGCAGGGGTGTAGAGCAAGATTATGTCAAGGCAGTAGAATATTGGAGAGAGGCTGCCGAGCAAGGCTATGCAGGAGGACAATGTAACCTTGGTTATTGCTATCAGTATGGACAAGGAGTAGAGCGAGACTATAATACAGCAGTAGAGTGGTATAAGAAATCCGCCGAGCAAGGCTATGCAAGAGCAGAATGTAACCTTGGCGTATGCTATCAGTATGGACAAGGAGTAGAGCGAGACTATAATACAGCAGTAGAGTGGTATAAGAAATCCGCCGAGCAAGGCCATGCGGCAGCACAATGTAACCTTGGTTATTGCTATCATAAAGGACAAGGCGTAGAGCAAGACTATAATAAAGCAGTAGAATGGTATAGGAAATCCGCCGAGCAATGGTATGCGACAGCACAATGTAACCTTGGTGTATGTTATGAGTATGGACAAGGAGTAGAGCAAGACTATAATAAAGCAGTAGAGTGGTATAAGAAATCCGCCGAGCAAGGCTATGCAGTAGCTCAATGTCACCTTGGTTATTGCTATCATAAAGGACAAGGCGTAGAGCAAGACTATAAGCAAGCAGTAGAATGGTATAAGAAATCCGCTGAGCAAGGCAATGTAGTAGCACAAAATAACCTTGGCGTATGCTATGAGTATGGACAAGGAGTGGATAAAGATTATAGAAAAGCAGTAGAATGGTATGAAAGGGCGGCAAAGCAGGGCAATGAAAAAGCGAAAGAGAGCTTGGATAAACTTCTAAATCCCAATATCACAGACGAAGAACAAAAAGAAGCAATCACAGACGAGTATGGAGTAAGGTACACAAAGGACGGATTGAAGTTAGTAAATGTACCTGAGAACTTAGAAACATATACAATCAAAGAAGGAACAAAAGTGATTGCAAGAAGTGCATTTGAAGGTTGTAATTTATTGCAGTCAATAGCAATCCCAGATAGTGTAACAGAAATAGGAAATAGTGCATTTAGTGGTTGTCATTCCGTGCAATCAATAATAATTCCGGACAGTGTAACAGAAATAGGTGAGAGTGTATTTCGAGGCTGTAAAGCTTTGCAGTCAATAGTAATTCCACAAAATGTAACAAAAATAGGTTATGGGGTTTTCACAGGATGTAATAATCTTACAATAACTTGCGAAAGTCCGTCATTCTATCTTAAAGAAGGTCTTTTGTACTCAAAGGAAGGAGTGTTGATTTATTGTTTTCCGACAACTAAGGATATCGTAATTCCAAAGGATGTAACAAAGATAGGAGATAGTGCATTTTGGGGTTGTGGCTCTTTGCAGTCAGTAGTAATTCCGGATAGTGTAACAAAAATAGGAGGCGATGTATTTCGTGGTTGCAGTTCCTTGCAGACGATAGAAATACCGAATAGTGTAACAAAAATAGGAATAGGTGTATTCAGTGGTTGTAGTTCTTTGCATTCAATAGAAATTCCGAATAGTGTAACAGAAATAGGAGATAGAACATTCAAAGGTTGTAGTTCCTTGCAATCAGTAGAAATTCCGAATAGTATAACAAAAATAGGAGATGGTGCATTCAATGGTTGTAGTTCCTTGCAGACGATAGAAATCCCGAATAGTGTAACAAAAATAGGAATAGGTGTATTCAGTAGTTGTAGTTCCTTGCAGTCAGTAGTAATACCGGATAGTGTAACAAAAATAGGAAATAGTGCATTCAGTAGTTGTAGTTCCTTGCATTCAATAGAAATCCCGGATAGTGTAACAGAAATAGGACAGTGGGCATTTCAGCATTGTTGTTCTTTGCATTCAATGGAAATTCCAAATAGTGTGACAGAAATAGGATATAGTGCATTCAGTAGTTGTAGTTCCTTGCAGTCAGTAGTAATACCAGATAGTGTAACAAAGATAGGAGATAGTGCATTCAGTAGTTGTAGTTCTTTACAATCAATAGTAATCCCAAATAGTGTAACAAAAATAGGAGATAGAACATTCAAAGGTTGTAGTTCCTTGCAGTCGGTAAAAATTCCGGATAGCGTAATAGAAATAGATGAGAGAGCATTCGAAGGTTGTACATCTTTGAAATCGGTAGTTGTTTCAAAAAAGACAAAGATAAATAAAGTAGATGATTCTACATTTAAGAGAACTACAAAAATAAGAAAGAGATGGTGGTAATTGAATCGAAGCGAAAGAAGAGAGAGAATATATTGAAGTCATACCCCGAGGCTGTGATTATTGATATTACAAGCAAGGCGGAAGATGATTTTGTGCGACTAAGTCCTTTCTACCCTCATGGTGGTATTCCTGTTCCATATAGCAATGGAGTTACGGCAGCCTGCGTAGAGGGTATTTGGCAGGGCTTGAAGGTGTTTGAACAAGAGGATATTGACACTTCGATGTTTGCCAACAATACGATGAAGAACATCAAAAGGTCGGTCAGAACACATGGCAGGGTTTTGGGACACCGCAAGGGAGTAAACAGCTCGGAGATTTTGAGCTATGTGGAGGCAAAGCATTCAATATATATACCTGCATACAAATGGACGTTGGAACACAAGACGCAGGACTTGGTCGAAAAGATAAGGCAGTTGAGCAGCGAGGGCGTGGTGGTTTTGTTGGACTACAACACCTGTTGCGATGTAGATGATGCGACCAAGCCATTGTCCCACGCTTTTTTGGTCAAGGCGTATGCAGAGGGATATTACCCATACGGAGAGAAGCACTACCCTACGGAAGAAGCACCCAAAACGAAATCGAAGAAGAAAACAAGCAAAAAGAAAAAAGAGACAAAGAACGACAAACAGCTGTCGTTGTTTTAATAATGTTCGCTCATGGAGAAGAAAGATAATTGGGAAAGCCTTGCGGCAGTGGTAGAAAAGCATGGAATAGAAAAGCTCTACCACTTTACCGACAGAGACAATTTGGAGTCGATAATCGAAAACGGAGGCTTGTACTCTTGGGCAGATTGCCAAGACAAAGGCATCACTATCAGCAAGCCCGGAGGCGGAGAACTCTCTCGCTCCTTGGACAGGAGAGACAATCTGCATCACTTTGTGAGAGTGAGCTTTGCAGCACGTCACCCTATGATGTATGTTGCAATGAACGAAGAGAGAATTTCCAACCCCGTTGTGTTGGAGATAGACCCCGAGGTTATCTATTGGAAAGAGACGAAGTATTCGGACCGCAATGCAACTAAAAACGGAGCAAAGGTTGGCAGTGGATTGAAAGAATTGGAGGCAGTTCATTTTGACAGCGTTCTGCACAACAACTATTTTGACCTGTCGGAAGAAGAACAGACGTTCTATCAGGCAGAAGTGTTGATCAAGAACTTTATTCCCCTGCAGTATATAAAGAATATCAGCAACTTCGGTATAGCATTGCCACACCAACCACAACTTTTACAGAGCCGCAGTGCATATACGGCACAGATTACTCGCAACACACCGACGGCATTTATCTTTTTGGTTGATAATTCCGTCAGTATGCAGAAGAAGACAGTTTTGTTGGGCGAAGAAATGACCATGTCGGAAGCAGCCGCACGCATAGTAAACAGACAGATTAACGATTTGGTGTTGAGGTGCATCAAGTTGGAAGAGGTGAGACACTACTATGACATTGCTGTTATCGGCTATGGCGAGAGTGCATACAGCGGCTGGGGAGGCGAACTTGCCGGCAGAGACTTTGTTTCGCCAAAGGAGCTGATGGACAATCCATACAAAACGATTACAATCAGAGAAGAAAAGCGAACTCGAAAGGGAGTGGTAATCAAAGAAGTGGAAAAAGTACAGTGGGTAGAGGCTCGTCATGACGGCAGTTGGACTCATGTGCATAAAGCATTTGACAAGGCAAAAGCACTGCTTGACGAGTGGATGAAAACCCACCACGACAAAGACTGCTATCCGCCAACGATTATCAACATAACCGACGGAGAGTTCAACGGAGCAACAAAAGATATGGTGCTACAGAGAGCAAACGAACTCAAATCGATGTTTACCAATGACGGAAACGTGATATTGTTCAATATTCACTTTACGGCAAACAAGTCGGAGCAAGAGGTGGTTTGTCCGATTGAGAAAAGAGAACTGAACGGCAACAGCTATGCAGAGACATTGTTTGAGATGTCAAGCCTTTTGCCACTGAGGTACAACGAAGATATTGGAATGCACTTGAACGACGAGCGTTCGGGACGACACGTTGCAATGGGAGTGAATGCAGATGCAACAACGCTGATAAAACTAATGGACATAGGTACACCTACCAACATTATTCAGAATAAATAGATATGACAAAAGGAAGTGTTACAATCGCAAAGCAAGGCGAAGGCTGTGTGAATGAAGATGCAGTAATATCAAAAGAAGGAGTGATAGGGGTCTCTGACGGAGCAGGTGGAGGCGGTTTGTTTGCCGACAAATGGTCTGCATACCTTTTGGAAAACCTTCCAAACACACCCTTGCTTTCGGCAGATGAGGCAGACGGTTGGTTGGAGACGATTTGGGAGGTGTTTTATGACGAATGTGAACAAACGGCAGTGAAGTCCGGAGGGCTGTTGTTGGATAAATTCTATGACGAAGGTTCTTTTGCAACCTTGGCAGCCGTGTGGAAGGTGGAGGATTGCAAATGCCTTTGGGCAAGCTATGGCGACAGTGTGGCATTTCATTACAACAGAAAGACAAAAAAATTGGAACACTCCTTTGGCAGGCTTGCCGATTTTAATAATCCCCCGTATCTTATAAACTGCAAAGACGAGCTGAACAAGCAAGGCTTCCGCTCGGGAGAGTTCTCGGTAGATGAACACTCTGAGGTCTTTGTGGCAAGCGATGCTTTGGCTCATTACATCATTATGATGTATGAAATAATGAATTATTCGGACTTTGAAGAAGAACTGCTTGAAACCATGGGAAAGCACTCCAAAAACGAAAACTACATAAAAGCTGCCATGAACCTCATGCCTTTTGATTTTGAAACAGATGTGCTTGATGTTTTGTTCTCTTGTGTGAATGAGAGCGATAAGTTTGCAGGGGTTGTTCGTTCTCTTGTCTTGTCGGGCGTTGCAGCTTTGGACGATTATAGTTTGGCAGTGATGTAAACTGCCGTTGAGCAATGTCATATTCTACAATATAGGGCGTCATAGCACGTCTTAGGAAGCTCTATTTTTCAAGAAAACAGAGCCAACCCGACTAAATACCACAAAAATTTTTCTCTGTCAAAATCAGGCAGTTGAGGTAGAGAGGGCAAAAAAAGGCGAAAAAATATTTGGTCAGTAAAGAAAAAGGCAGTACTTTTGCAATCCCAAACGACGAGGTAAGTGAAGCAAG
>JAEDJL010000018.1 GCA_016296345.1 Bacteroidales bacterium | reverse complement strand
CTCGAAAAAAAACGCCGTTTTCTCACCAAAAAAACGCCAATTTTTTCAAAAAAAAACGAAGATTTTTTGGAAAAAAACGGCGTTTTTTTGGTGTAAAAATGAGCGATTTGAAAATCAAGCACTTACAAAGGCGATTTTTTTGCTTGAAAACGCCTTGAAAAAGTCGGTATTTTTTGCCGAAAAAGTCGGTATTTCGAGTGAAAAAAGTTGCCGTTTTTTGGCAAAATAACTCGCCGTTTTGAGAGAATAATTCGGCGTTTTGCTCGAACAAAACGGCGAGTTGTTTTGCCAAATCGGCGTTCTGAAAAAATAAATCGGCGTTCTGCTCATTGCAAAACGCCGTCTTGATTGTTGAATGTTTTTGTTTTGAGGATTGTATTCTTTATTTGGATTTTAATCTGTTTACTATTGCGATGAGGTATCCCAAAACGATGAATGCTCCGGGTGCCAAAACGAATACCAATATGCCGTCTGCATCGCCAATGAACTTGTATCCGAACACTGAACCGCTGCCGAGCATCTCTCTTATCAAGCCTAAAATCGTCAATCCGAGCGTAAAGCCCAAGCCCATGCCGATTCCGTCAAAGATTGAGTTCAAAGGGGTGTTGCGACTTGCGAATGCTTCTGCTCTTCCCAAGATAAGGCAGTTTACAACTATCAATGGTATGAATAGTCCGAGGCTTTCGTACAACGATGGCAGATATGCCTGCATACAGAGTTGCAAAAGGGTTACGAATGAGGCAATCACGACTATGAATGCGGGTATTCTGACCTTGTCGGGTACTACATTTTTGAGCAGAGATATGACAAGGTTGGAACAAATCAACACAAACATTGTACACAATCCCATTCCCATTCCGTTGATTGCCGAGGTGGTTGTTCCGAGTGTGGGACACATTCCGAGCAAAAGGCAGAAAACGGGGTTTTCTTTTATAATTCCGTTGAGTATTATCTTTATCTTGTTCATGGCTTTTTATTGTTTTGATTGTTCTTGATACTTTTCAAATGCTTTGTATGCCGATTTGATTGAGGCGATAAAGGCTCTCGAGGTGATTGTGGAGGCTGTTATGGCGTCTATTTCGCCTCCGTCTTTTGATACTTTGAAGCTTTCTTGCGACGGATTCTTGCCTCTTATGTCTCCCTTGGTCTTAAACCATTCGGAAGCTTTGGCTCCAAGTCCGGGAGTTTCGTTTGTTTCCAATATGGAGTAGTTTATTATGTTTCCTTCGCTGTCAAGTCCTGCCATTGTTTTGATTTTTCCTCCGTATCCGTTGTTATCGTAGGTTTCTATGGCACAGCCGACCAATTTGTCGCCTTCTCGTGCAGGATAGACAATGAATGCGTCGTCAAATCCTTCAAGTTTGATTTCCACAGGCTCGTCCAAGCTGATGTTTCCTTGCGGAAGGACTTCTTTGATTGCTTTATCTTTTTTGTCTTGTGATGCTTTGTCGATTGGTTCTTTGGTCAATGCGTAGCCTCCTGCCAAAAGAGCCGATGCACTCAAAGAGATGAGTGTCAGACTGAGCAACATATTCTTTAATGATGATTCTAATTTTGCCATAGTCTTTGCTATTGTTTTTGGGGTTTGTTTTAATATCCGAAACGTTTTGGTTTACATAGCTTGTTGATTAGCGGTGTGAGGGCGTTCATTATGAGTATTGCAAACGAAACTCCCTCGGGCATTGGTCCGAAACAACGGAACAATATGGTGAGAAGTCCGCAACCTGCTCCGAAGATAAGTTGTCCTGTTTTGGTTACAGGGCTTGTTACCATGTCGGTTGCCATGAATACTGCTCCGAGCATCATGCCTCCTGCCAAAAGGTGATAGATTGGATTGACGGTAAGTCCGCACAAGTTCAGTATCCATGCGAAGATGCCTGCCGAAGCCAAAAAGGCAACGGGTATGTGCCATGTGATTATCTTTTTGAACAACAGGTAAATTCCTCCCAAGATTATGGCGATTGCTGCCACTTCTCCGAAGCTTCCTCCCGTTGCTCCCAAGAACATATCGAGGTTATTCAAGCCTGCATGGCTGTTTGCTCCTATTTGTGCAAGCGGTGTCGGTCCGCTAAGTGCGTCTGCAACCTTACTTCCGAAGAGAGGTTGCGGTGTGGGCCAGTCTGATTTTGCAACTTCGGTAGGGAAAGACAAGAAAAGGAATACTCGTCCTACCAATGCAGGGTTGAAAGGGTTTTTACCCAAGCCTCCGAAGGTCATTTTGCCTATTCCTATTGCCACCAAGGCTCCTATGATTACCAAATAGAAAGGTATATCGGAAGGAAGGTTGAACGCAAGCAGCATTCCGGTGATTACTGCCGAGCCATCGGAGATTGTTTGTTGTCCTTTGATAATGAATTTTTGTATCAGCCACTCGAAGAGTATGCAAGAGGCAACCGAAACTAATGTCAGTGCCAATGCTCTGAATCCGAAGAAATATATGCCTACCAACAATGCAGGAAGTAATGCGATAACCACATTCCACATTATCGATTTTGTGGTTTCTTTACTTTGAACGTGCGGTGAACCCGATACCTTTAATAATCCCATATTATTTTTCTTTTGTTTGATTGTTCTTAATTCTCAATTTTACCAAATATTCAAGGAGTTTATCACTCTTGTAAATTGTTCTTTGTATGTGTTGTATTCGTCTTGTGGCGATGCTGCCAAGATTATGTACACTCTGTCGTAGTTTTGTTTCAGACAGCAGAGCATTACAACCTTTTTTTCGTCTATCGAGTAGTGCATTTCAAAGCTCCGTGTGTTCTCTTGTGAGTTTTCTGCTTCTTCCAAATCGGAGATTGTGAAATCGGGATAGAGCTTTCTCCACACATCTTCGGCAAACGACACATCGATAAACTCTTGCAGTGTTCCTTCTTCCCATTGTGCAACGCTGAGTTGAAGTTGTTTGTAAATTGTTTCTCCTTTTGCCAATGGTACATAAAGAGTTGTCGTTCCGCTTTCTAAATTCTCTTCGATTTCCCACCCTGAGGGGTAGTCGAAAGAGTATCCGAAAGTGTCGTTTTGGTAGTTTGACACTTGCTCTGTTTGTGCCATTATAGGAAAACAGCACATCGACAAGGCAATCGGAGAAAACAAACGACTTATCATTGCAAGGGTTATGATATATTGTTATTTTTTACTTCTCTCTCTTCGTATTGCTCCTATGTTGCTTTTTGCCACTCTTATCAAGTCGAGCAACGGCTGTCCGGCAGGGCAGGTGAACAAACAGCAACCGCATTCTATGCAATCCATTGCACATTCTTTTTCGGCTTCTTCCCAACGATGTTGTTTGGAGAGCAAAGAAAGTTGTATTGGTTCCAAGCCCATAGGGCAGGCAGAGACGCATTTGCCGCAACGAAGGCAGTTGGTTTGTGGTTTTCTTTTCGATTCTTTTTCGGTCATCACCAAGATGCTCGAAGTAGTCTTGACAGTGGGAGCGTCAATATTGACAATGGCTTTTCCCATCATTGGTCCTCCGCTGATAATCTTGCCTGTGCTTTCGGGAAGTCCTCCGCAATAGTCAATTATCGACCTTATCGGTGTGCCGACTCTTACAAGCAGGTTCTTGTTTTCTTTTACGTCTTTGCCGGTATAGGTAAGTATGTTGTCAATCAGAGGTCTGTTTTTCTGAACTGCATAATAAATAGCCAAAGCTGTGCCGACATTGTTTACCACACAGCCGACTTCTATCGGTAGTTTGCCGCTTGGGATTTCGCGTTTGGTCAAAGCATATACCAACTGCTTCTCTGCTCCTTGGGGATACTTGGTTTTCAGAGGTACAATCTCTGTTCCCTCAAAGTCTTTGGCTGCTTTTTGCATTTGAGCAATCGCTTCGGGTTTGTTGTTCTCTATTCCGATTTTTGCACACTTCACTCCCAAAGCTTTTTTCATTATTTCGACGCCTATGAGTACCTCTTCGCTGTGTTCCAACAATACTCTGTTGTCAGAAGTCAGGTAAGGCTCGCATTCGACTGCGTTTATGATGAGGTATTCCGCCTTTTTGTCGCTTGGAATCATGTATTTGACATGAGTAGGGAAAGCTGCACCTCCCAAACCTACTATTCCTCTGTCTTTTATTCTCTCTACGATTTGCTGAGGCTCCAACTTAATTTCTCGCTCTATCGTTTCGGAAGTGTCAATGCCCTCTTCCCATTCGTCTTGCTCCACATCTATATAAAATGCAGGCTTCTTGTATCCGTTAAAGTCGGTTGCCAAATCGATTTTCGTTATAACGCCCGTATAAGGAGAGTGAGTATTGGCACAGATAAAAGCATCTGCCTTTGCCAAAAGCTGACCTGTTTTCACTCTGTCTCCTTTTTGTACGACGGGAGTTGAAGGCGCTCCCAAATGTTGGGAAACAAAGACCACTGCTTTTTGAGGAAGAGCAAATGTTTCTGTCGAATGATTTCTCGCTATCTTGTTTTCTTCGGGGTGAACGCCACCCAATTTGAATGTATTCATGAACTATATTGTTTTTTCGCTGATAGAACCTTCGTTTGTCTCCGATTTGACTTGCTTTTCGGGGAAATTGACTGCATGAATTGCTCCCGTAGGACATTCTGCCACACATTTTCTGCAAGATTTGCACTTGTTGAAGTCTATGTATGCAAGATTGTTGGTTACCATTATCGCCTCAAAAGGACAAGCCTTTGCACATTTGCCGCAACCAATGCAGGCAGAAGTACAGTTTTTCTTGGCTTCCGCTCCTTTTTCGGTGTTCATGCAACTTACAAACACCCTTCTGTCGTTCTTTCCTTTCTTTCTGAGTTCGATAATCTTGCGAGGACAAGCCTTGACGCAAGCTCCGCAAGCCACACACTTGTCTTGCTTTACTTTTGGCAGCCTTGTGGTTTCGTCCATTTCCAAAGCATCAAACTTACAAGCCGAAACGCAGTTGCCAAATCCCAAACAACCATTGGCACAGCCCCCTTCGCCCGAAAAATTCATGTTGGCAAAAGAACAATCTCTCAATCCGTCGTACTCAACCTTTGAAACATTGTTGCATTTTCCTCCGTTGCATCTTACAACTGCAATCATAGGATCAGATTCTTCGGCTTTCAATCCCATTACTTCGGCAACTTGTTTCATAACTCCGTCGCCTCCCACAGGGCAAAACTTGCCTTCCAAACTCTCAGTCTTCACAACAGCTTCTGCCAACGCCCTGCAACCTGCAAAACCGCAACCTCCGCAGTTTGCACCCGGCAGTTTGTCGGTTACCAAATCAATACGCGGGTCTTCGTAAACCTTGAATTTTTGAGCAACAAAGTAAAGTATCAGTGCAGCTATTGCTCCTATCGCTGCCAATGCAACAACTGCATAAACAACCGTGGTTATCATCTCTTTCTATTGGTTTATAAGCACTATTTCGTCCAGCAAAGGTACATTTTTTTGTTCAATCGGCAAATCTTTTTCGCAAATTTCTCGTTGAGAAATTTCGTTTATTACGCTCGCAATAAAATTTACAGACAATATAAGGACTGATTGTGAGTAATTTGTGTTTATTCCAATAAAACACCTTTTGTTAATTTCGGTTTGAGAAAAAGACTTGTTGTTCTGCTTGCAAGCAATGTTGTATCAACCCGAAGAAAGATTGTTTGCACACAAAAAATTGAACAAACGACACACTATTTTCGCAAAATCGAACGACACAAAGACAGCAAAAATGCTTTTAGATGCCGTTTCATTTGGTCATGTCGCAAAAAATAGATAGCTTTGCACGAATTTTAATACATCGTAAACACAGAAAAAACAGAAACATTATGGCATTAGAAATTACAGATGCTTCATTCAATGAAGTAATATCGAAGAAAGACACCTTGGTTGTGATAGACTTTTGGGCTACATGGTGCGGACCTTGTCAAAAGATAGGACCTGTAATCGAAGAATTGGCTCAAGAATACGAAGGAAAAGCAATAATAGGAAAGTGCGATGTCGATGGCAACAGCGATGTTGTCGCTCAATTCCGAGTAAGAAACGTACCTACGGTGGTATTTTTGAAAAACGGAGAGCTGCTTGACAAATTGGTGGGAGCAAATCCAAAGAGTGCTTTCGTAGAAAAGATTGAAAAATATCTCTAAACAGACAACCTTAATTATAAAAGGTGAGAAGCAGTAGAACATTGCGGCTTCTCACCCTTTGTTTTCTTATTTCCGATGGCAGGAGAGGTTGAACAATTTTCCCGATACAACTCTCTCGAATTCAAAACAAGAAAGATTGTCGAGGGATTTATGAGCGGCTTGCACAAGAGTCCGTTTCATGGTTTCTCGGTCGAGTTTGCCGAACACAGATTATACAATCAGGGAGACTCGACAAAGCATATCGATTGGAAGCTTTATGCAAAAAGCGACAAGCTCTTTGTGAAAAAATACGAAGAAGAGACCAATCTCAGATGCCTTTTGGTCTTGGACATATCTTCTTCAATGTATTTCCCTCTCGAAAAAGTGCCTACCTTTGAAAGCCCAAACAAACTGACCTTTTCCCTTTATGCGTCGGGTTGTCTTTGTCATCTGTTTTACAAACAAAGAGATGCTTTCGGCATAAGCCTTGCAGATGATACAATCAGGCAACTCACCGACATAAAAACGAGCTTTGCTCACCGGCAGGCAGTCTTTACGCTTTTGGAACAGCTTCTTTCAAAAAAAGCAGAGTACAATCGCCACACCAATATAGCAGATGCTCTTCACAAAATTGCAGAATGTGTTCACAAACGAAGCCTCATTATAATCTTTACAGACTTGATAAGCCAAAGCAACAATGCCGATAACTTCATCAAAGCTCTTCAACACCTCAGATACAACAAACATGAAGTTATCTTGTTTCATGTGTGCGACAAAGACAAAGAGTTGGATTTGAACTTTGACAACTCGCCACGAAGATTTATCGACATCGAAACAGGAGAACAAATAAAAGCCACACCGCTTCAACTAAAAGAACAATACTCTCAAAAAATGCAAGAACTGATTATGCAAATCAAGACCCAATGCAACAATCTGCAAACCGATTTCGTTCAGGCAGATATAAACAAAGGCTTCGATCGCATATTGTTACCATATCTTTTGAAACGCAGTCGTCTCAAATAAAATAGCAAACAACAAGACGCCGTTTCAAGATTTATTCTTACTTTTGCAGAGCGTAGTGTAACTTTAATAAATAGAGTAAACGAACAAATCATTTCACAAAGATGAGAAAGAAAATATCAAGAACATTAGTTATCGGCATGGGTTTTGCCTTGCTTGCTGCATCTTGCGGAAGCATAAAGACCATGCAAAAGAAGCACGACACCGTGCGTTATCAGATTTCTCCAAATCCGATGGAGGCTCACGGCGATAAAGTTGTCGTTACAATCAATGGCAACATTCCCGAGAAGTATTTTCAAAAGAATGCCGTGGTTTATCTGCAACCCGTTTTGACTTGGGAAACCGGAGAGGTCATTCTTTCACCTATGAACCTCAAAGGCACGAAAGTAGATGGCAACGGCAAGACCATAGACAAGAGCAGCGGAGGCAGATTTGTGTACAAAGACACCGTGGCTTATCGTCAGGGAATGGAAAGTGCCAAACTTTACCTCAATCCGATAGCATATAAAGCAAAAGAAGTCAATGAAGCCAACGCAACATGGAGCGAAGCAATGGAAAACCCCGGAGCAATAAAGCTCGGCAATGTCAAGATTGCCGAAGGAGTAAACTCGACTTCCAACAGGGTGGATATAAGAGGTGATTTGTCAATGGCAGCTGCAAACTACAAAGTTTCGACAGATCAAATCATGACAACCGACATTTATTTCACCGTAAATATGTCCGATTTGAACTGGAACAACAAACTAAACAAGAAAATGGACGCAAAAAGAGGCTATGAAAGCATGAAAAGCTACATAGTAAACAACCAGGTTCCACGTCAAATTTTCGTAAACGCATGGGCATCACCCGAAGGAGAAGAGACATTTAACATAGGATTGTCCAAAAAGAGAGCAGAAACCACAGTCAATTTGGTAGAAAGAATGCTCACCGAAGCCCTTACCGAAAGAGCAAAAGCCGAAAACATAAAGAAGAATGACATCAAAAGATATGTCGAACAAGCAAAACAAGACGTCGTGATAACTTCAAGTGCCAAGGGAGAAGACTGGGAAAACTTTGTACGCTTGGTTGAAGGCTCTTCACTAAAAGAAAAGAACACCGTAATCAACGTAGTCAAATCACAACCCGACAAGATAAGAAGAGAACAAGAAATCCGCAATATGTCGGTAGTGTTCAGCCAAATAGAAGAAGAAATCTTACCAACATTGAGACGAGGCGAAATTGCATTCAACTTTTCGGGCGTTCAAAAGACAGAACAAGAGATAGCAAAGATGGCAATGTCCGATCCCGACAAGCTGACATACGACGAACTCATGTATGCAGCAACACTTACACACAACTATGCAAGCAAATTGCAAATCTACACCGCAGCAACCGAACGTTTTGCTTCCGAATGGGGAGGCTGGAACAACGCAGGAGCAGTTGCATTGTACCTAAATCAGCTTGACGATGCGAAAAGATTTTTGGAAACAGCCGACAAGCTCTCGCCAAACAACGGAGAAATCCTTTCAAACCTCGCTTTGCTCAGCCTTGCTCTCAAAGACACCGAAGCAGCCGACAATTACATACAACAATCCATTGCCGCAGGAAACGAACAAGCACAGATGAACGAAGCAATCGTCTTGATAAAACAAGGAAAGTACGAAGAAGCAGCCGAAAAACTCGATGGCAGAAAATGTACTTACAACCTTGCACTCATACAACTTCTTACGGGCAACACCGGAAACGCAATTCGTACATTGGATTGCTGCATGGACCAAACAGCAGAGGTATATTATTTGAGAGCTGTTTGTTATGCACGATTGGATGACGTACCCGGACTTACCAAAAACCTGAAAGAAGCCTGCAAACAAGAACCTTCTTACAAATATCAGGCAAAGAACGACTTGGAGTTCAAACGTTACCAATCTTTGATAGAGTTCCAGAATATAGTGAACAACTAAGCTATATTTTTAATGTTGTTATTCATATTGGATAAGTCGGAGGATTGTCCTCCGGCTTTTTCTTTTTGTGATAGAATTGCTTTGAAAAACAGGACGTACTATGGCATCATAGGAATACCTGTCTTTGTTTGTAGAAATTGAATGGCAAAAGCGTGTTGTTTTTCTTCGGATTTTTTTTGCTGATTTTGCCATTGTTTTTTTTGCTGATTTTTCGCTCTAAAAAATCGACTTTTTGATACTCTCGAAAAAAACGCCGTTTTCTCACCAAAAAAACGCCAATTTTTTCAAAAAAAACGAAGATTTTTTGGAAAAAAACGGCGTTTTTTGGGTGTAAAAATGAGCGAATTGAAAATCAAGCACTTATAAAGGCGATTTTTTCGCTTGAAAACGCTCCGAAAAAGGCGGTATTTTTTGCTGAAAAATTCGCTTTTTCGAGTGAAACAAGTCGCCGTTTTTTCGCAAAATAACTTGGCGTTTTGAGAGAATAATTCGGCGTTTTATTCTTTTGAAACGGCGTTGTGAAAAAATAAATCGGCGAGTTATTTCACTGAAAGGGCGTTTGGTTTTGCCAAATCGGCGAGTTGAAAAATCGGGCTTTGATTATTTGTTCATTTGCAGACCGTCTTTGTCGAAGGTAAAGAAGAGGTCTCTTCCCGAAAGGATTTCTTCTTGTTCCTGCATGGGGAAAAGTACTACCAGAGGGGTCTCAAACGAGAGTATGTAGCGGTTTGACACTTTGACAATCGACAAATGGGGGAGGATACTGTTGTAGTTCATTCTTCCGCTTTGGTCTTTGGTGTAGGCGGCAACGGGAAGTTGTCCGCAGTCTCTCACATTTCCGTTCTCGAAAAGGTAAAGCGAACAGCCCACACACAGATTGTCGGTCGTGCGACTCACAATTACGAAGGCTTTTTTGTCTTTGTGGTTTGCGAATATTTCATAATCCAAGCTCTCGTCGGGGGTTTCTGCCTTGCAAATCAGGCTGCCCACCGAGAGTTGTTGCACTCCGTTTCGACTGCAAGGGGAAATGTGAATGCTGTCTTTGCTTCCTATCTTGCAGCAAAAGGGGTTTTGTTTGGTTTCTTTGTTCAATTCTATTTTGCCGTATGAGTATTGTGCATTGGAAATCAAAGGGAATATCAATGCGAAAACGAACAATAATTTCTTCATCTTACTCTCTTGCTTTGAGCTTTGTGCCGTCTGTGTCGTATATTTCTATGCCTGCCGAAGAGCCATCGGAGAGAAAATACTCCCATTTGCCCACCTTTATACCTTTATTATATTGTCCGCTCACAAGCAATCCTCCCTCTTCGGTATAAACTCGGTAAATGCTGTCTTGTATTCCGTCTCTGTAATAGTAGTAGGAGTTCATTTTGCCGTTTTCAAACCATGCTATTGTTTCGCCGTTTGGTATGTTGCCTTTCATTTGTGAGGTTACGCATACTCGAAACGATTCAAAAAAGCGGTATAACAGCTCTTTGTCGCCTTGTTTCAATCTTATGTCGCACAATCCTCCGTCTTGAGCGAAGTGGAGTTCGGCAATTTTGTCCGATTTGCTTACGAGTTTTTTGCCTTCGTGGTCATATACTTCCCAGTTTTTGCCTTGTTGAGTGTCGGTAAAGTCGGCTTTGGCAAATAGTTTGCCGTCGTCGAAGTAAAATTTCCACACTCCGGTGCGATTGCCGTTTGATATTTTGCCGCTCATTCGCTCTTTGCCGTTTTGGTAAAGGCGTTTTTCGCCTGTTTGTTGCAGACTTCCGTCTTTCTTTTTGAGGATTTGGACTACTTTGGGGCTGCCGTCTTCATATTTTTCAACCACTTTGTCCTGAGTACAACCGCAAAAGGCCAAAGCAAAAACCACAATGGCAAGTGAGAATCCGAGTATGTTCGTTTTGTTCATGGTCGGTAAAATTTTTATTTGTTTGTTTTTCGGTGGCAAAGATACTCATTTGTTGCGACTTCACTGCAAGCAAACGCCGATTTATTCTGCAAACAGAGTGAGAGAAACGCCGTCTGTGCAAAAAAAAATCATGCTTTTTATTTGGTGTTTGAACAGAATGTTATATCTTTGCACTCGTTATAAACCCTAAAAATTAGAAGCAATGGCTTACAAAATTTCAGAAGATTGTGCTGCATGCGGCACTTGTATTGATGAATGTCCTGTTGGGGCAATTTCAGAAGGCGATATCTATAAGATAGACCCTGCAAAATGCGTTGAGTGCGGAACTTGTGCCGACGTTTGCCCTATGGAAGCTATCCACCCTGAGGAATAGTTTCTATATAGACAAAGAAACCAAAGCCCTGTGTAGCAAACATGGGGCTTTTTTTTGATTAAAGCTGTATCAAAAACATGGAATACAAAGAATTAGGAAAGGCAATAAAACAAAAAACTGACCTTTTGGACAGTGTTCTTTCAAATACAAAAGAAACTTTTACCTTGTTCAGAGACACCGCAAAAGAGATAATCGATGCTCTGAAAGCCGAATATCCGAACTATTTCTTCTTTAACGACAGGTCGGAAGCCGAATTTGAGATACGTTTCGGAGCAGACATTCTGCTTTTTTCAATGCACACCAACGTATTTGAGTTTTCGAGAATGCACGAAGTGATGAAATTGCCGTACATAAAGGAAGACAAGGAGCGTTCGTTCAGCGGAATGATAAACATTTACAACTTTTTGACCGATTCTTTCGACTATAACAGAGACTACGACTTGGGATACCTTATCGGAAGAGTGTTTGTGAACAAAGAAAAGCACTATTTTATTGAGGGAAAGCGTGAAGTGGGTTTGTTGTATTCGAGTTTCAATACCTCGATTGTCAATAAGAAGTCGATAACAAGCATAATCGTTTCGGCAATGGAGTATGCCAACAATTTTGATCTGCTTACACCGCCTTTTGATCAGGTAAAAGAGATAACAGTTGGCGAAATCAAGCAGAAAACAGCCTCGAAACGCTTTATTACTGCGAAAAGATTAGGCTTTGAATTTCAGCAAGATAAAGATTAAAAAGGTATCAAAACGGCATTTTTTTTCAATTTTGCTTGGGCAGAACAAATTTTTGTTGTAATTTTGCACCGTCAAAAACGGCGGAAAGTTGCAAACGCCCCGTTCGTCTAGCTGGCCTAGGACGCAAGATTTTCATTCTTGAAATCAGGGGTTCGAATCCCCTACGGGGTACTAAAAAATAAGAATATAGAAATGGCAAATCACAAGAGTTCAATAAAGAGAATTCGTTCCAACGAGAGGAAAAGAATTGCAAATCGCTACTATGCGAAGACAATGCGTAACGCTTTGAGAGATTTTAGAGCAACAGAGGATGTGAAAGAAGCAAGCGAAAGATTGCCTAAGTTAATCTCTCAAATAGACAGATTGGCAAAACGTTCGGTTATTCACAAGAACAAAGCTGCCAACTTGAAGTCTAAGTGCATGAGAAAAGTGGCAAAAATGCAATAAATCGTCGAAAAACAAATACGTTTTTTCATAATATCGAATGTAGGCTCCCGATTTCGGGAGCTTTTTTTGTAACAATTTGACAAAAATCATGCTGATAGATACGCATTCTCACATTTACGAAAAAGATTTCGAGCAGGATATTGCTCAGGTTCTCGAAAGGGCGGAGGAAAACGGCGTGAAGAAAATCCTTCTCCCCAATGTGGATTGTTCTTCGGTCGAACCTTTGTTGCAGTTGTGCGAAAAACATGAGGGACTTTACCCTATGATGGGGCTGCATCCGACAAGTGTGAACGCAAATTGGGCAGAGGAGTTGGACTCTATCAAGAAAATTTTGTTTGAAAACTCTTCTCGCTTTTGTGCAATAGGCGAGATTGGTCTCGATTTGTATTGGGACAGGACTTTTGTTGCGGAACAAATCGAGGTTTTCAGCCGACAGATGAGGTGGAGTTTTGAACTCTCGCTGCCGGTTTGCATTCATATTCGCAAGGCTTTTGATGAACTGTTCGCAAGTCTGAAAACTCTCAATCGCAAAACGTATAATGGTGTTCTTCATTGCTTTGGCGGCGATGTCAATCAGGCAAAACGCTTGATAGAAATGGGTTTCAAAATCGGAATTGGAGGGGTTTTGACTTTCAAAAACGCTCATCTTGCGGAGGTTGTTTCGCAAATAAGCATAGACGATATTGTTTTGGAAACGGATTCTCCTTATCTTGCTCCCGTGCCTTTCAGGGGTAAGCGAAACGAAAGCTCGTATGTTCTCCACATTGCGAAGAAAGTCTCCGAAATAAAGAACATTCCGCTCGAAGAAGTGGCTGAAAGAACCACCGAAACCGCAAGCCGGTTGTTCAATCTCTGAACTCCTTGCAGGCAATAGCCGAAAAACAATATCTTTTTGCAGGTTTAATATCCGAAAATCAACGCTTTAAGAATAAGTTTCTGAGATTATCAAATTTTTTTTGGCTTGATAATCGGATTATCACGGCGTGATAATGGTATTATCTTCCCAAGATAATACCATTATCAACAAGAAAAATTTTTGATAATCTTCTTTCTGCCGACGGAGGCTTTGAGATTTTTCTCCGAAAAAGGTGTTTGTAAGGCAGAAAAAGCTGCAAGGGGATAAAAAAATTGGCGTTCTGCCGAAACAGAACGCCGGAGTTCTAAATTAAAAACAAAATCAATATGCTCTCGTGCTTTATTCTTCGTCTTTTGTTTGCTCTTCGTATGCTTTCAAAAGTTTGCTTTGAACGTCCGAAGGCACAGCTTCATATTCCGAAAACTGCATTGCAAAGACTGCTCTGCCCGAAGTTATCGAGGAAAGGGCGGTCGAGTAGCGGTAAGTCTCGGCAAGCGGTATCTTTGCTTTGATTATGGTGTTCATTCCCTCAGAATCCATTCCCATAACGACAGCTCGACGGCTTTGAAGGTCGGTCATGACGCCTCCCATAAGCTCTGAAGGTACTGTAATCTCAATATCGTATATAGGTTCGAGGATTTTCGGTCCTGCATTCTTGAATGCTTCTTTGAAAGCGTTGCGTCCTGCAAGTTTGAACGCCATTTCGTTACTATCGACAGGGTGCATCTTGCCGTCAAACACGTTTACCACTATGTCTCTTGCGTAAGAGCCTGTCAAAGGTCCCTCTTCCATTTTCTCCATTATACCTTTCAGGATTGCAGGCATAAATCTTGCATCAATAGCTCCGCCGACTATACAAGTGTTGAACACTAATTTGCCGCCCCAGGCAAGTTCTACCGTTTCGGTATTTCGTATCGGATATTTCTTTTGCTGTTCCATGCCTTCATAATAAGGCTCTATCATCATATATACTTCTCCGAACTGACCTGCTCCGCCTGATTGTTTCTTGTGTCGGTAAGATGCTTCGGCACTTTTGGTGATTGTTTCTCTGTAAGGTATTTTTGGTGCGAAAAATTCAACAGGTATTTTGTAAACATTGTCCAAATACCACTTCAAGGTGTTGATATGGTATTCGCCCATTGCCTTTACGATTGTTTGTTTCAACTCTCTTGCAATCTCAACTTTCATTGAGCAGTCGTTAGATGTGTATTCGTTGAGGGCAGCTCCGAGTTTTTCTTCGTCCGAAGAGTCTATTGCTCTTACGGCTGTCGAATATACGGGTTCGGGGAACTTGATTTCGTTGAGTTTATCTCCAATGTTCTTTGTCGAAGTGAGAGTATCGTTTGTCGAAACGCTTTTCAGCTTGATTGTAGAGACAATATCGCCTGCCGATGCTTTCTCTATCTTTGTTCTTGTCTTGCCCGAGTTTACGAATATTTGGGCAATTCTTTCTTTTGCTTCGTTTGTGGAGTTCACAACGTCCATTCCCTCAGTCAATTCGCCGCTCATGACTTTCATATAGGTAATATCTCCGACGTGTGTTTCGTTTGCGGTTTTGAAAACAAAGAGAGTTGTAGGCGAGGCTTCGTCGTAGGTTATTTTTTCGCCCGAAACGAGTGTCTTTGTGTGAAGTGCGTCTGTCGGAGAAGGAACATTGAAGGTTATAAACTCCAATAATCTTCCCACACCTATGTTTTCTTTTGCCGAAACGCACAATATAGGGAACACATTGCGAGATGCTATCGAGAGTTTCAAGCCTCGACGCACGTCATCTATTGCCAAATCGCCGTTATCGAAGTATTTTTCCATCAAATCGTCAGAACCTGCCGCTGCATTCTCGACTAACGCAAGGCGAAGTTGCTCTGCTTTTTCTTTTTCTTCTTCGGGAATGTCCAAAATCTCGGGTTTGCCTCCTCCAACGGGATATTTGTACATCTTTTGCATAATCAAATCGACAAAACAGTTAAATCCCGGTCCTTGATTGACAGGATATTGAACGATTGTTATCTTTTCGCCGAAAAACTCTTTCAATTCTCTTACTTGTTCGTCAAAATTGGATTTTTCGCTGTCAAGTTGGTTCATTGCAAACATAAGAGGGATTGCCAATCTGCCGGTATGGCGAAACGCAATCTCAGTTCCGACTTCCACTCCGATTTGTGCATTTATCACAACAACAGCTGTCTCGACTGCATGCAAGGCTGCGACCAACTCTCCTTGGTAATCGGAGTATCCGGGTACGTCAATGATGTTTATTTTCTTGTTGTTGTACTCCGAATATAGAAGACTTGAAAAAACAGAACCTTTTCTCTCTGTCTCAATCTCTCGATAATCTGAAATAGTGTTGGACTCTTCAATCGTACCTCTTCGATTGGTTACTTTACCTTCGAAAGACATGGCTTCTGCCAAAGTAGTCTTTCCTGCCTTTGCTCCTCCCATGAGGGCAATGTTCTTGATTTCTGAACTGTGATAAATTTTCATACTCACGTTTGGTTTTGAAAGTTAGTAAAAGTGTTTACTTCATAGGGACAAAGGTAAATATTTTTTTTATGCAAGCAAAGTTTTTGAGGAGAATTTTCCGAAAAAATTTTGCCAAACGCCAAAACTGCCTGCGTTCAAGGGACTTTGGTGTATGATATATTCGATTGAAAATCAGCCAAACGCACTATTCAAAATACATTCCTGCCAAAAGGATTGCTCCCGAGGAGATTTCTCTCACAAAGAACAGGAAAGGGGTGTCAAAAGTTGCTGTTTCTCCACTTTCGGAGTTCAAAATTTTGTCTTGTAACGACTTTCCCAACGATTGCAATACGGCTTCGGTGGGCTTAAAGAGTGAAAATTGGCAGCTTATTGTTGCGTAGGGAGAAAGAGCAAGGCTGTCTGCGGTCTGTATTTGAGGAAAATAAAGAGGTTTTTGCGAAACAAATCCCTCAAAGTCGGGAAAGCTCACGCTGAGTTTTCTTTCTTCCAATCCTTTTATTACTTCTGCATATCGCTTTTCAGAAAATGTTGCCACATATTCTCTTGCATGCTCGTCCGATGGCTTAATCAGCAAAAGAGAACAGCTTCCGTTTCCCACGGGTATGTCAATCGCAAGCTCGTCTTCCGATTCGAAGGCTCTGAAACTGCCGCTCAGGTTGAAAAAGTCGCAAAATCGTTTGTTGCCTCTGCAAGTCGAAAAACTATGTCGGACAGTTTTCAGTGCATCTTCCCTCATTAAGCCCGTGCGAGCCGATTGGCAGATGACAAAACCGCCTTTTTTCAAACCTTCATGCCGAGAATTCACCGCAAGAGAAGAATCTGTTTCGCACAAACGCTGTTTTATCGCATCGAAACTTGCCCTCACAGCCTCAAAACAAGTATCTTCCAAATCGCAAAAGGCAAACAAAGCCTCAACATAAGCTCTTTCGCTCTCGCAAGCGTGCAATTCGTCAATCAAAAGCAGAGGCAAAAAGGCAAAATTGCAAGAAGAGCTGTCGTTTTGGCTCGCTTTTCCGAGCAAATCGAAAGTCCAGCCGTTTGAAAGCCCGAGCAAGGCAAGCTCTTGTGCAGAAAAACTCTCGCAAGAAGCCTCCGCAACACTCGGAGCCGAGATTGACACTCCGTAATGCTCCTGTTTTTGAGACTTGGAACAGCAAACAAACAACACAATTGCTGCAACAATCCATATTTTCACCGAACTACACCTTGTTTTCATCTTTTTGACAACATAGTTTGTGCAAACGACCACCATAATGTCAAACGAAAATTTACCGCAAAAAGTATTGAAGACGCTCATATTCAAATCCGAATGAACAAAAAGAGCTTTCTTCGGTCCTTGTGCCTGCTTTTGCTCTTGCAGAATGAGGATAATAAACATTTTTCCTTGCAGAAATTAAAACATATCAGGGTTTTGATAGTGGAAGAATTAACATTTGGCAGATTTTAAGCCCGAAATAAGGCGATTTTTTCGACCTTTCCGTAACTGCTCTTCAAGAATTGCCAAAATAGAAAGCCCTTTTGCTAAAACAAAACGCCTTTTTGCAAAAATAACTCGCCCTTTCGGCATGACAAAACGCCGATTTGTTCTCTCGAAACGCCGACTTTTTTGGAGCATTTTCAAGCAAAAAAATCGCCTTTGTAACTACTTGATTTTCAAATCGCTCATTTTTACACAAAAAAACGCCGTTTTTTTCTGAAAAATCTTCGTTTTTTTTGAAAAAATTGGCGTTTTTTTGGTGAGAAAACGGCGATTTTTTTTGAGCATATCAAAAAGTGCTTCAAAAACTCTCCGATTTTGCTCGAAATACATCAAAAATTCGATGATTTTTTCAGCTTAACATTCTCTTAAATTGACACTTTATCACATCAACATTTTAATTTTACAACTCCTTTTCCAAAATCAACCTTCCCAAACGCCGATTTCATATCCTCAAACCAACGAAAGCTCTGTCGTATGCAGGAAGAAATCTTTTGCGTGGGCGGAAGAAAAGTTGTACCTTTGCAATCGGATTATACAATATATAATATAGCAACAATGGAAAGAAGAGTAAGAGTGAGATTTGCTCCAAGTCCGACAGGTCCTTTGCACATCGGGGGCGTCAGGACGGCTTTGTACAACTATCTTTTTGCCAAAAAACACGGCGGAGATTTTATTTTGAGAATTGAAGATACCGACCGAACTCGCTTTGTCGAAGGTGCGGAAGATTATATCATCGAGTCTTTCAAGTGGCTCGGCTTGTCGTTTGACGAAGGTCAGGGAATTGGTGGCGATTTCGGTCCTTACAAACAGTCGGAGCGTAAACCAATCTACAAACAGTATGCTTTGGAACTTGTGGACAAGGGTTGGGCATATTATGCTTTCGATACTCCCGAAGAACTCGAAGCAAAACGAAAGCAAGCCGAAGCAGAAAAGAAGACTTTTCAGTATGATTGCACAACAAGAGAGGGTTTGAGAAACTCTCTTTCGCTCTCCAAGCAAGAAACCGAGCGTTTGCTCTCGTCAGGAGAGCCTTATGTGATACGATTTCGCTTTCCCAAAGATGAATTGATTGAGTTTGACGACCTGATAAGAGGACACGTCAAGATGAACTCTTCTCTTTTGGACGACAAGGTGCTGTACAAGTCGGACGGAATGCCTACCTATCACCTTGCAAACATAGTTGATGACCACTTGATGCAAATATCTCATGTGATAAGAGGCGAAGAGTGGCTGCCTTCTTGTCCTTTGCACGTCATGCTTTACCGAGCTTTCGGCTGGGAAGCAACAATGCCGGAGTTTGCACACCTTCCTCTTTTGTTGAAACCCGAAGGCAGCGGAAAACTTTCAAAAAGAGATGGCGACAGACTTGGATTTCCTGTTTTTCCTCTTCAATGGAAAGACCCCAAAACGGGAGAAATTTCGTCGGGATACAGAGAAAGCGGCTATCTACCGCAGGCTGTGGTAAATATGTTGGCTCTTTTGGGTTGGAACTCGGGAACAGAACAAGAAATATTCACCTTGGAAGAGCTGGTAAGCAAGTTCTCAATCGAGAGAATAAGCAAACACGGTGCAAGATTTGACCTCGAAAAAGCCAAATGGTTCAATCACCAATATCTTCAAGCGGCAGATAATCACACTTTGGCAGAAGAATTTTTGTGCGACTTGAAACAAAGAGGCATAGAAAGCAACATCGACTATGTGGAAAGGGTTGTAGGATTGATAAAAGAGAGATGTTCGTTTGCAAAAGAGCTGTGGGATAACGGCGATTACTTCTTTGTTGCACCAAAAGACTATGCAGAGAAAGCCCTAAAGAAGCGTTGGAAAGAAGGAACGGGCGAGAGACTGACCGCAATAGTCGCCTGTCTTGAAGAAATTGAAGACAGCAAAGAGTGGGCAGAGCAAGCAGAAGAGTTTCTCATGAATTACATTAAAGAGAACGAACTCAACATGGGTCAGATTATGAATTCAATTCGTCTTTCCATTGTGGGAGACACCCGAGGCTGCGGAATGGTCGATGTATTTGCCGTTTTGGGAAAACAAGAGGCTTTGAGAAGAATAAAAGTTGCGATAGAGAAAATCAATTTGTAAAATTTGATGAAAGCAATCGAGAGAGTTTGCATTGTAGGAAGGGGAAACGTGGCATGGCATTACGAAAAACTCTTTACTCAAAAGGGCTTTTCGTGTTGTGTGGTCTCGTCTCGCGAGGCTCTTTCGCCCGTTTGCTTTGAGGCAGACTTGGTAATCATTGCCGTAAAAGACGAAGCAATAGCCGAAGTGGCTCAAAAACTCAAAGGAATGAAAGGTTTGCTCGTTCACACTTCGGGGTTTGTTTCGACAGATTGCCTTCAAAGTGCCGAAAGCGGAGCTTATGGAAGTCTGTATCCTCTTCAAACTCTGAAAAAAGGCAAACAAACCGACTACAATTCTCTGCCTCTTTGCACTTATGGCAACACCGAGAGCGTGAGAAAGCAACTCGGGGAGCTTGCCTTGCAGCTTTCGAGCGTACATTACGAACTTTCGGACGAGCAACGCAAGACTTTGCACCTTGCAGCCGTCTTTTGCAACAATTTTCCCAACCATTTGTTCGGCATAGCAAGGGAGATATTGCAAAAAGACGACATACCCTTTTCGATTTTGTTCCCTTTGATGGACGCAACCTTGGAAAGAGCAAAGCAATTTGACCCTTTCGGTGTGCAAACAGGACCTGCATTTCGCCAAGAGCATGAAATAATGCGTCAGCACAAAGAAAGGCTCTCGCAAGACGAAAGAGAGATTTACGAAATTTTGAGCAAAAAGATAATAAAGAAGCACAACAAAGACATATAAGCAGCAGATATGAAGAGAATAGTTGTTCTTACGGGTGCGGGAATAAGTGCCGAGAGCGGAATAAAGACCTTCAGAGACTCCGACGGGCTGTGGGAGAATTACCGAGTTGAAGATGTGGCAACTTTTGATGCGTGGTTGAAAAATCCGGACTTGGTAAGAGAGTTCTACAATCAGAGAAGGAAAGAGATTTTGGAGACTTTGCCAAACGAAGCTCACAAACAACTTGTGAGGCTTGAAGAGAATTTCAGGGTCGATGTGGTAACTCAGAACATAGACAACCTGCATGAGAGAGCAGGAAGCAGCAATGTGTTGCACCTTCATGGCGAAGCAACAAAGCTTGTCAGCCAAACTAATCCCGAAGAGGTCGTAACGCTTTCGGGTTGGGAGCAAACAAAAGACATGACTGACAGTTTGGGAAAGCCTTTGCGACCTTTCATAGTGTGGTTTGGCGAAGCTGTTCCGAATATTGTTCCTGCTGCCGAGCTGTGTCAAAGAGCCGATATAATGATTGTTGTAGGTACAAGTCTGAATGTGTATCCTGCGGCAGGTTTGTTGGGATATGCAAAGAGCGATTGCGACAAATATCTTGTCGATCCGAAAGAACCAAATGCCAATCTCAAAGGAATACATTTTATAAAGAAGAAAGCAACCGAAGGAGTGAAAGAAGTGGTTGATTTGATAATCGAGAAATACGCCTGATAGCAAAAGATGAAGAAAGTATATATTGAAACCTACGGCTGTCAAATGAATGCAGCCGACAGTGAGGTCGTTGGAGCGATTGTAAAGCAAGCAGGATATGAGCTAACCGACGATGTGTATGAAGCAGATGTCATTTTCGTGAACACTTGCTCGATAAGGGAGAACGCAGAGCAGAGAGTAAAAAAACGTCTTATCGAATTTGATTCTCTGAGGAAGAAAAAATCGTGGTTAAAGGTCGGTGTACTCGGCTGTATGGCAGAAAGGCTTCAAACACAACTTGTTCAAGAATGCAAAGTTAATCTTGTTGTCGGTCCGGATTCTTACAGGGACATTCCTTCTCTTCTTTTGCAGGCAGACAATCAGCCCGGCATTTCGGTAGAACTTTCAACCGACGAAACATATTCTGACATCAATCCCGTAAAACTTCACTCTGACGGTGTAACTGCTTTTATCTCTATCATGAGAGGCTGTGAAAACTTCTGTTCTTATTGTGTTGTGCCATACACTCGCGGTCGTGAAAGAAGCAGAGACCCGAAAACCATAGTCGATGAGGCAAAGGATTTGTTCAAAAGGGGATACAGAGAAGTAACTCTTTTGGGGCAGAATGTCAATTCTTATATTTGGAACAAGGGTTGCGAAGATGAGGTGGATTTTGCCTGCCTTATGGAAATGGTTGCTCAAATCGACCCTTTGTTGAGGGTAAGATTTTCGACTTCTCACCCAAAAGATATGTCTCAAAAGCTGCTTGACACAATCGCGAAGTACGATAATATTTGCAAATTCATACATCTGCCGTTGCAATCGGGCAGCAGCCGTATGTTAAAGCTGATGAACCGCAAATATACAAGGGAAGAGTATATGCAAAAGATTGATGCGATAAGGAAAACTATTCCCGATTGCGGACTGTCTACCGACATTATTGCAGGATTTTGCACAGAGACTTTGGAAGACCACCAAGATACTTTGTCGATGATGCGTTATGCGGCTTATGATTCGGCTTTTATGTTCAACTATTCGCAGCGTTCCAACACTCTTGCGGCAAAAAAATATGAGGACGACATACCTTATCAAGAGAAAACAAGACGTTTGGAACAAATAATCGACCTTCAAAGAGAGCTGTCTTTGGAAAGCAACAAAAAAGATGTGGGAAAGGTGTTCGAGGTGCTTGTCGAGGGAGAGTCAAAGAGGAAATCGAGCCAGCTTTTCGGCAGAAACTCTCAAAACAAAGTCATTATCTTTGACCGAAAGGACTTCCAAAAGGGCGATTATGTGAAGGTGAGGGTTACAGACTGCACTTCGGCAACCCTTTTTGGCGAAACGATATAACAAAACCTGCACTTACCGACGTTTTTTTACCAAAAAGCATTGCAGCACTTGCAAAATACTTTTCGCAAATGCTGCAATGCTTTTGTTTTGTCTTGAATATTTACGCTCCGAGTGTTTGTTTTTCTTTTTCTCTCTGCTGTTTTTCTCTCTCGATTTGCTGTCTTGACTTGCTTTGAGTTACAACATACACTCCCAAAAAGACCAATCCTGCCGCCAAGGCTTTGTGCCAGCCGAAAGTATCCATACCCATAAAGACTGCAACAAGCGTTGTAACAATCGGTTGCAGGTAGTTGTACATCGAAAGCGTCGTAGGACGGAGGCGAACCTGCCCTATCGGAATAAGAAGATAGGTTACGAATGTGGCAGCAAGCACAATGTAGGCAATTTTGAGCCATATTTCGGCAGGCAGACTTGCAAAAGGTACTTCGGAAAGGGGTTTGTAACAAATCGGAAGCACCATGACGGTGCCGAAAAGGAACATCCACTTCATGAGAGTGAGAGGGTGATTGCGAGAAATGAGCTTTTTGAAAAGTGTAAGGTAAAGAGCGTAGGCTATACAGCTTGTAAGGCAAAACAAATTGCCGACCCACGAACGCTCTGCCGACGAATTGTTTGCCGAAGTGAGGATAAGAAGCACAGCTCCCGCACAACCGATAAACACTCCAAGCACTTTGAGAAGCGTAATCGGTTCTTTGAGAAACACAGCTGCCGCAATCATCGTCAAAACAGGCGTGAGAGTAACCACAATCGAAGCATCAACGGGCGAAGTCGAAGAAAGCCCCACAACAAAGCTCATCTGATTGAGTGCAATGCCGAGAAACGATGCCCCAATCATGATAAGCACATCTTTTTTGCTCGCCTTTGGAACTTTCAGCAGTGCAGATGCAATCCAAAATACCGAAGCAGCTCCCGCAAACCTCAAAAACGTAAGAGCAAGAGGCGAAATCATAAACTCGGACGCAAGAACAGATTTCGTAATCGGCGTATTGAAACCGAAAATAAGATTGACCGCAATGATTGCAATGTGTCCCCAATAAGATTGTTTCATAAAAACCAATTTTTTCAGACCGCAAAATTAGCGAAAATTCACGATTGTATTTTCCAAAAAATCGATTGAGTGTTCAAAAACAGCCATATATCGCAGCAATGCGGGCTTTTGCCGATAAAATTTCAAAGTTTGAAGGCCCAAAAGAATGATTATCAAAATTTTTTCTTGTTGATAATCGGATTATCATGGGAAGATAATACCATTATCTTGCCAAGATAATACCATTATCACGGCGTGATAATCCGATTATCAAGCCAAAAAATTTTTGATAATCTTGGAAATGTGTTCCGAAAACTTGGTTTTGGCAAAACAAATCGGCAATTCTTTTTGGTGATTGCAAGCAACTTTTGAGTAAATTTGCAGTTTGAAACACATTCAAACACTGAAAGTATATGCGAAAAACTGTTTTGATTTTGACAATAGCTTTGTTGGCTTTCGCAAGTCTTGTTGCCGTGCCTGCAAAGCAAACACCCATAACGATAACTCAGCCCGACGGAAGAATGCTTACATATATATTAAGGGGCGATGAGGTGGTTTCGTGGTGCGAAAGCATGGACGGTTATACGCTTTTGGCAAACAGCGAGGGCGTTTTGTGCTATGCCATGACAGACAAGGACAAAAACCTTGTGTCATCGGGCGTTGTGGCTTGCAACAGCGAAGAAAGAAATGTGCAAGATTTGCTCTTTCTCAAATCAATCGACAAAAAACTCTTCTATTCCGAACAACAAATGGAGAGATTTGCCAAAATAAGGCAGTCGATGTTCGGTTCGGGAGAGTGAGTTCGGATAGTTTTGATTTTTTTTTGTACATTTGCACTCTCATGACCATGGAAGAACAAAACAACAGGACAGATTATACCGAAGATAACATCAAATCGTTGGACTGGTCGGAGCATATACGTCTTCGTCCCGGCATGTACATAGGCAAATTGGGCGACGGAGCTTCGGCAGACGACGGTGTGTATGTGCTGATTAAGGAAGTAATAGACAATTCCATCGACGAATTTACGATGGGTTGCGGCAAGGTTATAGAGGTTGATGTAGATTTTGAGACCAAACGTGTCCGCATCAGAGATTACGGACGAGGCATTCCGCTGTCAAAGGTTGTCGATTGCGTTTCCAAAATGAACACGGGAGCAAAGTACGATTCGGAAGTTTTTCAAAAGTCGGTAGGAATGAACGGAGTGGGAACAAAGGCTGTGAATGCCCTTTCTTCCTATTTCAAAGTACAATCTGTAAGAGACGGACAGACCAAAATAGCAGAATTTCAGAAAGGACAAATCATTAAAGACGAGCCTTTGCAACCAACCGACTTGGAAAACGGCACTTGTGTCGAGTTTATACCCGACAACGACCCGAGAATATTTGGCAAGTATGCCTTTATTGACGACTATATCACCAAAATGATATGGAGATATGTCTGTTTGAACAAAGGACTGACCATAAAATACAACGGAAAGAAGTTCTACTCCAAGAATGGCTTGAAAGATTTGTTGCTAAGCAGCATGAACGAAGCCGACAGTCTCTATCCGATAATCCATTTGAGCGAAGAAAACTTTGAATTTGCCTTCACACATTCCGACAAAGTCTATACCGAAGAACATTACTCCTTTGTCAATGGTCAGAACACCACTCAGGGAGGCACACACCTTGCAGGATTTAGAGAAGCCTTGGTAAAAGTACTTAAAGAGTTTTACAAAAAAGACTACGAACCCTCAGACATAAGACAAGGACTTGTTGCCGCAATCAGCTTGCGAATAAAAGAACCCGTGTTTGAATCTCAGACCAAAACGAAGCTCGGTTCTACCAATATGCAACCCGACGGCAGCGGAGTGGCAGTAAAAACCTATATTGCAGATATTGTTCGCCGAACATTGGACGACTATCTTCACATAAACTCCGAGGCAGCCGATGCGATATTGCAAAAAGTTGTCCGCAACGAGAAAGAACGTAAGGGAATGCAAAGCATTCGCAAGTTGGCAAAAGAAAGTGCCAAGAAAGTAAGCCTTACGAACAAGAAATTGAGAGATTGCAGAGTACATTACAACAGCAAAGACCCCCGTCGTCTCGAATCGACTCTCTTCATTACCGAGGGAGATTCGGCTTCCGGTTCGATAACAAAGAGCAGAGACGTCAATACTCAGGCAGTCTTTTCGCTAAGAGGAAAACCCGAAAACTCGTTTGGCAAGAGCAAAGAGTTTGTTTATCGAAACGAAGAGCTTAACTTGTTGCACAATGCCTTGAACATAGACGAAGATATGGACAATTTGAGATACAACAACGTGGTTATAGCAACCGATGCCGACGTCGATGGAATGCATATCCGTATGTTGCTCATGACTTTCTTCCTCAGGTTCTTCCCCGACTTGGTAAAGGCAGGTCATGTCTATATTTTGCAAACCCCGCTTTTCAGAGTGAGAAACAAAAAGCAAACACTCTACTGCTATAACGAAAAAGAAAGAGACGAAGCTGCCGAAAAATTGAGAGGAAACGTCGAAATTACTCGTTTTAAGGGGCTTGGAGAGATTTCTTCTGATGAATTTCGCTACTTTATCGGCAAAGACATAAGATTAGACCCTATAATTCTCAACAAAGAATCGTCGGTCGGAGAAGTGTTATCCTTCTTTATGGGTTCCAATTCTCCCGAACGACAAGAATATATCATACAAAACCTGCGTTATGAGGATATTGATTAAAATCGGAATGAAGAATATATGAAAAAAGGATTGTGTTTTCTACTTGCCCTTTTGGGGTTTTGCAACATCGTTTTGCTTGCTCAAAGCGAAGAATTGAAGCCTTGGACAGATGTAATCATAGACCAAAGAGACCCTTCGCAATGGAAATGGAACAAAACGGACGCTTCGCGTTTCAGTATCAGAGGAGACTTTGACGGAGACGGCTTTTCGGAAAATCTTTATGAGAGTGCGACAACTCTTTTCTCCGATAACGACGAGCTTACTCCCCTTCGGTTGGACGGAGACCTCGGTGTATATTTCCTAATCAACGAAGGAGATTTGGACGGCGACGGAGGAGACGAAATATCTTTCATGACGGTGAACAGAGACTTCTCAAACCTCAATTATTTTCGCATTTGGACTTACAAAGACACCAAGTGGAAAGAGCTGTTCTGCGTTTTGGTTCACGAATATGACTGTCCGAACTACAAAGCTGTCGAACCACACGAATTGTTTACCCATCAGTGGAAACGAAAAAACGGTTACAATATGAATAAGGTGGTTTTGAAAGTTTGCGACGGCGTTGTAGATGTGATAGGCATACATCCATGCGAGCGATATGCAATAGAACACATCAAATTGGTAGGAAAAACCGCCACAAAAAGAGAATGGGGCGTAATTATTCAGCCAAGAGAAGAAGAATAAGCCGAGAAAGAAGTCTGTCGGGTAGAGTGTTAGTTGTGGCGAAACGACAAATCGGCATATTGTTTCGCACGTTTATCTTTTTTTGTTGTACCTTTGCACGATGTTAAATCGCAATAGAGTGTTTTTATGGTGGGAGTAAACAAGGTGATATTGATAGGTAATTTGGGCAGAGACCCCGAAGTTGTTTCTTTTGACAGCGTCAAGAAAGCCACTTTCTCGCTTGCAACCACGGAAGTCCACAAATCAAAAGACGGTTCCAAGGTTGAAGAAACCGAATGGCACAACATAGTTTGTTGGAGAGGGCTTGCCGAGATTGCAGAACGCTTCTTGAAAAAAGGAATGCAGATTTATGTCGAAGGAAAGATACGTTCGAGAATAAGAGAAGACAAAGAAGGCTACAAACGTCGCGTTGTGGAGATAATTGCAGACAACTTTGAGATTTTGACTCGACAATACAATGTTGCAATTTCTGCAAACGAAACAGAAAATCAAAATTCCGAACAAGTATATGAGGAAATAATTGCCGACAACTTCCCAAATTTGGAAAACAAATCAAACTCCAACCTTTCCAAATTGTTGAGCGAAGACACCGAAATCGAGAAACTTGGCGATTTACCTTTCTAATTTTGAATAACCAATTAAATAAATCATAGAATGAAAACATTAAAATCATTTTTGAAGTTGGCAGTTCTGCCCGTTGCATTGTTCGTTTCGTTTTGCTCTTCTGCACAAAACCCGAGAGCAAACTACGTAAGAGGACAATACATCAACCCTATAGGACAATATAGCGACTTTTATTCGCAAGGATTTGGCGTCGAATATGGTCATACTTTCTATTTCGATGTGGTAATGGGAGACCTTTTCACTCCCGGAATTGATGTTACCTTTATGGAATTGGGATTTAATTCGGGCAAGACCTACGATTATAGTTATGAAACAGGTACTGTTGCAGACAGTTTGCACAACTACAAAACACAAGACGGCTTTTTGATGACCGCAGGACCAAAGATTGGTTTGGCTGTTCAAATGGAATTGATTGACGGATTGTGTGTTGCAGCATCGGCAAAGTATTGTCCTACTTTGGTATTCGGCACAAGAACTTTGGGCAGATCACCACTACACCCCAAAGAAGAGAGGGCAGGTTGCTTTGCTTTCTCAAACAGATTTTCCATTAACTTGGAATTGAAATATCAATGGTTCTCTTTCGGAGGAGAATTCCTCTTCGGAAAAGCAAATCTTGACTACAACAAGGACATTATTCCCGATTTTGCATCGACACCTGTGCTACAAGACAGAGCCGATTTGGGAATGAATACTTTCAAACTTTATATAGGATTTAATTTCTAAGCGTTTTTTGTCGGCAAATCAATAAATCGGTTTGTGAAATGTCCGAAACAGACGTACAAAAAGTCAAGAAACAATTCAGAATATTTGGAAACAGCCCTCTTTTGAACCGAGCCATCGACATTGCAATAAGAGTTGCAAAGACAGATGCAAGTGTTCTGATTGTGGGAGAAAGTGGTGCGGGAAAAGATGTGTTTTCCCGCATAATACATCAGTACAGCAATCGAAAACAAAAAAAATATATTGCCGTAAACTGTGCAGCCATTCCCGAGGGAACAATAGAAAGCGAATTGTTCGGACACGTCAAAGGTTCATTTACAGGAGCTGAAAGAGACAGACGAGGATATTTTGCAGAGGCTGACAATGGTACTATTTTCCTTGACGAAGTTGGCGAGTTGCCTTACACAATGCAGGCAAAACTTCTTCGAGTTATCGAAAACGGAGAGTTTCTTCCCGTCGGAGCTTCAACAGCTGTGAAGGTCGATGTGCGAATTGTTGCAGCAACAAACGTAAACCTTTTGAAGGCTGTTGAACAAGGCAGGTTCAGAAGCGATTTGTATTACCGACTAAACCAAATCAACATAACCGTTCCTTCTTTGAGAGAAAGACAAGAGGACATTCCCTTGCTGTTTCGCTATTTTTGCAGCGAGCTTGCCGAGAAATACAATATTCCGAGGATAAGTCTTTCGCCCGAAGCGGTTGATTATTTGAAAAGTTACCCGTGGCGAGGCAATGTAAGGGAACTTAAAAACATTGCAGAGCGGATTTCTCTTCTCGAAATGAACAGAGAGATAGACGAACAGAGACTTAAAACCTACATTCCGCCAATGGAGCGTCTTCCGATAGTGGTTCAGAGCGACAGCGTTTGCAACGAGAATGACGACATAGTCAATATAGTTTTGCAAAACAAGAAAGACATCGAAGATTTGAAGGCTGAGGTTGTCAGATTGAAGTCTGTGATTGTCAATATGTTCAATTCTTCAACTCATTCGCCGCTTTTGTCTGCTCCCTTGTCCGAAACGGAGAGCGAAATGGTAATCGACTATCCCGAAGAACACACAAAGAAACCCGAAACCGTCAATCTCAGAGACTTGGAAAAGCAAGCTATCATTGCAGCTCTCGAAAGAAACGGAGGCAAACGCAGTGCTGCCGCAAAGGAACTCGGATTTTCCGAGAGAACTCTCTATCGCAAAATGATAGATTACGACCTTAACAAAAAGAAATGACGCATTCGATTGCCACAATCGGCAGAAGAAAACAGCAAAGCGAGCTTTTTTTCTCTCTGCCAAGCTCAAAAAGTATTTCCAACCGCCTTCTTATTATTGGTTTTCTTGCAGACAGTTCGCTGAAAATAAAGAATTTGTCTTCATCTGACGATACCCTTTTGCTAAAACGCCATTTGGCTGAAATAAAACGGCGTTTTATTTTGCCAAGACGCCGTTTCATTCCGACAAGACGCCGTTTTGTTTCTATCAATCGGCAAGACAATTTTGCAGAATTCGATTGTAAGAATGCAGGAACGACTTGCAGGTTTCTTATAGCCTTGCTTTCAATCACATACGGCAAGTGGTTGATAAAAGCAGACGAGAGAATGGAACACAGACCTCTCATGCCGCTGATAGATGTCTTGAAACGCTTGGGAGCAGATATTGAAATTGCAGGAGCAGGACGTGTTTTCCCTCTGAAAATCAAAGGAAAACCCCTTTCGGGAGGCGATTGTATCACATTGCCTCCAAATTACAGCAGTCAGTTTGCAAGTGCTTTGGCAATGATTGCCCCATATATGCAAAAAGGTCTGAGTATCAGCCTTTCAGATGCACAAGTTTCAAAACCTTATATTGATATGACGCTCTCTCTTATGAGAGATTGCGGAGCTGAAATTAAGTTGTCGGATAACATATTGCAAATTAGTCCCGTAGAATACAAGTTCGGAGAGTTTGAAGTGGAAGCAGACTGGTCGTCGGCAGCCTTTGCGTATGCTCTTGTGGCAGTGTTGAAGCTCCCTTTGCTCAAAATAAAAGGTCTTGGAGACAATTCCTTGCAGGGAGATGCCGCAGTCAGGGAACTTTTTTTTGAATTTTTCGGAGTAAAAACCTTGTTTGCAGACGATTGTGCTTTGCTTTCTTACTCCGAAACAAGCAGAGAGAACAACAAAGTGGCAAAAATCGACTTCAAATCTTGCCCCGATTTGTTTCTTCCGCTTGTTGTAACGGCTGTTTGTTTGAGACAAGCGTTTGAATACAAGGGTCTTGAAACTCTTGTCCACAAAGAATCAGACCGATTGGGAAACCTTGTTGCAGAGTTGAAGAAAATGGGTCTCAAATTGCAGTCCGATAGTTCTTCATTGGCGATTTACGATTACGACAGCTCTTTGTTCGATGGCAAAATGGTCTTGGAAACAGATAGTTACAACGACCACCGATTTGCAATGGCGATGTCTCTTTTTGCTTCGGTGAGTGAAAAAGTCATCATCAAAAATCCCGATTGCGTCGAGAAGTCTTTTCCGAACTATTGGGAAGAATTCTCAAAGTTTTTTGACCTTTCCTTGTCTTGAAACTCCCCAAAAACCAAAATAAAAGCTACCTTTGCACGAGCAAATCAAATATTCAGATGAAAAGACTGTTGTTTTTTGCATCGGCAGTGCTGTTTGCGACTTTTCTTTACTCGCAAGAGAGGCTGCTGACGATGAAAATTGTGTATGAAGTCCCTATTATGCAGGGCAAAATCGCCTCTTCTGCAACCAAAGACTCCATTGTGTATGATTATTTGGTCGATAAGCGTTTTTGGTGGCAGACAATAGACCAAGTGAACGCCTTGGCAAAGAACAAAAAGCTCTTCTTTACCACCTTTAAGGGCGACAGCATTGTGTATGACAGCCTTATGAGTTCGCTGACTCTCGCCTTGAACAAGCAATATGGCAAAACGCACACTCCTTTGGAAGTTCAGAAAATCATTGAGGAGCAGATACGAGCCATAAAGTTTGAAGAACAATGGCATTACGACGAAAGCAATATGCTTATCGGCAAGAGAGTTTTGGCATTCAACCCCGTGATAATCAGAGACACCATTGTCTTTGAGCAAGACGAGTTGAAGATAAAACCACTTTTCAGATACGAACTCGGTTGGGTCAGACCAAAGGGAGAAATCCTCTATAAAGACACCGTTGTCGTTGCAAGAAACATAGAGTTTGCCATTCCGATATACAATCCTCAGCCTTACCGCTGGTGGGACTCGCATTTGGAGGCAGAATATTCCGTTCCATTTTTGGAAACCCTCATCGACAAAGCCGAAAACGGACATATCAAAGTCTATGAAGCCCCTTCGTCAAGCGAAGAGTTCATAAAACCCGAAATTCTCAAGCGAAAGCAATTCGATGTTTTGGAAACCCTTGTATCGACCGACCAATATGGCAATGTGTCTGAGCGAGATACCATTATAAAGTCCTCATACACAAGCGACAATATCGACCATTTCAGATTTGGAGAGGAGTGGTATTTCGACAAAGTGAACATTAACTTCATCAAAAACACCAATTATTTTGCCCCAATGGTCTCTATATTCGGCAAACAGGGAGATTTCAGAGGCTTATATCCCTTATATTATATCAGAAGGAGGTAAAAAATGAGAAAGATTTTGACATTTGCGTTGAGCCTTTTGGCGGTTTGCTCTCTCAAAGCCCAATATATGACACATTCGATTGAGCATGAGTTTCACAAAGTGGGCGTTTTCAATCCTCAATGGGAAACAGAGCATACCCTGAACCCCAAAAAGTACGAACACATCACCGCTTATTTCAGAGAAGAGCTTGCAAAAATCATATTTTCAGCCGTTAAGGAAAAGCGAGTGAAGATATACGACGAGCGAAAGCGGGAGTTGAACTTGGACAGTGTCGAGAAAAAAATCATAGACTTCGAAAAGCAATACTCGGGTAAGATTTTGGGCAAAGATACTCTGTGGGAATATATAGCACCCTTTGTGGGAGCGTTTCAGTTTGAGGAATTTGTGAACTACACTTACCAAGACCTTGCCTTGGAAAAGAAAGTCAAGGCATATTGTCCTTATATGGTGAGATACAGAGCGTTTACTGGCGAGAGCAACGACAGCGTTCAGCTGCCTTTGTTTTGGATTTTTCCTCAGGAGAGCAGCGATACTGCAAGCGTTTTTCACATTCCCGACACCGTTATTTCGGTTCACCCCTTGCGATACCCCAATCAGATGCCTTTTTGCACCTCTTTGTTCGAGCTTGTCAAGTCAAACAAAATCAAGGTCTTCAAACCCGAAGGCGGAGAGTTCGCAACCCTTCGGCAGATTGAGGATTTGTTCGTAATAAAGAACGAATACGTCTATTTTGACGAGCAAACACAGCAGGAAAGCATTAAAACGGCATTTTCGGACTTGATGCCCGAAGACATAATCGCAATAAGGATTGGCGAGGGGTGGGAGATAAATCCCGCAAGTCTCGAAATATACAAACAAGTCTATTATTACCTGCCTCTTTATCAGTATGATGCAGAGCGTTTCGGACAATTAGGATTGAGAATATACAACAAAAATTACAGACACTGAGAACACATACAGACAAAACGATGAAAAACAGAACCAAGCTGACGAGCGAACAACTCTTTCGCAAGAGCATAGACGAATTTAAGGCGGCAGAGAAAAATCCTATTGTGGTTGTGTTGGATAATGTCCGCAGTATGAACAACGTAGGCAGCATTTTCAGAACTTGCGATGCCTTTTTGGTCGAAGAATTGTTGCTGTGCGGAATAACACCCAAGCCTCCTCACCGCGATATTCAAAAGACTGCACTCGGAGCAACCGAAAGCGTTCAGTGGAGATATGAAGAAGACACCCTGCAAGTAGTAAAAGAGCTGAAAACCAAGGGATACAAAGTCTATGCAGTCGAGCAGACACAAAACAGTATCGCCCTCAACAATCTGCAAATCGACAAAGGAGAAAAAACAGCTCTCATTTTTGGCAACGAAGTCGAAGGAGTGCAGCAAGAAGTTGTCAATTTTAGCGACGATTCTGTCGAGATTCCGCAGTTCGGAACGAAGCATTCTCTCAACGTATGCAACAGTTGTGCCATAGTTCTTTGGCAGGTGCTTTGCAAATACTTGTAAAGCTCATATTATCACGAAGATAGCAAGAGATAAATCGGCAATTTGGTCGAGCTTTTCTATGATTATCAAAAAAATTTTTTGTTGATAATCGGATTATCACTGCTTGATAATCCGATTATCATGAGAAGATAATACCATTATCACGCCAAGATAATACCATTATCTTGCGAAGATAATCCGATTATCAAGGTGTAATAATTGTTGATAATCTCATCTTGTGAGTTTCAAATGTCGAAAAACCGAGAAAAACCGTGAAAAGAATTGGCTAATTGACGAAGTTCCAGCTCAATCCCCAGCGTAATGACAAGCCCTCTTCGGGATACAGCGGTGTGGAAATGTAGTTATAGCCGAACAAACCTGCATAGGGGTGCGACAGAGCGAGAAATACGTTGCATTTATCTATGCGTGCATTGACAAAAAGGTCGCAATAGGGATAGTTACCGTACTTGTTTTCAGACTGAAAGGCAAAAAGACCGACCTCGGGCAGGTATTTGTCTGCATAATATGAGGTGTTGTATCGCAAATCTATGCCTGTATTGGTCTCCAACTTGCCTCCGAAAAGGTTGAATTTGAAATAGATACTTTGTTTTGCCATAAAGAGAGGCAAATGAAGGTAAGTTTCGTCATCAATATGCTGCAAAACGCAATCTGTCTGCAAACCAAAGTGTTGCCATTCTTTCTTTGCAAGAAGTCGAGCTTGAATAATGTTGATAATGTCGCTGTAAACGATTGTCATGTCGCTGCTTCTCACGACAGGACGGTTGTTTGTTTGAAAATAATTCAAGTTGCAGGCAAATATATCTGCAAACCAATAACTTGCTTTCAAAAAAGAGTAGTCTGTTTTCTCTTGTGGCAGGTTATATGACAGGTTTTCGCCCTCATAATGCGAATAAATATATTGATTGGTCTGCTTTCCGCTTCCTGCAACTATGCTTATATGGCTGTTTTTCACCGACATGGAAGCCGAAGCTCTCAAATCATAATCGCCATTGTAGCTCTCGGACGACAGACTTCTTGTTCCCTCTGCCGAAAAGGAGAACATTTTGAGATTGAACACCACTTTGGCAGTCGGACTTAATATATTGAAAACCGGAGAGTTGCTCTTGTCCGAAAACATCAGCAATTCGTGTTTTGCTCCAAGGCTTACAATCAGACGTTTGTTCGTTTCGCTTCCGTTTGTCCAAAAAAGATTGTTTTGAAGCGAGCGTGTGGCAAGAGAATCTGCCTCTGTGAGGTATTCGTCTTTGTAAATGCGAGCCGAACACATGAAGTTGGTTTGCAGACAGAGCCTTCCCGGGTTGAATATTTTGCTTGCAGTTTCTTTGTTTCGATTGAAGTCAAAGCTCTGATAAAGAGAAAAATCGGCAGTTTTGTATTTGGAATATCCTTCCGAAAGATTTGTGGGATAGGTTTCGGGCTTTGAGAAGAGTTGGTTTTGAAACAAAGAATCCGAAAGCAAGCCTCCGTTTTCCAAAACGTAAGCCCGATTGCGAATAAACGCTCCTGCAAGTCGATAACGTCCGTTTTTGCTTATGTAGTTGGTAGTCAGATTGAAAAATTGGTTCATTACAGCCGATTTTGCGAACGTTCCGTCAAGGTAATTGACGTCATACCGCAATCCGATGTTCCAATTTCTCGTAAGATTTTGGGTGTGGAAAACACTGAAATACTGAGAAGAGTTGATACTGCTTGAATATTTCAGATTGCTGTGAGGTTTTGAGGTTTGGAAATACAGCACATTTTGAGGCAGATAGGTGTATGCTGCAAACAAATCGGGAAGAAAATGGTGAGAAGTTGTGGAATTGCAATCGAAAATCAAGTTTTGAGACGCAGAAGAAGGGGTCGAAAGTCTCTGAAAGAAAGCATTTCCAAACTGTTCTGCCTTGTCGGTGCGGTGAACAGAAGAAAGAGGATTGTCAAACGCCCCTTCGACCAAGACAAAACCACCATGCGGACTCAACAAAAAAGCATCGGTCTTGTCATTTGTCGAGTCCGCTTGGTAAGATTGTGCATTTGCCAAATCAAAACAAAGAGTTATCGCAGCAAATGCAAGAAACAACAGAATGTTTCGGTGTTTCAATCTCTCTATTCTGCTATCGGATTTTCTATCAAGAACCTTTCGCAGTCCATTGCAGCCTTACAGCCGCTTCCTGCCGCAACAATGGCCTGACGATACGAAGGGTCCATAACGTCTCCTGCTGCAAACACTCCCTCTATGTTCGTTTTGCTGCTCTTATCCAAGGTTTTGATGTAGCCTTGTGCGTCAAGCTCGATTTGTTCTTTGAAAAGGTCGGTGTTTGGTTTGTGTCCTATTGCGAGAAATACTCCCATTAGTTCGATGTCTTTGGTCTCTCCGCTTTTTGAGTTTTCAATTCTCAAACCATTAACGCCGTCGGCGTCTCCCAAAATCTCGTTTGGTTTGCTGTTCCAAAGCACTTCTATCTTTTCGTTGGCAAACACTCTTTCCTGCATGGCTTTTGAGGCTCTCAACTCGTCGCGTCTTACAACCAAATAGACCTTTTTGCATATCTTTGACAAGTAACTTGCTTCCTCACAGGCTGTATCGCCTCCTCCGATTACCGCAACAACTTGGTTTTTGTAGAAAAAGCCGTCGCAAGTTGCACAAGCCGACACTCCTTGTCCCATAAACTTCTGCTCGCTTTCCAATCCCAACCATCTTGCACTTGCTCCTGTTGCAATAATGACGCTTTCTGCCAAAATGTTTGCTCCGCTTTCTGTTTCGATTGCAAAAGGTCTGTGGCTGAAATCTGCTTTGGTTATGCTTTCGGGGCGAACTTCTGTTCCAAATCTTTCTGCCTGAGCTTTCAACTGAGACATCATTTCTGTGCCTGCAACACCTTCGGGGTATCCGGGAAAGTTTTCAATCTCTGTTGTGATAGTCAGCTGTCCTCCTGCCTGCATTCCTTCAAATACAACGGGGTTGAGGTCTGCTCTTGCTGCATAAATGGCTGCTGTATAGCCTGCCGGACCTGAGCCTATGATAAGGCATTTTATCTTTTCTGTGTTCATCTGATTGATTTTTTCGATTTGTTTTTTGTGATTGCAAAGCTATGAATTTTTTGACAAAGAACAGGGCGTACGGACTTTTTTTCGGCAGATTTCAGACAATTCAAAAAAAAATCCTAACTTTGTTCCTCAAAAACAAGGCTCGGATTTACAGAATGAAAACAACATTTCGGGTGTTTTGCACCTTGGTATTTTTGTTTGTTACGCTCCTTTGCGGAAGCCAAACAAGAAGTCAGTCGATTGAGGCGAAAGATATTCTCGACCCCAAGAAGATTTGCCCTTCGTGTTATGTGTCTGACCAAGATAACTTGATTGACGAACAAACCGAAACGAAGATAAACAATATGTTGGACACGCTTTACCGCAAAACAACGGCACAAGTGGCAGTTGTTGTGGTAAACGCAGACGAGAATTGTTCGGCAAGAGATTTGTCGATGGAGCTTTTCGACCTTTGGAAGGTCGGACAAAAAGGCTCTGACAATGGTTTGATAATCCTTTTGTGCGTAAAGGCTCGCGATTGCTTTATTCGGACAGGCTATGGCTTGGAGGGAGCGTTGCCCGACAGTAAGGCAACCGAAATTTTTCAAGAAACAATGGCTCCGCTTTTCAAAAAAGGAGACTGGTCAGGCGGAATGCTCTCAGGAGTTGAGAGAGTGTGTTCCGTTATCTACGATGAATACAATCAAAACGGCTTTGCACCCAAAGAAACTGCCGACAAGAGTAATTTCGATACCATATATATAGCTCTCTGTGTTGTTTTCCTTGCTTTTGCTCTTATTTTCATTTCTCGCTCAGGCTCAAAAGTAAACTCAAAATACAAAGTCGATAAGATACGTCGAATAAAAAAATCAGCAATTCCTTGGCTTATTGCAGGATTTGTGTTCTTGCCGGCTTTGATTGTACTTCTTGTTTGCGTATATTGTATAATCATTCCGTCGGTAAGGCGAAAGAAAATAAAATGTGAGTGTGGCGGCAAGATGAAACTTCTTTCCGAAAAAGAAGAAGACCAATATCTTGACAAGGTTAAGCAGTTGGAAGAAACCCTTGGCAGCAAAAACTATGACGTATGGTTGTGCGACAAATGCCATTCGACCTTTGTCTATTCGTATGACAAGACTCTCTCTTCCTATCAGGACTGTCCCTCATGCAAAGCCAAGACTTACCACAAGAAGTATGAGAAAGTGGTCAGCCATGCAACACCTCTTCAAGACGGATTGATGAAAACGGTGTACGAATGTGAGAATTGTCATCATAAAGGAGAGAAACTGAGCGTTATTCCCAAAACTCCACCTGTCATTGTTGCAGGCGGAGGTGGAGGAATTGGCAAAGGCGGAGGCTTTTCGGGAGGCTGGGGAGGCGGCTTTTCGGGAGGCGGAGGCGGAGGCGGCAAGTTCTGAGCCTGAAACACATATATTATATATAAAGACAAAAAGTTACAAATATGAATAAAAAGAACATTTCAATCATTGTGGTAGTTGCACTTGTTGCAATCGTAGGTTTGTTTTTCTTGACCACCTATAATTCTCTTGTAAGCAAAGAAGAGGCTTGCTCACAGCAGTGGTCAAAGGTCGAAAGTCAATATCAAAGACGTATGGACCTCATTCCAAATCTTGTAAGCACCGTAAAGGGCTATGCAAAGCACGAAGAAGAGACCTTGCTCAAAGTAATAGAGGCAAGAAACAACGCAACGCAAGTCAAAATCGACGCAAACAATGCAACACAAGAGCAAATGGCTCAATTTCAACAGTCGCAAGACGCACTCAGCTCTGCATTGAAGGGTCTCAATGTGGTAATCGAGCGTTATCCCGACTTGAAAGCAAATCAAAATTTCTTGCAGTTGCAATCACAACTCGAAGGAACAGAAAACCGAATTGCAGTCGAAAGACAACGCTATGCCGACATGGTGAACGATTACAACACAAGCATAAGACGTTTTCCGAGAAACATAGCTGCATCTTGCCTCGGATTTGAAAAGAAAGCATACTTTGAAGCACAAAAAGGTGCAGACGTTGCTCCCCAAGTGGAGTTTTAATCATACAAAACACCTATGGAAGAAAATACATACTCTGACAACGAGATTACAACCCACAAGACAACGAGCATAAGGGGAATGTTTCAAGACTGGTTCTTGGATTATGCTTCTTATGTGATACTTGAGAGAGCTGTTCCGCACATAAATGACGGATTGAAGCCCGTTCAGCGACGAATACTCCACTCCATGAGAGAGTTGGAAGACGGAAGATACAACAAAGTCGCCAACATAGTGGGAAATACCATGAAGTACCACCCACATGGAGACGCTTCAATCGCAGGAGCTTTGGTTACAATGGGTCAAAAAGACTTGTTGATAGACTGTCAAGGCAACTGGGGAAACATTCTTACGGGAGACGGAGCGGCAGCTCCCCGATACATAGAAGCACGTCTGTCAGAATTTGCATTAGAAGTCGTATTCAATCCCAAGACTACCACTTTCCACCCCTCATACGACGGAAGGAATATGGAGCCTGACACTTTGCCTGTCAAGTTTCCTCTTTTGCTTGCACAGGGAGCAAAAGGCATTGCGGTAGGATTGGCTTGCGAAATTCTTCCACACAATTTCAACGAACTGATTGACGCTTCCATTGCCATATTAAAAGGAGAAGACTTCTGCATATACCCCGATTTTCCGACGGGAGGGCTTATGGAAGTATCAAAATACAACGACGGTCTGAGGGGAGGGCGTTTGAGAGTGAGAGCTCGCATAAAGCAGATAGACCAACGAACAATCTCCATAACAGAAGTTCCTTTCGGCACAACGGCAGACAGCCTTATCGAATCGATTGTCAAAGCCTGCGACAAGGGACAGCTGAAAATCAAAAAGATAGACAACAATACCGCAGCCGAAGTAGAGATTAACATCTCCATTCCGAGCGATACGTCGGTCGATCAGACCATTGACGCCCTCTATGCCTTTACCGACTGCGAGGTAAGCCTGTCTCCAAACTCTTGTGTCATCGAAAACGAAAAGCCACGCTTTGCTTCGGTGAGCGAAATACTCAAAGTATCGACCGAAAACACCGTAAAATTGCTCAAAAAAGAGCTTGAAATAGCCCTCTGTGAGCTAAACGAAAAGTGGAATTGGATTTCGTTGGAGAAAATCTTCATAAAGGAAGGCGTATATAAGAAAATGGAAAAATGTACTTCCGATCAGGCGATTGACGAAGCGATAATGAAAGGCTTGCAACCCTTTGTCAAAAACCTGATAAGAGAAGTTACCATAGAAGATGTTCATCGTCTGAGAAAAATACCAATAGACCGCATATCCAAATACAACAGCGACAGAGCAGATGACACTTTGATTGCAATCAAAGACGACATTGCAGCCGTACAGAGAGACTTGGACAACCTGATTGACTATGCCATTTCTTACTTTGAGCGAATTAAAAACAAATATGGCAAAAACAGAACAAGGAAAACCGAGATACGCAACTTCGATGTGATAGAAGGAACCACTGTTGCGATAGCAAACGAGAGGCTCTACTGCAACTATGCCGACGGATTTGTGGGATACAAGCTCAAAGGAGGCGAATATGTGTGCGATTGCTCTGCAATAGACGACATACTCATCATAAGGAAAGACGGAACTTACACAGTACGCAAGGTACAAGAGAAAGAATACGTCGGAAAGAAGATATTGTACGTCGGAGTGTTCAGAAAGAACGACAGCAGAACCACATTCAACGTTGTATATCAAGACGGAGCTTTCGGAAAGTACTATGTCAAGCGATTTAATATCACAAGCATCATACGCTCGCGAGATTATGACATCACGCAAGGCACAAAAGGCTCAAAAATAGTTTATATGAGCGTCAATCCAAACGGAGAAGCCGAAGTGATAAACGTAGTTATGAAGCCTGCACCCCGTTTGAAGACCAACAGAATGGAATACAACTTTGCCGACCTTTCAATCAAGTCGCGAGGCTCAAAAGGCAACATACTCACACACCGAGTCATATCGAGCATAAGCCGCAAAACCGAAGGCATATCGACCCTCAGTGCAATCAAGATATGGTTTGACCAAGACATAAAGCGATTGAACACCGACCAAAGAGGCATCTTTTTGGGAGAGTTTTCCTCAGATGACAAAATACTCACCCTTTATGCCTCGGGACATTACAGAGTTACCAACTACGACTTGTCAAACCACTTTGACGACGACCTTATTCACATCGAAAAGTTCGTGAGCGACAAACCCCTTTCGGTCTTCTACATCGACAAAGACAGCCAATCGCTCTATCTCAAACGCTTCATAGTCGAACTAAACAACAAGAAAATCAACATCTTTGAAGATCAGGAAGGAGCAGAGCTGAAAACCTTCTCTACCGATTGGCTTCCGAGGGTAGAGATCGAAGGAAAAGAATACGAACTCACCGAATTGTGCGACATATACAAGTGGAGAGCCAAAGGAAAACGAGTAAGCAAAAACAAAGATGCCCAAATCCATTGGCTTGAACCCCTTGCATACGAGCAAGAGAGCGAAACAACACAAGACGATGAAGACTTTGACAACTTTTCGAGCGAGTTAAACGACAAAGACACCATACAAGGCTCATTATTCTAAAAAACATACAGACATGATAAGAAATTTGTTTACAGCAGTTTGCATATTAGTTTCGGGCTTTGTGCCTCTTGCGGTACAAAGTCAGAACTTTGCAAGAGAGTTTATTGAAAACCAGAAAGATAAATCAAAAACCGAAGTGGTATATGTCGATTTTGTCGATGAAATACTGCACACCAACACCACGCTCTCGATGATGGAAGGATTTGATGAGCTTGATGCCGAAACAAAAGACCTTCTCACCAAGAAATATACCCTTGTTAGCGACAAGGTA
>JAEDJL010000017.1 GCA_016296345.1 Bacteroidales bacterium | reverse complement strand
GTAGTTGCTCTGTCGGGTAATACTGTCTATTCACTTCTCTGTGATTTGAATTCAGCTTTTCAAAATAATAATTTTGTCAGCGGTGCTGTTGTTATTCCAAGTTCTGTTACCAACAATGGCACACCTTATAGCGTTACTTCGATTGGTGAGAGTGCGTTTGAGAATTGTAGCGGATTGACTTCTGTTACTATCCCTAATAGCGTTACTTCGATTGGTGTGTGGGCGTTTTATGAGTGCAGCGGATTGACTTCTATTACAATTCCTAATAGCGTTACTTCGATTGGTGAGAGTGCGTTTTCTTGGTGCAGCAGTTTGACTTCTGTTACAATTGGTAATAGCGTTACTTCGATTGGTTATAGGGCGTTTAGGCGTTGCAGCAGTTTGACTTCAATTGTTTCTAATGCTGTTGTTCCTCCTGTGATTGGTAATTACGTTTTCCCTAACCCGAATAATTGCAATGTAACAGTCCCTTGTGGTAGTTTGGAGGCTTACACTTCTTCGCTGTGGAATGAGTATTTCCCAAATCGCATTGAGGAAGATTGCTCAGTTTCTTTGCAGGAGGTTGAAAGCACAAGGGAGTTTGTTGTTTATCCGAACCCTGTAAGAGGCTTTGCGACCGTGGAATTTAAGGCATTGCAAGAGCATAGCTTACTCAGAATTGCAGACTTTGTAGGAAGAGTTATCAAAACGTTTGACCTTTCGGCAGGCACAGAGAGCGTAAGGCTTGACCTTAGAGACCTTCCGAGCGGAGTTTATACTCTCATGATTGGAAACACCACAAAGAAACTAATTGTCGAGTAAGGCGATAAATTGACTAAACATTTTTATTTGAGAGTTGCAAGGCAGTATGCTTTGCAACTCTTTCTATTTGTCATCTGTTCGGAGAAAGGTTGTTATCGTTTTGTATTCCGCAACACCGATTAAGTTTCCGCAAGCAAATTATTTAACATTTGGCGGTCTCTTAAGCCGAAATGCAGGCGATTTTTTGAGGTCGGTCAGTGTCGGGGTCGATTTTTGCGAGTATTTGAGCGTTTAGCAATCGTTTGAGTTTTAGGTGTTTGCAAAATAAGTGTTGATTTAAGCAAAGTAAGTGTTAGTGCGGGTAAAATAAGACTGCATCTTTTTGAAAAAAGACGAAGACTTAAGCTCGCTAATCCTTCGTCTTTTGTGTGCTAACACTTCGTCTTTTTTCAAAAAGACTTCGTATTAGTGAGCAAAAACCCTTATGTTGTTGCAGCAAGGTAAAACCTCAGTCCGAAAAAGCCTCATTTGGCTCACAAAACAGGTGAAAAATTTACCCAAACCTATCGCTTAAAATCCTTGATTTTTATCGTCGAAAAATATAGAAAGAAGTTGTTATTTGGCTTTCTAAGTCAAAACACAGACTCATACAAGCAGAGTGCTTTTACCCTTGCAATGTTATCATATTATTTTTACTTACCGGTTTTTGTATTCAAACAAATAACATATTGTTTGTTGCAATGGTGGTAAATTATCTGAATATAGTATTCGCATCAAACAAAAAAGCTGCCCGACGAATGATTGTCGGGCAGCTTTTTTGTTGTTTATTATTTGAGAATGTCGGCTCAGAGGGCTTCTATTCTTGAAATGTATTTCTCGACTTCTCTGTATTCCATCGAGCTTGGATAGTCTTTCTTTATTTGTTTGTAGCAATCCAAGGCTTCTTTGTTCTTGTTTTGCATCTCATATATTTGTCCCATCTTCATCAAAACGAAAGGTGTGGAAAGGTCGTTGTCGCCTTTGACTGCTTCTTTGTAATATGATATTGCCTTGTCTAATTGGTTCAATTCTGCATAAGCATCGCCAAGGAGTGCTTTGGTTTGATATTTCATAAACACGTCGTCGGTCGAAAAGTCTGACAAGTAGTCTATTGCTTTTTGGTATTCGCCTTTTTGCAAGTAGATGACACCTGCGTAGTACGATGCCAACTTTCCGCTCTTTGTCGAGCCGTATTCGTCTATTATGTTCAACAATCCTCCGTGCTTTCCGTCGCCTTTCAATGCCTTTTCAAAGTCTTCGTTTTGAAAGTATTGCTGTGCTGCAAATAGTTCTGCACTTGCATTTTTCTCTCTTGGTGCTGCATATAGGTATTTGTATGCAAAGAATCCTCCTATTCCAAGCACCACAACTGCCAAAATGATAATGATTACCTTGCGGTTCTTCTCTAAAAATTGTTCGGAACTTGATACCAATTCGCCTACATTGAAGCTCTTGTCTTCGTGATTTTCTTGATTTGTGATGTTCTTCTCTGTATCCATTTTCAATCCTTTTTGTACTAAGTTTATTTTTTCAGTTTGCAAAGATACGTTTTCTTCTTGAAATGCAAGAATTTTTGTTTGAAAATGTGAACTTGGGGTGCTTTTGTTTGCTTATCCGAGAGAAAAACCAAAAATTTATCATCTTTTCTTGAAATTTATTTGTTGCGTAAGAAATAATTTCATACCTTTGCCTCCTAAATTGAAGGTTACTATGGATACTACAACTAATTTCATGGGGTTAAAGATTAAAAGCCCTGTTGTTGTCGGCAGTTGCGGATTGACTTCCGACTTGGATACATTAAAAAAAATCGAACAGGCAGGTGCCGGTGCCGTAATTTTGAAGTCTGTTTTTGAAGAGCAGATTTTGCAAGAGATGGCAAACTCGGTAAATTTTTCTTTTGATTTTGGTTTCTCTCCCGAGACATACGACTATGTTGTTTCTCACACTCAGGAACAGTCTCTTGACAAATATGTAAATCTTATCAAGAATGCAAAAGCCGAGCTTTCAATTCCCGTGATTGCGAGTGTGAATTGCGTTTCGGCTTCTCAATGGATTTCTTTTGCAGGCAAGATGGAGCAGGCAGGTGCCGATGGTGTGGAACTAAATATGTTTATCCTTCCTTCGGACGTGAACCTGACTACTGATGACGTGGAACGTTTTTATGAAGATGTCATTCAAAGCATGAAACGTGCTTTGTCTATTCCAATATCTATAAAGATTAGTTCTTATTTTTCTTCTCTTGCAAGGTTTGCTCAGAAGATTTCGTGGATGGGTATTTCCAATCTACACGTCTTCAACCGCTTTGCAGGACAGGACATTAACATTGACAAAATGAGTGTTGAGCCTTCAAACGTTTTCTCTTCACCAAGCGATTTGCCGAATGTTATTCGTTGGACGGCAATTCTCTCAAACATCGTCCACTGTCCGCTGACAGCAGGCGGAGGCGTTCACAAACCCGACGATGTGATAAAACTTTTGTTGGCAGGAGCTTCAACAGTGCAGGTTGTTTCGGCTGTGTATGAGCAGGGAGTGGAGTTTATCAGTGAGGCAAATGCCCGATTGGTTCAATGGATGGAAGAAAAGGGTTTCAAAAACATAGATGAGTTCAAAGGGAAGTTGGCTGTCGGAAAGAATGACAACTCATCGGCATTCCATCGTGTTCAATTCATGAAATATTTTGCAGGAATAAAATAAAACATTTACTAACCCAACAATTTAATCATTATGGAAAATCAAACCAAGACAGTCAGCTTTTTCAGATTTGAAGATTTAAGAGTGTACGACAAAGCATTAGACTACTTCAAATGGGTAATGCAACAATCCGAATCTGCAAGCGATTTCGAGAAAAAAGTCATTCTCAAACCTTTGGCTCTTGCCGCATCAAAAATTGCAGAAAACATTGCCGAAGGCTCTGCAAGACACAAACCTCAGTTTATTCAATTTTTGAAAGATGCCAAAAGCGAGATAAGAACTTGCGTTGTCATTTCTACTTTGGCTTTCAAAAATGGAGTGTTTGACAACGAACAATACGAGCAATCGCACGAAACCTTGGTTGAGATGACCAAAATGGTTGGTGCAATGATTGTTTCTTTGCAAAAAAATGGTGAGAGAAATCAAAACTCTCGTTCTCAGATTTTGGATACAGACTTCAACACCGACGATTCGATGAGTTTTGAATATTGATTTTTAGGGACTTATTATTAAACTCAAGTCGCCGTTTTCTGATGCAGAAGACGGCGACTTGAGTTTTCAATACTCTGTATTGCTATTACATCAATGCCTTTTATTCTTTACAATGATGCTATTTCGGTTTTAATCTTGTTCCAACGCTCGCAATCCATCTTGGTTCCCATGACTTCTATCACGTTTCCTGCCAAGACGCTGCCCATTTTACCGCAAATGCTCAGGTCTTTGTCCATACACAATCCTGCCAAGAAGCCTCCTGCATAAAGATCTCCCGCTCCTGTGGTGTCAATCTTGTTGCGGAATGTTTCTCCCACCTTCACAACTTTTCCTTGCGAAGAAATCAATGAGCCTTTCGCTCCCACCTTCACAACTGCTATGTCTGCATATTGTGCAATGTATTCGAGAGCTTCCTCGGCTTCTTTTCCGCTGAAAGCCTTTGCCTCTTCCTCATTGGCAAAAATGATGTGTACTCCCTTGCATACTCTCTTCAAATAGTCAAGGTTTTCTTCCACAACGTTGTATGAGGCAAGGTCGATGCTGATTTTACAACCTGCCTGCCTGCCACAGGTGATTATTTTCTCAAAAAGGTCGTGGTTGCTTATCAAATAGCCTTCGATGTGCAGGTATTCACAGCCCTCAAAGAGACTTTGGCCGATGTTATCTACCGAAAGGGTAATTGCTGCTCCCAAGTTGGTGGCAAAGGTTCTCTCTCCGTCGGGCGAAACAAGTGCCAATGCCAAGCCGGTCTGCATATCGGAATTGCGAAAAATACAAGTCGATATGTTGTTCTGCTGCATATCTTGGATATAAAAATCTCCGAGTTCATCGTCTCCAACCATTCCTATGTAGGTTGTTTCTATACCCATGTTGGCTGTTCCGCTTGCTGTGTTGGCAGCAGAACCGCCTGTTGCCAATGTGCTTTTGAGTTCTTGCGTAAAGGCTTGAAGGCGTTTGCTCTCCTTTTCGTCTATCAACTGCATACTACCTTTGGGGAGATTTTGTTCGCAAAGCAAATTGTCGCTCTGCAACATACACACCTTATCGACCAAGGCATTGCCTATACATGCTACTTTCTTCTGCATATTATCGTAAAAAAATCTGATGTTATTCCTCTTGTTCTTTTTGAAAAAAGCTGAAATTCACCTTGCCATAGTGTCTCTGTTCGACAAAGTAAGGATTGCTTTTGAAGTCGTGGGCTTTGCTGTGTTCCAAAACAAAGATGCCGTATGGTTTGAGAAAACTTTTCAAAACCAATTCGGGTATGATGTCAAATTGTTTCAACTCGTATGGAGGGTCTGCAAAGACTATGTCGAACGCTTGTCTGCTTCGTCCCAAAAAGTTGAAAGCGTCCATTCTCAAAGCTACGAAATTGTTCAATCCGAACTCCTCTGCAGTGCGTTTTTGGAAATCTACACATTTTGGATTGAGTTCTACGCTGGTTACATGCTTCACTCCTCGCGAAACAAACTCGAAACCTATTGCTCCCGTGCCGCTAAACAAATCCAATACCGACACTTGGTCAAACTCCACTCTGTTTCGCAATATGTTGAAGAGAGCTTCGCGTGCCATATCTGTGGTCGGACGAACCGGCAAGCCCATAGGGGGATGCAGTCTGCGACCTCTCAAATCTCCGGCAATTATTCTCATATCAAGATTATGCTAAAACCAAGAAATAGTTTTGCAAATTAACCTCATCAAACTCCACTCCTACTCTTATGTTCTCCATAGGATTGGCGTATGACACATCTTTGACATAGCGTCTCAACATTTGCAATTCCGCTTCCGTATAATTGTCTCCGGTAATCAACAATTTGACCGCTTCTGTATCGACTTCGGTCTGCTGCAAGACAAAGAGCAGATTGTAAATCATGTCTTCGGTGGTGTCGTAAGTGATTGTGTTGCTCAACGTGAAGGTATTGCCCTTAAACAAGGTCAAGTCCAACGCATTCTGACGCTTATTGACCAAAAGGGTATTGCAAGAAAATCCGGATATATCGTAGGCATACTCTGCCAACACCTGCTGTTGAGAGCAATACTCTGCCTTGTTTATCAATATCTTGACACCGCTGTATTTGTGCATCGGGTATGCAAACACGCTGACCGCATCTACCTTTTCGCAAACGTTTGACAACACTGTTTCGTTGCCGTGAACCTCCGCAACAGGTTTGAGATAATCTTTCTTCTTTTCAATATCGAACAGCTTATAGGGAACCCACACATTTTTTTGTGTGGTACATACCACTCTGATGCTTGCAAATCGGAACATCTTTACGCCAATCGAGGCAAAGCATTCCTTGATTGTGTTCATTACAGTAGGTATAGTGCCTGACAAGTCGCACTCAAACTCTCCCACAACATACAATTTTTGTGAGTCATTGCCAATCAGTGAAAAAGAAAATCCATTTGCCTGCAAGCAAATGGACATTCTTGTTTCTGCGGCAACTATATCTGTATCAACCTTATACAGTTGTTTTAGATTAAAAGTTCCCATTATTTTTCACAATGTTGATTATTCCCAGTTACCATCGGTGATTGGTTGTTCCAAATCGCCAACTTTCCAACCTGCATATTTATTCTTGTCTTCCAATTCGGCTTTGAGGTTAATCACATCTTGTCTGTCCATACCGAAAGTGTAGGTTTCGATAGGTGCTGTTACCAAAAAGACAGACACATCTACGCCACTCTTGTTGATTTTCTTTGCCTCTATTGAAAATTCTGTCTTTCCATTCTCAGAATGTGGGATATATCTGAGGTCGGCAATCTTTTCTCTCGGAGTTTGAAGTTTCTTTTCTTCGTACAACTTCTCCAACGGATTGACGTAAGTGGTGTCTCTTTTCAATATACCTTGCTTCAAGGCTTCTGCCTCTGTCATATCGTCAGGCAATGTACCCACTTTCTTTACCATTGGCACTCGTCCTTCGTTCAAGAAGACCATCATGGTATCAAAATTGCCACAAAATTCTCCTTTCGCCAGCTTATAAGTCTCCTGAATAACGCGAATGTCTTTCAACTTCGCGATTACTTCTTCCGAACGCTTATTGTACTCATTGTCAAACTTCACAGGGTGCATTATACAATTGTATAATACAACTGCCAATGCCACAGCGGCGATTGCAAGTACCACCGAAATAATATTTCTAACTTTCATTGCTTATTGTTTGTTTTTTTGTTTTTACTCTAAATCGTTTTTTCTCTTCCTTTGGTCTTGCAAAGGTAATAGTTTTGTTTGAATTTGCAATATTCTTCCCTCTTTTTTTTAGCTGTTTTGCTCAACATGCTGTACCACAACATTGAGTTTGCTGTCTTTTTTAAGCTCTTGTGCAAGACGTTGAGCCATATAAACACTGCGATGTCTGCCCCCGGTACAGCCAAAATAAACACTGAGAAAAGTAAACTTCCTTTGCTTGTATTTGTCTATGCTTTGCTCTATCATTGTCTTTGCCGCAAGGTAAAATTTCTCCACTTCGGGTTCTTTTTCCAAGTATTCGATGACCTGCTTGTCTGTTCCGCAAAGTTGTTTGTACTCTTCGTATCGTCCGGGGTTGGGAAGACATCTGCAATCAAACACAAAACCGCCTCCGTTTCCGCTGGTGTCATGCGGATAGCCCTTCTTGAAAGAGAAGCTCTTGATATTGACAGTGAGTTTGTAGCCTTGTTCTGATATATTTCTCAATTTCTCGCTGCCAATCATCGCTTCAAACACATTATCAAGGTAAACAAGCGGCAGTTTCAATCTTTTTTTCTCTCTGAGCAAAGATATGTTTTTCAAAGCGTAAGGAATACTTTGCAAAAAGTGTGTCTTACCCTGAAAATATCCCCTGTAACCATACGAACCCATTGCCTGCATAATTCGGATTGTTACATACGCATAATATCTGTCGATAAAGTCCTGCTTATCGACCTCTATGTATCCGGAAAGTTCCTCCAAATAGGTCTGCAAAAGCTGTTCTCTCAAATCTTCGTCAAGATTGGCTTTGGCATCATAAAGAAGCGATGCCAAATCGTAGTGCAACGCTCCTTGTCTTGCACCCTGAAAGTCGATGAAATAGACGTCATCTTTTGCCAACATGATGTTTCGCGACTGAAAATCCCTATATAGGAAATAGGTACAATTCGTATCCAAAAGATAGCTCTTCAAAACCGAGAAGTCTTCTTCCAATCCTTCTTCATCAAATGGTATTTCTGCCAATTTCAAAAAGTAGTACTTGAAATAATTCAAGTCCCACTGAATGCTCTGAGCGTCAAACTGCTTTCTCGGATAGGCATTTGTGTAGTCAAAGCCGCGAGTTGCCTCAACCTGCCAACGAGGCAACAACTTCACTATCTTGGTATAAATGTCCCTTATCTGATTTTCGTCTGCCTTTTGCAAGAAATCAAAAAGCGTTTCATCGCCCAAGTCTTCTTGAAAATACACTCCATTGTCCAAATCGACGGCTATGATTTCCGGAACGTTCAGTCCTCGTTGTTTCAGCTGCTTGGCATAATCTACAAAGGCGATATTTTCTTTCTTGTCTTCGTTGTAAGTTGCCAAAACGCTGTCTGTTGCACTTAGTATGCGAAAATACCTCCTTGCCGAGCCGTGTGCCGACAGCGGTATTATGTTTGAGGGTTGCACCCCGTAGGTTTTGTAAAATAAGTCTTTAATTAAGTTTTCCATTGATCAAACTTTCTGCTATCACAAAATCAAATGGTTTTGTCAATTTTATGTTTTCTCTTTTTCCCTCGACCAATGCTATCTCTGTTCCGAGACTTTCGACAACAGAAGCATCGTCGGTAAAGGTCGGATTGTAGGTTTGGGCGTATGCCTTTTGCAATAACGACAGCTCAAAGCACTGAGGTGTCTGCACAAGTTTGACCTCCGAGCGGTCTATCGACTTGTTTTGATACCTCACAGAGTCGGTACAATCGCAGCAAGAGACCGCAGCACCGCACTCTGCCGCCTTTTCAAAGCACTCGTCAAAGATTTGCTTGTCGGCAAAGGGTCTCACTCCGTCATGAATTGCCACAAGAGCTTTTTCGCCTATGCATTCAATGCTGTCAATCGCAGCCTTGACCGAAAAAAACCTCTCGCTGCCTCCTTCGACCAAGCTGTGAGCAATCCGGCAGTTGTATTTGTCGCACAAGCTCCTCCAATAGTCAGCCCGTCCGATAGGAAGCACCAACACAATCTTCGCATCGGGAACGGAACTGCTCACCATTTTGAGCGTTTCTATCAAAACAACACTCTCACCCAAGGGAAGAAATTGTTTTTCTACCGAAGCACTCATTCGTCTGCCGCTGCCGCCTGCAACGATTATCACATATTTATTGTATGATGAGCATTGCATCACCGTAGGTCAAGAATCTGTACTTCTGTTCTATCGCATACTTGTACGCTTTCATCACCAAATCATATCCACCGAACGCCGCAGTCATCATAAGCATCGAAGAAAGCGAAGGATGAAAGTTGGTAATCATCGCATCTGCTATTGCAAACTCGTAAGGAGGGAAAATGAACTTGTTGGTCCAGCCGTCGTAAACCTTGACCCTGTGGTCTATTATTGCAGCTGTCTCTATTGCTTTCATCGACGTTGTTCCCACTGCACAGACCTTTCGTCCTGCCGCCTTGGCTTTGTTAATCAAGGCTGCATTTTCCTCGTTTATTATCATCTGTTCCGAATCCATCTTGTGCTTTGTGAGGTCTTCGACTTCTATGGGGCGGAAATTGCCAAGTCCGCTGTGCAATGTGATAAAAGCAGAGTCCACTCCCTTGATTTCCATTTTCTTTATGACTTCACGAGAGAAGTGAAAGCCTGCCGTAGGTGCCACAACAGCTCCCTCGTTCTTTGCATAAATGGTCTGATAGCGGTAATCGTCTTCGGGCGTAAGCTCTCTCAATCTCAGCAAATCGTCAGGCAGCGGAGTATGTCCGAGCTTTTTCAAAAGAGCATGGAACTCTTCGTTTGTTCCGTCGAACAAAAACCTCAACGTTCTGCCTCTCGAAGTGGTATTGTCGATAACTTCGGCAACCAATTCGTCATTTTCTCCGAAGTAGAGCTTGTTTCCAATTCTTATCTTCCTTGCCGGATCGACCAAAATATCCCAAAGACGGGTATTTTCGTTGATTTCCCTCAAAAGAAAGACCGCTATTTTTGCATTTGTCTTCTCTTTTGTTCCATACAAACGAGCAGGGAACACCTTAGTGTCGTTGAACACGAACAAATCTCCCTCATCAAAATAGTCCAAGACATCTTTGAAAATCCTGTCTTCAAATTCTCCCGTGTCCTTGTGAACAACCAATAATCTCGATTCGTCTCTCTGTTTCGAAGGATGTTGAGCTATCAACTCCGAAGGCAGAGTGTACTTAAATTGTGAAAGTTTCATAATGACTATGCCTTTTTCTTGTTTAATCATTCCGGCTTTGCAAAACGCAAAAGCGTGCAAAGATACAAAAGAAAACACCGTTTGTCAAGTTTTTATTGTATCCGAATGCCATAAAACGTACAAAATGACCACTTTTTGAACAAAACAAAAGCCCGAAACACCCTCAGACAAAAATAAAACGCCGCTTTGGTGAAATAAAGCGGCGTTTTGCTCGGACGAAACGGCGTTTTATTTTTGTGAAACGCCGTTTTATTTTCTACATATAAAGATTGTCTTTTCCAATCGTGCCGACAAGCATATTGTAATACTCTTGGCTCTTGACAAAGGCAAGTCTGTCCGAAACAACTTGCATTTTATCCTTAATCTCTTGTTGCTTTTCTTCGTCCAAGTTGGTTGCACGGTTCAAGAAATTCAACAAGTAGTTTTGGTGTTTCTGCCACAAGGCAATGTCATTGACGTGTTTGTTTCTCAATCTCTCCTTGTACCAATCGCTTTCCATCATGTTTTCGCGAGTAAACATTGCTCTGAACTCGTCGCTCAGCAAGGTCATTCCCTTATATTCGCCATATACCATTATATGTAGAAGAGCTTTCAATGGTTCTACGGCGGCATTGACGCTTCCGTCGTTGAAGTACATCATTGCGACCCTCTTTTGGTTTTCCACAATGTTGTTTACTCCGTCTACATACTCGTCCATGCTTTGCAACTCGGGCTTTAACATCTCGTCGGTGAAGACTACGTTAGGATTTTCAAACACTCGTCCGTAGTAATTGACCACAAATTTGTCTGTTATCCTGTATCCCAATACCGAAGCTCTGACCAATTTTCCTCCGTAGGTGAAATCGTTTATCTTTTCGAGGTATCCGTTTGCTATCATATGCTTAGGGTCTCTCTCTTCGGGGGTAAGCCTTGCCCAAAGTTCGGGAGTGAGCAGGCTCAAATCGTGGTCTATTCTGTATTTGCTGCCGATATAGCCCGCAGGAGTGGTAAATCCGTCATATCCTGTTAGGATAAACGACACCAAAGCGTTGTTCAAATCGGTTACTGCACACAAAGCGTTGAACGGTCCTTTGGTTAATGCTCCCTCCGAGCCGGCTCCCGTTGTCGAAGGGCTTTTTCCGGTAAGCGAACAGATGAAGTCCATGAACAACTCCGGCAATTCTTGGTAGTGAATAGGGTTATAGACTGCCAAAGGACGTATTCCCTCTTCTTTTCTGTTGTTTCTTCTGCCCGGAAGTACCGCATTGACAGGGATATACAAAGGGTCGCCGGCTTTAAGTTTCCTTGCAAGACGTATTCCTACCTCTGCAATGTATTTTTCTTGCGGATTGATTAAGTCGTTTCGGGTTTGAAGATAACGAACGTTCTTTGAAGGTTTGCCGTTTACCAATCTCGGGTGAGCAGACGAAACAAAATATTTGCTGTCTCTCTTTTCGGCTTCTTCTTTTATCAATTCTCTCATCGGAGAGGTAAATCTGTCGAAGTTGATTACGTCTTCCACAATTTCGCGAGCATCATCGGGCGAAAGGGGTTCGTAGTTTGATATAAAGGTATTAGGAGTTGCCAAATCGCTTTCGGCTTTCTTGTCGTAGCCTCTTATTATTGCATCGTCAGGTCGCTGGAAAAATCTATATTCACAGTTTTCTACCAACTTGACACTTTGCAATCCCGAAGCCTTTCCAAGATTGCTCAACAGCCTTGTGGGGATTACGGTTGTTGCACTGATGTCATCTTCCATTTGAACCTTGTCGGAGTGAACGAAGTCTTGACGCAACTTGAATGTTCTCCACGTTCCGTCTTCGGCAAAGCCCACTCTCAAATATCGGGCAAAGATTTTCTTGTCGCCAAACTTCAATTCGTTGCCCGGAGTGCCGTTCAAAATATCGACGCCAAAGTGTTTTTTCCATTCATTTCCCCATTCTTCTTTGTAGAAACGCTTGATGATGAATGCTATTCCTTTGACATATTGAGGCAATCCCTGCAACCATTCGTTGTATTCCTTGGTATATTCGCTCGAAGGGGTCAACAGCTTGATTACAGAACCCATCGAACGTCTCGAATTGAGGAAGCTGCGGCTGTAAGGTATCGGTTCGTTGTTCAAAGAGTTGTATCTCTTGGAATAATCGTAGTTTATAATCTCCTCAACCTTCGCAAAATCTTTCTCAAAGTCCCTTATAAAGAAAGGACCTCCGAAAATGGCATCGGCAATAGACTTTGAAATTTCGCTCTTTCCGCCTCCGCTCACCGTACAAGGCTTATGACAGAACACTCCGTCGCCGACTATTTCGACCAATCGGTAGTTCAATGCTCCCGAATAGGCTTCCATGCGGAACTTGCTGCCGTTCGGAAGTATGTATATCTTGTTTGGAAGGAGTTTTAGTTTGTGTTCGCCTCCCGAATGCTTCCATTTGATTTCCTGAGTAGGCACATTGAAGGTAGTGTTTTCGGGAAGGTAGTAGATATTGTCGTAATTTTTGTCAATTCCATAGCCTTCGGGTTTGAAGTCGATGAAGTCTTGACAGTTTTCTTTGACCTCTGCAAAGGTGTTTTTTACCTTCATGGGGTTTGCAAAGTAGGTGTCGCCCTGATTGTATCCCGGAAAGACCAACGCCCCTCCCGCATGCTCTTCTTCGGCAGAGCCGTATATGTTGGCAGAATAGCTCATCATTGTCTTGACTTCTTTCTTTGAGTAACCAAAGTAGTTGTCTGCAATGACTGTTGCGATAATTCCGTCTTGTGTTCTCACGCATAACTTGAACGATTGTCCGTCGTTGTACAACTCGTCCTCCTTTTCCCAACACATTCCGTCGCGTTTCTGTCTTTCGGTTGCCTGACTGATATGTGGAAGTCCGCATTCTTTCTTGGTGAGCTTGGTGAGCTGCGGTGCCAAAACGATGCAGCCTGTGTGTCCCGTCCAATGTTCGACGTCCAAAGCCGAGTCATTGCTGATATGGTACGGGCTTCCGCCGTTGCCGAATATGCTTTCGACAAAGTCTAAGTTGCAAACCAAAGAACCGGGAGCAAAAAAGCGTATCTCCATGTTCTTTTCTTCGCTCACGCCTTCAACCTTGGGACAGATGACAGGCTTCAAGAGCAAAGAGACAAAAAGACGTATTCCCTTTTCCATTTGAGATGTGAACGGCAGTTCCATGATTTCGCCTGTTTCTGCGAAAGCTCGGTGAAATATATACTTGGCTGTTGCCATCGGAACGGCTTTTTTGTCGTCGGGTATCGGAAGTCCGCCTTCTGCAATGTGGAATACTCCTTTTGTTGTCCTGCGGTCGTTTTTCGGATTATGAAGTACGCCTTGCTTTACTCTGTATGAAGACACATATTCGGAGATATACTCGTCTTTTCCCTTGGGAAGGGCGAGTTCTCTGGCAACTCCGTATGTGTCCAAGGTGAATGTACGCATCGGAATCTTAATATCTTCCACTCCCTTGACCGATGAAAAATAGCTGTCGAAGAAATTCTGTATTCTTTCGTCCATCGGGCATAGGTTGTTGTTGTAAAGCAGTTCTCTTTCTTTGTAGTTGGAGAGCAAACCTTTGAGACACTTCATGAAGTTCTGTTCTTCGTAACTCATTCCGTCGGTTTGCATTTCCACACCCAAAGCTGCAAGACGCAGACCTATATATTGATGTATGTAATCGGTGTTTTGCGTCAGTTTATCTTGAGGAATAATTCCCAATCTTTCGTTTATATTCTCCATATTCTTTGAACTTTATATCCAAACGGCAAAGGTACAAAAAAGTTGTGATTTATCGAAAAAATATCGCCTTAAAAAGCCCGAAATAAAACGGCGTTTTGGCGAAATAAAACGGCGTTTTGGCGAAATAAAACGCCGTTTTATTTTTGTGAAACGCCGTTTTATTCGAGCAAAAGGGCGTTTTATTTCAGAGAATGGAAAAATTGTCATGTTCAGAGGGCAATTTGGCGATTGGAGAAGCATTTTTGTCAGTTTGAAACTTTTTGGAACACTTCTTGTTTTGTCTTTATGTAAAAACAAATAGACATTATGGAAGCAACAAACAAGAAATTTGAAAACTTAAACCGCTTTGCTCACAACCTTATCGAGCAAGCAAAAGAAGGAAAGCTCGACCCCGTAATCGGAAGAGACGAAGAGATACGCCGGGTCTTGCAAATCTTGTCCCGAAGGACGAAAAACAATCCCGTTTTGGTCGGAGAGCCGGGCGTAGGCAAGACTGCGATTGCCGAAGGCTTGGCACAGAGAATTTTTAAGAAAGATGTGCCGGAGAATTTGAAAGACAAGCTGATTTATTCTTTGGACATGGGTGCATTGATTGCCGGAGCAAAATACAAAGGCGAGTTTGAAGAGAGATTGAAAGGCGTAGTCAATGAAGTGATTGCCTCCGAAGGTGATGTAATTCTTTTTATCGATGAGATACATACCCTTGTGGGTGCAGGAGGAGGCGAAGGTGCAATGGACGCTGCAAATATTCTCAAACCGGCCCTTGCAAGAGGCGAACTAAGAGCCATAGGTGCAACAACGCTTAACGAATATCAGAAGTATTTTGAGAAGGATAAGGCATTGGAACGTCGTTTTCAGATGGTGATTGTAGACGAACCTACGGTGGCTGACACAATCAGTATTTTGAGAGGTCTGAAAGAAAGATACGAAGTGCATCATCATGTGCGGATTAAGGACTCTGCCATTGTGGCTGCGGCACAGATGTCGGCAAGATACATAACCAATCGTTTCCTTCCCGACAAGGCAATAGATTTGATTGATGAGGCTGCTGCAAAATTAAGAATGGAGATTGACTCCTCGCCCGAAGAGCTTGACGAGATTGAGAGACGTTTGATGCAGTTGGAGATTGAGAGAGTTGCAATCAAGAAAGAAAAGGACGAAAAGAAGGTAAAGGAACTTTCGGACGAAATTGACAGCCTCAAAGTCGAGCGAGACAGCTTGCGTAAACGCTGGTTGGAAGAAAAGAAATGCGTAGATGCAATTCAGGACGAGGTCAAAAAAATAGAGCGTTACAAGTTTGAAGCCGAGCAAGCCGAGAGAGCAGGCGACTATGGCAAGGTTGCAGAACTTCGCTACGGCAAGATAAAAACTGCCGAGACCGATTTGCAAAACTACAAGGAGCGTTTGAAACAAATGCAAGCCAAGGGAGCTTTGCTTACAGAGGAGGTCGATGACAACCACATAGCCGAAGTGGTCAGCAAATGGACGGGTATTCCTGTTACAAAGATGATGCAGAGCGAGAAAGACAAGCTCTTGCACTTGGAAGACGAACTAAAAAAGAGAGTAGTCGGTCAAGAGGAAGCAATAGAAGCCGTTGCCAATGCAATAAGACGAAGTCGTAGCGGATTGGCTGACGAAAACAGACCGATAGGTTCGTTTGCCTTCTTGGGAAGTACGGGTGTCGGTAAAACAGAGCTTGCAAGAGCTTTGGCAGAACTGCTCTTTGACAAAGAAGATCTTATGGTCAGAATAGACATGAGCGAATATCAGGAACGGCATACAGTTTCCAGATTGATAGGAGCTCCTCCGGGATATGTGGGATACGAAGAGAGCGGTCAATTAACCGAAGCTGTAAGAAGGAAACCCTATTCGATTGTGTTGCTTGACGAGATTGAGAAAGCACATCCCGATGTTTTCAATATCCTTTTGCAGGTTTTGGAAGACGGAAGGCTGACCGACAACAAGGGAAGGGTGGTCGATTTTAAGAATACCATTATTATAATGACCTCAAACATCGGTTCGGAAATCTTGCAGCAGGCAATAGAGGGCAATAAAGCCGGAAACGAAAGCGAATGGACCAAGTCAAAAAACGAAGTCTTGGATTTGATGAAGCAAACCATAAGACCGGAATTGCTAAACAGGATTGACGAAATTGTAGTCTTCAAACCACTCATGAAAGAGCAGGTAAGGCAGATAGTACAGCTTCAAATCGAAAGATTGAAGAAGCGTTTGCAACAAAAGAATATCGAGCTTCACTGCACCGAAGAGAGTTTGGACTATCTTGCAGACAAGGGTTATCAGCCCGATTTGGGAGCAAGACCCGTCAAGAGGGCAGTTCAAAAATATGTTATCGACAAACTGTCAATTTTTATGATTGAAGGCTCGGTACAAGAGGCTTGCAAAGTCGAAATGTTTCTTGCAAACGACGAATTGCAGTTTCGTTTTGTCTGATTTTTAAGCCAAACGATTTATCGCAAAGGAGCAAAGCATACACACTTTGCTCCTTTTTTTTGTGCTTTTTGCCCTTTGTGTTTGTCAAAAACACTATCTTTGCACATCAATAACAAATAATTATGGCACTAATTAAATCAATTTCCGGTTTCAGAGGAACAATCGGAGGAAAAACAAGCGAAGGTCTTACACCCATAGACACAGTTAAATTCGTATCTGCTTTTGCTGCTTTTATCAAAGAGCGTTACGGCAAGGAGAAAATAACAATCGTTCTCGGCAGAGACGCAAGGGTTTCGGGGGAAATGGTATCTAATTTGGTAACAGGAACACTTATGGGAATGGGAGTTGATGTCATCGACACAGGTCTTTCAACCACTCCTACGGTTGAGGTTGCCGTTACAGAGAAAGGGGCAGATGCAGGAATAATCCTTACTGCCAGCCACAACCCTATGCAATGGAATGCACTGAAATTTCTTAACGCCAAAGGGGAATTTATTTCTGCTGACGAGGGTCGAAGAGTTTTGGAATTGGCAGCAAGTGAAGATTTCTTGTTTGCCGAAGTCGATTCACTCGGACACTGCATCAAAGACTCAACAACAATAGACAGACACATAGAAAAGGTATTGGCTTTGAAATTGGTTGATGTCGATGCAATAAAGAGAGCAAATTTCAAAGTGGCTTACGATGCTGTCTGCTCCACAGGAGGATTGGTTTTGACAAAACTGCTGAACCGTTTGGGCGTTGAACGAGTTGTCGCACTGAATGACGAACCTACGGGAGTATTTCCTCACAATCCCGAACCGCTTCCCGAAAACATTACACAGATTTGCCAAGAGGTTGTAAAGCAAGGCTGTGATGTGGGATTTATTGTTGATCCCGATGTGGACAGATTGGCGATTGTGTGCGAAAATGGCAAGCCTTTTGTGGAAGAATACACCCTTGTGTCGGTTGCAGACTACGTTTTGTCGCACACACCCGGCACAACAGTCTCAAATATGAGCTCAACCAAGGCACTGAGAGACGTAACCGAGGCAAGAGGTCAGCGATATTTTGCCTCTGCTGTGGGCGAAGTGAATGTTGTAGAGAAGATGAAGCAAGAGAATGCGGTAATCGGAGGCGAAGGAAACGGCGGAGTAATTTATCCGGAGCTGCATTACGGACGCGATGCTTTGGTGGGAATAGCTTTATTTTTGAGTTTGCTTGCAAAAAGCGGCAAGAGCTGCTCTTCTCTCAGGGCTTCATATCCAAATTATGAGATTTCCAAAAACAAAATGGAGCTTACGCCCGACATGGACGTCGATTTGATTTTAGAAAAAATGGCAAAGAAATATGCCGATTGCGAAGTCCTCACAACAGACGGAGTAAAGATTATGTTCAAAGACGAATGGGTTCATTTGAGAAAAAGTAACACAGAACCAATCATTCGTATCTATTCGGAGAGCAGGGACATGGCTGCGGCAAATGCCTTGGCTGCAAAAATAATGGACGAAATCAAACAATTATTATAAACAACAAAAAACAATCAAACATGAAAAAAACAATCTTTTTAGCCTTGGCGTTGATAGGCTTCTTCGGTTTGAAAGCCCAATCGCCCGCAGTAGAAGTATCAATCGACGGAACAACCGCCTTTACTATCACTGCACAATTCACAATGAACGAATCCTGCACACATTATGCCATTTGTGCCGCACCAACCGGCGAAATGGGTCAATGGGCAAGCGGTTTCGGAATGACAATGGAGCAGTTGGTTACAGCATGGGGTATAGATTTTCAATCAGATACCTCATACACTTGGACAGATATGGCTCCTGCAACAGAATATGAAATATTCGTTGTGGCAATGTCTGCAACCGACACAGCAGAAGCAACGGTAACAACAGCAACAACGGCTTCTCTCGGAGGCGAAGGCACAAGCATTGTTACAATCGAGCTTAGCGAGATAACAACAAACTCTGTCAGAATGATAACCACCCCTAACGACCAGACAGCTCTTTATTACAATGGTTTGGTAACGGCAGATTTGTTCAACGAAGTGGGAGCAGATTCTTGTATGTCAATACTAAAACTTTCTCCTTACACCCTTTACGATGTAGATGACTGGGTTTGGGAAGATTTGGAGAGCGGTTCGGAGTTCTATGCCCTCGCTCAGGGACAAAATATCAACGGAGAATGGGGAGAAATTGCCGTTGCAAGTTTCACAACCCTCGATGAAGCAGGTCTAAACAGCGTTGCAAACGTTTCAAACATCACTTTGTATCCAAATCCTGCTGCTTGCTCCACAACGCTTCAAAACTTGGAAGCAGGAAGCCTCGTTACACTCACCGACATTCAAGGAAGAGAAATGCAAAAGTTCGTTGCAAACGGCACAACTGCCACAATAGACTTGTCGCAAACCCCTTGCGGAGTTTATTTTGTGAAAATACTCCTTCCAAACGAGCAAACAATCATACAAAAACTCATAGTGAATGAATAATTGCAAGAAGAACATTCTTCTTGTGGCAATCCTCTCAACCGTGGCGACGTTTACAATCTTTCCACGGTTGGGAAGTTTGCCTTTAAGGGAGTGGGACGAAAGCCGTCTTGCAGCTTCGGCATACGAAATGTACGACAGCGGAAACTATCTTGTCTCTACCTTTGACTACAAGCCCGACTTGTGGAACACCAAGCCGCCTTTGCTCTTGTGGTTGCAGGCTTTGAGCATAAGATTTTTCGGACTTTCCGAAACCGCAGTGCGATTGCCCTCGGCTCTTGCGATGTTTTTTTCGGCTCTTTCGCTCTTCTATTTCACTTCAAAGCTCTCACGACCGCTTGCAGGCTTCTATTCGGCACTTATTTTCCTATGTTCCAAAGGTCTTTTCTTCTATCACTGCGGACGAAGTGCCGACTACGATGCACTGATGATAATGTTCTGCATTCTCTACTGCGGATTTTTCTATCTTTATACCCAACTTAAACAAAACAAATACCTGCTTTACTTTTTTCTCTGCCTTGCTTTGGGAGTTTTGACCAAGGGAATACAGGCTGCAATCCCCCTTGCAGGCATTTTTATTTTTGCTTTGTTTGACAAAGACTTGCTTTCGCTTGCCAAAAACCGCACAACCTACATCGGAGGAGGATTTTTTGTGTTTTTGGTCGGCGGATTTTACTTTGCAAGAGAGTGTGCCTCCCATGGCTATCTGCTCTCTGTATGGAACAACGAGGTCGGAGGAAGATTTTTCTCGACCTTGGAACAACATTCGGGCGACGGTTTGTATTACTATCGCTTCCTCAAAGACGTGCAGTTCTCCTATTTCTTTTGGCTTGTCCCTGCTTCGTTTGTCTTAAACCTCCTTACCAAAGAACCACAAACCCGAAAAGCCAACCTCTTCTGCACAAGCCTTGCACTCACCTACTTTATCACCATAACCATATCCCGAACCAAGCTGCAATGGTACTCACTTCCCACTATCCCTTCGCTCTGTGTGATTATAGGTTTGAGCTTCGATTTTATCCACAGAACGCTCTTAAAAAAGTTTTTTTTGCTCCGTGCAAAACAAAACGCCCTTTCAGTCGGACAAAACGCCGTTTTACCAAAACGAAACGCCGTTTCATTTTGCTCAAACGCCGTTTTGCAAATCGTTGTAAGCCTTGCTGTTATAGCTGTTTTCTACTCCCCTTGCAGCGAAATAATAAAACACAATATTCTTTCGGAAGAAGCCGAAGAGAACAAAGCCTACTATTCGAGAGTAACCCTCATGAAAGCAGCCGCAAACAACAAGCTACAACACCGATATACCGAAATATGCTACCTGAACGAAGAAAGAGCACAGCTTGACTTCTTCTACTATTACTATCTGAAAGAGAAAGGAATATATGCCAACAGAAAAATTTTTGAGCAACTACAATCGGGCGACTGTGTGCAAGCAAACCGACCCGAAACTTTGGAAAAGCTTGACCAACACTACGAAATACAAGAAACAGACAGCCATATATCGAGCCATATTTTTCTTTTGAAATCGAAAAAACAACAAAACAATGGAAATATCAGCGATAATACCAAGCTATAACGAGCAAGAAAACGTCGGACTTATGTACGAAAGAATGACTAAGACCCTTTCCAAAATAAGCCCCGACTATGAAATTATATACATTAACGATTGCAGCAAAGACCAAACCCTGCTTCGCATCAAGGAATTGGCAGCAAAAGACCCTCATGTGAAGTATCTGAGTTTTTCTCGCAACTTCGGACACCAGATAGCGGTCAGTGCAGGCTTGGACTACTGCTCGGGCAAAGCTGTCGTGATAATTGACGGCGACCTACAAGACCCTCCGGAACTCATAGAGCAGATGTACGAAAAATATAAGGAAGGTTACAAGGTGGTATATGCCCGAAGAACCTCGCGAGAGGGCGAAACATGGTTCAAAAAAGCCACCGCAAAAATATTCTACCGCCTTTTGGCATCGATGACCAGCATAGACATTCCGGTCGATGTGGGAGATTTCAGACTGATTGACCAAGTGATTGTGAAGCATTTGCGAAATATGCCCGAAAAATCGAAGTATATTCGCGGTCAAATCTCGTGGATTGGCTACAAACAGACCTTTGTGAACTACCACAGGGACGCCCGAATTTATGGCAAGACGAACTACCCTCTCAAAAAGATGCTCCGTTTTGCCTTGGACGGCATTACAGCCTTTTCGGACAAGCCCTTGAAGATTGCATCGGGCTTGGGCATTGTTGCGGCAATCGTTTCGCTGCTTGCACTCGTCTATGCACTTGTTGCACACTTCTGTTTCAACAGCACAATCACCGGTTGGACATCGCTAATCCTCAGCGTGTTGTTCATAGGAGGCGTTCAGCTTATCACAATCGGCATCATTGGCGAGTATATCGCCCGAATAAACAACGACGTCCGCAATCGTCCGCTCTACATCTTGGAAGAAAACAACATGGAAGAGCAAGCGTAAATCCAAATCGACTATATGATTTTTGAAATCGACACAATAATTACGATTGGTTTCGGGTTATTCTGATAGTATTAACCAAAAAAATATAGAAATGAGTTACAAAACTAAGTACTACATCGCATTGGGATGCGTAGTTGTGCTGTTGGCATACATAGTATTTGCAGCCGTTCAGAGACACAAGCTGAGCAATGCAATCATTGACTGCAACAACAAAGGTCAATGTATCAAAGAAAAAGGCTGTTTCGGATATGAATGTTACGAATGTAACGCTCAATCGACTGAACAAGCCAACTAAAAACAGCAACTCAAACGATTGATTTTCAGTAAAGAGAAAACAATCAAACCAAAACGCCGTTTCAGTAAAACAGAACGGCGTTTTATTTTTGCAAAACGGCGTTTTGGTCGAATAAAACGCCGTTTTGTTTGTGAGAACAAGGCAGTTTGCCATTTTTTTCGTACCTTTGCAGTCTTATAACACGTTTTTAGTATGACAAAGGCAAAAATTTTGTTCGTCAATCAGGAAATCACTCCCTATTTGGGAGAAGGTGCAAGAGCCGAAATAGGCAGATACCTGCCTCAACACATACAAGAAAGAGGCAAAGAGGTCAGAAACTTCATGCCGAAGTTCGGAGACATCAACGAAAGGAAGAACCAACTGCATGAAGTCATCAGATTGTCGGGCATGAACCTCATTATTGACGACACAGACCACCAACTGATAATCAAAGTAGCGAGCATTCAGGCTGCAAGAATGCAGATATACTTCATTGACAACGACGATTTCTTTCAAAGAAAAGCCAACGTAACAGACAAAGACGGTGCTTTGTTTGCAGACAATGACGAAAGGGCTATATTTTTCATCAGAGGAGTATTGGAAACCATCAAGAAACTAAGCTGGAAGCCCAATATCATTCATTGTTCGGGCTGGTTTGCCGCCCTTCTGCCCTTCTATGTGAAGCGAACCGAGTACAAAAACAATCCTTTCTTCTCAAACAGCAAGGTTGTCCTCTCTTTGTTTAACGAAGACTTTGAGGGCAGTTTGTGCGAAAACCTTTCCAAAAAACTGAAAGCCGACGGCGGAACGCTCAAAGACTGGAAGCTGTACAAAGAACCGACCTATTTGAACCTTATGAAGGCTGCAATATCCTATTCGGACGCCGTGGTCGTTGCCGAAGAGGGCGTAAATCAGGAACTAATCGACTTTGCCAAGTCAAACAAAAAGCCGATTATAGATTATGCTCCGCTGCCCGAAATGGCTGACCGCCTGAGCGAATTGTACGACAAGATTGCCGTGATTGACGAAGATTGACAAACACCAAAATACAATGAAAAGAATTTTGTGCATATTGATGTTCCTGCCGTTTGTGTTCGCCTCTTGTGTTGATGAGGACGAAACTCTCGGCATGGATTTGGTCGATGAGAAAGACAAATTCGACGTCGGTTCATACGACAGGATAAGTATGAGTGCCATCTTTTACAGAGAAGACTCTCTTGCAACGCTCAACTATCGTTACAACACCTTGGGAGAATATAGCGACAGCAAGTTTGGTGCGGTAAAGTCGTCTGTTTATACTCAAATCACCCTTTCCACTCCTTCGGCTGCCTTCAATACTTACGACAATATCGACTCTGTGATACTCACTTTGGCGTATGCAGGCGGCTATTCGGAAGACACAATGTTGAGCGGCAGGCAGATGAGACTGAATATTTACGAGTTGAGTGAAGAAATTGACAGCACAAAACAATATAGTTTCGACAATGTCGAGTGTTTCTCGCAACCTATATATTCAAACAATGTGCAGATTGATTACAACTCCGATGTGGTGGAAGGAAGCGACACTTTGGACCCGCACCTCAGAGTAAAAATAGAGGGAGAGTTCTTTGAGAAGATTAAAAACTTCGGAGGCAGCAACGACGATTTCGTAAGTCAGTTCAAGGGATTGAAATTTGAGCTTAACAAACTCGACGCTCGCGGACTTATGGCTTACATCGACATGGAGGCGACGGCTTCCTGCATTACTGTCTATTACACTCAGGGCGGCACTCACCAGAAATACCTCATCAAAATCCCGACCAAGGGCAGACGATTTATGCACTACGATTATGATTTTGCCTCTTCGGACATTTCCCCTTTGGCAACAGGCGACACCATTGACGGAAATAACCTCATCTATCTTGGAAACATGGGAATATCTTTGGCAAAAATCAACATAAATGACTTTAAGGAAGATTGGCTTTCAAGAGTCAATCAGGGCAGAGATGAGAACGATGTGTCGATTAACTCTGCCGTTTTGGAATTTCCTGTTTCTGATTTGAGCCAAATCAACAATCCAAGTTTTACCTCACGCATTTTGTGTTACCGCAAGGCAGTTATAAACCAAGATACCGCCCTTGTGTTAATTCACGATGCACAAACAGCCTCGGGAGACTTCTATGACGGATATTACGACAGCCGTACCAACTCCTACAAAATGAGAATTACGATGCACTTGGAGAACTATCTGAACGGCAATATAAGCGACCCGAATATTTATTTGATACCCGACGCAAGGCGTTCTTCGGCTGCGAGAGTTATTCTCAACGGTCCGAACAACACAATCAAGCCTGCAAGAATTAAAGTAACCTATTCAAAGAAGAAAAGATAAGTTTCGTACAATGAAAAGCTCGGTTTTATTTACAGCATTGCTGTTGTGCTTCGCTGCCATGCAGGCACAGACAAAGGATTTCACAGAATATTGGAGCAATGGCTCGAAAGCAACCGCAGGGACGCTCAATCAAGACAACGTTCGCACCGGAGAGTGGACGTGGTTTCACGAAAACGGCAACAAACAGACCGTGGGAAGTTACGATAACAAGGGAAACAAAGTCGGACTGTGGACATACTTCTATCCTAACGGCACAGTGCAGAAAACAGAGGTCTTTTCGGGAAGCGGAGAAGCAAAGGCATTCTTCCCAAACGGCAGACTACAATACTCTTACACCATTATCGACGGCAAAAAGCAGGGAAGGTTTGAAGAATATTACGCAAACGGACAGAAAAAGACCGAAGCCTTTTACAAAGACGACGAATTGGACGGACAAGCCTGCTGGTGGTATGAAAATGGTCTCAAAGACATGGAGGGAGAGTTGAAGGCAGGCAAGCGAGACGGACTTTGGACGTATTATTATAGGAGTAACGGAAAGCAAGGCAGCAAAGGAAACTACAAAGACGACAAAGAAACCGGACATTGGGTCTATTTCTATGAAACAGGTGAGAAATGGAGAGAAGGAGAGTACGACAACGGCAACCGGACAGGGCTTTGGACAACCTATTATGAGAACGGAAAAATTCACCACAAGGGAAGCTATGTTGCAGGAAAGGAAGAAGGCGTTTGGCAAAGCTGGTTTGAGGACGGCAAAACAATGGAACGCGGAAGCTTTTCGGCAGGACTGATGAGCGGAACGTGGGAAGTATTTTATTCGGACGGCACTCGAAAGACCCAAACCGCCTACAAGGACGGCTTGAAGCACGGTTGCGAGATTTTATATGACGAAGACGGCGACCTATTTCAAAAGTGCGACTACACAAACGGCATAATGAACGGTAGATGGGAGAAATACCTTGGCGGAGTGTTGGTCGAAAAGGGAACGTATTCCCAAGGCAAAAAAGACGGAGAGTGGATTTTCTATTCGGCAAGCGGAGCCAAGCAAAGACAACAAGGTTTCAAAAACGGACGTCCTCATGGCAAATGGACAGAATACTATTCTGCAAACAAGAAAGCCTCCGAAGGGGAATACAAAGAGGGATTGAGGCACGGCACTTGGAAGAACTACAACCGCAATGGCAAGGTTCTTTCGACCACAGTCTTCTCCGAAGGGCAGAAAATCAAAGAAACAATATCAGATAAAACCAAATAGAGATGATAAAAGACTTCTTTGAACTGATACGTTGGAAAAGTATTCTCCTTGTTGCGATAACTTTGGTTGTCGTAAGGGTGTTTATTCACGATTATTTCTACGAAGTATTTGAGCTAAGTCCTGCTTTGAGCGTTGCTTTCTATGCTTTGTTCGTTTTGTCGGTCGTTTTACTCTTTGCATCTTGCAGCATTGCCGACGAGATAATCAACAAAGAAAAATACAAAATCATAAGAGACGGCAAGTCTTTCATCGGAACACTTCTTCAAGAGCAGACTGCAAAAGTGCTTTGCGGTGTTTTGCTTGTACTTTCTCTTGCAACGGCTTACACAATAGGAGCTTTGAACGGATTTGTTCACCTTGGCACTATAATGATTGTGCTTTTCGGCATAATGTACTTTCGTTCCAAAAGATTTTGTTTTCAACCTGTGGCAGGCAAATTGCTGAGAGCGTTGTGTGTGGCTTCGCTTTTTTTGCTTCCGACAGCGTTTGAGACAGCTTGTCTTGCCTCCGAGCCAAAGCTCTTTGAGGCAATAGGAGAACAAAACATCGCAATGATGAGCCAGTTCAGCCTTTGCTTCGGAGGATTTGCCTTCATGCTCAGTCTTTTGACCGAAATAGTTGCAGATTTGAGGGATATGGACGATGCAAAGCTGATAAACAGCAGGAGCTTTGCCCTCTATTTCGGAGAGGAAGCAACAAAGAAGACGACATATTTTCTTGTTGTTCTGCTCATTGCGGCAACAGCATTTTTCCAATACCGCTATTATCAAGCTGACAAGATGATTGTCCTTGGTGGAATTTCGATTTTGATTTACCTTCCCCTATTGTATTTTGTCAAAGAGATGCGTCCTGCCAAGTCGGTGCAAGATTACGACTTTCTTGTCAAGCTCTTGAACATGGTTTTCATCTCTTTGTTATTCGCAATAACGAGCATAAAATACATTATTCCCTATGCACTTGTCTGATTTGCTGAGTGTAAAAATCATATTGGCGTCCCAATCGCCCAGACGCCTGCAACTCTTGAAGCAAATGGGCTTTGAGGTTGTTACCACCAAGATTGAGGTGGAGGAAAAAGCCAAAGAAGGGTTGCAAGACTTTGAGTTGGCAGAGCATCTTGCCAAAACAAAGAACCACGCTTACGCTTTGCCGATAGAAAGCGGCAGTGTGTTGGTAACAGCTGACACTTTGGTGTTCGTAAACGGGCAGGCACTCGGAAAACCTCGCAACAAAGAGCAGGCAATGCACTACTTGGAAATGCTAAGCGGAAGAGAACACAGAGTGATTACCGCTTGCACTCTCAGAAGTTGCCACCAAGAGACGACCTTTCACTCTGTTGCCAAGGTTTATTTCCGCACTCTGACCCTTGAAGAGATGAATTACTATATTGATTGCTTTCAACCGTTTGACAAGGCAGGCAGTTACGGCATTCAAGAGTGGATAGGACTTATAGGGATTGAGAAGATAGAGGGAGATTACTACACAATAATGGGATTACCCTGCAATAAACTCTTCTCAACTCTCGGACAAATGAAAATATAATATCGATATGGACAAACCAAGCGTCTTGTTGGTGGACGATGACACCGATATATTGGAATTTCTTTCGTACGTCATGGAAAAGGACGGCTTTGTCGTCAGCACGGCAACCGATGGCGAGACTGCCTTTGCCACAGCCAAGGAAATAATTCCCGACATTATTGTTCTCGATATGATGATGCCGGGCTGGGACGGCTTGGAAACTTGCAAGCATATCCGCAAAGAAGAGAGCTTGAAGGACACTATGATAATTTTTCTCACCGCCCGAAACGAAGATTATATGCAGATAGAAGGCTTTGAGTGCGGAGCAGATGACTATGTGTCCAAACCCGTAAAGCCAAAGGTGCTTATCAGCCGCATAAGAGCCGTATTGAGAAGAAAAACCGACAATCTGTCAAACGACAATCACAAAATAGAATTGGAAAACCTCACCATAGACAAAGACAACTACACAGTTACAACTCCAAACGGTAAAGTTGCTCTCTCAAAAAAGGAGTTTGAACTTCTGCTTTACCTTACAACTCACACCGAAAAGATACATTCGAGAGATGAAATCTACTCTGCAGTTTGGGGAGACGAAGTTGTGGTGGGCGAAAGGACGATTGACGTTCACATAAAGAAGCTCCGCGACAAACTGCATACCGACAAGATAAAGACATACAAAGGAATAGGATATAAATACGAAGAATAACATGAAGACAAAGTTTATTTCGCTGCTCACAGCCTTCTGGAGCATGATTGCATTGTTCGCAATATCGGCATTGTTGCTCCATTTCGGAGAGTTCAACCTCATGTCGCTGTTGCTTGTCTGCGTTGTGGAATTTGCAGTCGTGTTTTTCATAACGCGATATTGGATTCAGAAAGAAGTATATGACAAGGTAAACACCATTTACAAGAACATATACAATTTTAAAATCAATAAAAAAGACGTAAAGAAGAAAGTAAATTCGGGAAAAATCAATTTGTCCGATGTGGGCGAAGAAGTAGATAAGTGGATTTACGAACAAACGGGCAAAATTGACCAAATGGTCGAAATGGAGAAGTATCGAAAAGAATACATAGGCGATGTGGCTCACGAATTAAAAACTCCCATTTTCACAATTCAAGGATATATTTCCACACTCTTGGACGGGGCAATGGAGGAAAAGGAACTCACAAAGAAATATCTTCAACGCACCGAGGCAGGTATTGAAAGAATGATTGCCATTGTGAACGATTTGGATACCATTTCGCAATTGGAAAGCGGCGAAATCAAGTTGGACATCACTCGTTTCGATATGTTGGAACTCACAGAGGAGACCGCAGAAACCCTCGAAGCCAAAGCCCGGGAACGCAATCTCGAAATCAAAATCCAATACTCCGAACCGCTCTATGTGGAAGCCGACAAAAATCGCATTCGTCAGGTATTGAGCAATCTTTTGGACAACGCAATCAAATATTCCAAGAAAGAAGGCGGAATAATCAAGGTAAAATTTTTCGACATGGGCGACCAAGCTCTCATAGAAGTGGCAGACGAGGGAATTGGTGTGGCAGAAAAAGATTTGAACCGTCTGTTTGAAAGATTTTATCGCACCGACAAGGCTCGCTCAAAGGAAAACGGAGGAACGGGACTTGGTCTTGCAATAGTAAAACACATAATCGAGGCACACAAACAGACGCTTAACGTTCGCAGCAGGCTCGGAGAAGGAACGACTTTCGGCTTTACCCTGAAGAGAGTTGCCAAATAGTCAAAATAAAACGGCGTTTTTTCAAAAAACAGCGGCGTCTTTTTCAAAAAGAACGCCGATATTTTTCAAAAAGTCGGCGATCTTTTTCAGACAAATCGCCGACTTTTCCAATCTATTGTACCACAAGAATTTAATAGAATTGCTTTCCGAGTGTGGAAAGCGTAGCTTTATTCGGAAATATTGCCGAAGAGTTCTTCTTCAATGTACATCTGCAAAGTTTCTTTGGACACTGCACCGCTCACAACAAGGGGTTGCTTTCCCACAGGGCAGATAAAGATTGTCGGAATGCTCGCAATGCCTATTTCTTTTGAGAGTTCCTTCTGCTTATCGACGTTAATCTTATAGACATACATCTTTCCTGCATACTCTTTTGCCAAGTCTTTCAACACAGATGCCATTACCTTGCACGGAGGACACCAATCGGCATAAAATTCGACTATTGCAGGCTTGTCTCCAAGGTATTGCCAAGAGTCGTTTAGGTCTTCGTAGTTGATAACCTTGCTTATAAAATCCTGCTTGTTTATTTCAATAGGTTTTTTCTGTGCATAAATCGCTTCCGACAAGCCGAAAATCATCAGAAACGCTGTTAAAAATAATGTTTTTCTCATATCTATGATTTGTTTTCGTTTAATAAATTCTCACCATTCCCAATTCCCTGCTGTCAAGCACCACCATATAGTCGCCTTGCGGTATTCCGCCGACTTCAATTCTGTAATTTTTGAAACATTTGCAAGAGTTATTGCTGCTTTCGGGCTTTGTAGTTATCTCTATTCGGGAGTTATCGACTTTTGCCTCCGTTTCAAAAGCACCGCTTTGGCAGGGCAGGGCAACATTTGTAAGAGTTACCTCCATTTTTCCGCTGCTTATCCAATGGTAACTTGCAGCCGACATATCCTTCTTGCCTTCTGCCATATTGCAAGGAGCAACGCAATCGCTGATATGGGTAAGGCTGCAAACAATCGGCTCGGTGTCCGACGAAGAACAAGCCGTTGCCAAGGCAGAAGCAAGAATTATCACAGCCCCCAAGGCTTTGTGTTTGTTGATTGTTCGTGTCATATCTTTCATACTTTGACAATAACGCCCGAAAGTGATACATTATTGCCTTGTTTTCAAGCAACAAAAAAAGCCGTCTTCGTTTTGAAGCGGCTTTGTCAAGATTTTTTGAGGTCTCTTCCAGATTCGAACTGGAGTAAACGGTTTTGCAGACCGGTGCCTAACCTCTCGGCCAAGAGACCTTGTCTTTTTGCGTTTGCAAAGATACGACTTTTTTGCCGATTGGCAAAGTTTTGCGAGGGCTTTTCGTCAATTTATTTTGACAAATACAGATTATCAAGAGATTAGAACGGCGTTTTGAGCAAAATAAAACGCCGTTTCAACAAAATAAAACGGCGTTTTGCTCGAATGAAACGGCGTTTCAGTCATGCCGAAACGCCGTTTTGTTACTCTACGATTGAAACAAATTTGTCAAAAAGCTGTTTTGCGACCAATGAGGTGTCAAATTCCTGTCCCAACTCCTGCTTCATGCTCGTTACTCCCTTGTCTGTAAATCCGCAAGGGTTGATGTAGTTGAAGTAAGTCAGGTCTGTATTGACATTAAATGCAAATCCGTGCATGGTAATTCCCCGAGAGGCTTTGACACCTATTGCACAAATCTTGCGAGCATGGCTTGTGTGAGCATCAATCCACACTCCTGTTGCACCCTTGAGGCGTTCACATTTAATATTATAGTCGTCCATTAGTTGTATAACGCTCTCTTCTATGCTCTCAATGTAGGTTCGCAAGGTCAAATTCAAGCTGTCTATATCCAAACTCGGGTATCCCACAATTTGTCCCGGACCATGGTAAGTTATGTCGCCTCCTCGGTTGATGTGATAAAAAGATGCACCAATCTTTTTGAGGAAATCGTCGTTTGCAAGCAGGTTTGAAGCCTTGCCATGCTTGCCCAGAGTATAGACATGAGGGTGAGTGCAGACAATAAAGTCCTCGGATATATCGCCCTGAGAAAGCAATTTCTGCTCAACCTTTCGATTGAACAATTCCTCTTGCTTTCTCAGTGCAACATCGTAGGGAACAAGTCCCCAATTTTCAAAATTCAGCTGCATCGTTTATGCTTTGGTTATTCGGATTGCAAGCTCTGTGCCTTCAATGACGTCGATTGTTTGAAGCGGGTCGGCAACCTTGTCGGAGAAGATGAGCTTTTGGGTGAGTGTCTCGCTGCAAATATAATCGCTGAAAGCCTCTGCCGCCTTGCAAAGCGTTTCTTGCTTTTCTATCTCGACAATTATGTTGTCTGTAACGTCAAAGCCTTGCTCCTTTCTGATGTTTTGGATACGATTGACAAGCTCTCGCGAAATTCCTTCCATGCGAAGGCTTTCGGTAATCGTTGTATCCAATGCAACGGTAAGGTCATCTTCGTTGGCAACAACCCAACCCGGAATATCCTGAGTAATGATTTCCACATCGGAAAGAGCAATCTCTATTTGTTCTTCTCCTATTGTCAAATTAAATCTTCCCTCGCATTCGATAGTTGCAATATCTTCCTGACTGAATGAGGCAATAGCCGAAGCAATCGCTTTCATCTTTGCTCCAAACTTAGGTCCCAATGTCTTGAAGTTGGCTTTTATGCTCTTGACAAGCACATTGTTCTCCTTGGAAAGGAAGTCTATCGTCTTGACATTTACTTCCGAAAGAATTAAATCCTTTACTGCTTCAATTTGTGCCTGTTGGTGAGCGTCCTTTGCAGGAATCATAATTCTCGAAAGCGGCTGACGCACCTTCAAGTTGTTCCTTTTGCGAAGCGAAAGCACAAGAGAGCAAATCTTTTGTGCAGTCTGCATTCTGTTTTCAAGCTCTTTATCGACCAAAGCAGGGTTGCTTTGCGGGAAATCGGTCGCATGGACGCTGCAAAGTGCAAATCGTCCGCTCACAGAGTTCAAATCCTCAAACAATCTCTCGCAGAAGAATGGTGCAATCGGTGCTGCAAGACGGGCAATCGTCTCCAAGCAGGTGTAAAGCGTCTGATAAGCCGAGATTTTGTCAGAAGTGTATTCCCCTTTCCAAAATCTTCTTCTGCACAAACGCACATACCAATTACTCAAATATCCATCTACAAAATCAGCTATTGCTCTTCCTGCCTTTGTTGGCTCATATTCCGAATAGCTCTTGTCGCAATAGTCTGTCAAAGTGTTGAGTTCGGACAATATCCAGCGGTCAATTTCGGGACGTTTTGCTGTTTCGATGTCTGCTTCCTTGTAAGTAAATCCGTCAATGTTCGCATAGAGAGCAAAGAACGAGTAAGTATTGTACAGAGTTCCGAAGAACTTGCGGCGAACCTCGTCAATGCCCGCCTTATCGAACTTCAGATTTTCCCAAGGCTGAGTGTTGGTAATCATATACCAGCGAGTTGCGTCCGCACCATAGGTATTCAACACCTCGAACGGGTCAACTGCATTACCGAGACGCTTTGACATCTTGTTGCCTGCCTTATCCAACACCAATCCATTGGAGACTACATTTTTGTAAGCGACGCTGTCGAAGCACAAAGCGGCGATTGCGTGCAGCGTAAAGAACCAACCGCGAGTTTGATCGACACCTTCGGCAATGAAATCGGCAGGGAAGCAAGCCTTCAACTGCTCATCGTTGCACTCAAACGGATAATGAACCTGTGCATACGGCATTGCACCCGAATCGAACCAAACATCAATCAAGTCGGGTTCGCGGAACATTTTCTTGCCACTTGCACTTACCAATATCACATTGTCGATATATGGTCGGTGAAGGTCGAAACTATCGTAGTTTTTGAAGTCTTTGTATGGGTTTTCGCTCATATAGCCGGCTGCAATGCTCTTTTCGATTTCGTTTGACAGCATTTCGACCGAGCTGATGCACATTTCCTCGTCTCCGTCTTCGCTTCTCCAAATCGGAAGTGGCGTTCCCCAATATCTCGAACGGCTCAAATTCCAATCAACAAGGTTTTCCAACCAGTTGCCAAAGCGTCCGCTTCCTGTTGCTTCGGGCTTCCAATTTATTGTTTTGTTGAGTTCTATCAATCGGTCTTTGATTGCGGTGGTTTTAATAAACCAACTGTCGAGCGGATAGTACAATATAGGTTTGTCGGTTCTCCAACAGTGAGGATAATTGTGGGTATGCTTTTCGATTTTGAACGCTTTGCCCTGCTGTTTTAGCAATACGCTCAAATCAACGTCCAATGTAGGGTCTTTTTCGGTCAATGCAGCATCGTAAGCGTTCTTTACAAATCGTCCGGCGTACTCTTTGTAAGCCTCTTGGTTCACATAATTTTGTACAAACGCCTCGTCCAAGTCCTCAATCTTGAAGAACTTGCCCTGACGGTCCACCATAGGTTGATTTTTGCCTGCCTTATCGACCACAAACAAAGGAACAATGCCTGCTTGCTTGGCTACACGGTCGTCATCTGCACCAAAGGTAGGTGCAATGTGGACAATACCCGTTCCGTCCTCGGTTGTAACATAGTCGCCGCCTATTACCTTGAAAGCATTGCCCATTGGAGATACAAAATTCATCAACTGCTCGTAAGAATATCCCACAAGGTCTTTTCCTTTGCACTCTGCAAGCACCTCAAACGGTATATCCTTGTCGCCTTTTTTGTAGTCGGAAAATGCCAAAACTGCATTCTTTTCAGGGCAGAAGGCGTTCAATCGGGCTTTTGCCATGACTACGATTTCCAATTCGCCCGAGTATGGGTTGAAAGTGCGGACAAAAACATAATCTATGCCCGGTCCGACAGCCAAAGCGGTGTTTGAAGGCAGCGTCCAAGGCGTTGTGGTCCACGCAATGAAGTAAATATGTTCTTCTGCCTTGATACCAAACTGCTCTTTGAGCTTTTGCTGCTCTTTCATCGAGAATTGAACAACGGCGGTAGTGTCTTTCACATCTCTGTAACAGCCCGGCATATTGAGTTCGTGGGAACTCAATCCCGTACCTGCGGCAGGCGAGAATGGTTGAATGGTATATCCTTTGTATAGATAGCCTTTTTGATACAGCTGTCCGAGCAAATACCAAAGTGTTTCGATATATTCGTTTTTGAAAGTGATGTAAGGGTTATCCAAATCGACCCAATAACCCATCTGAGTTGTCAATTTGTCCCACATATCTTTGTACTTCATCACCTCGCTTCTGCACTCGGCGTTGTAATCATCAACAGATATTTTGCTGCCTATGTCTTCCTTTGTAATGCCGAGCTTTTTCTCCACTCCCAACTCAACAGGCAGTCCGTGAGTGTCCCAACCTGCTTTTCTGGAAACGTAATATCCTTTTTGGGATTTGTATCTGCAAAAAATATCTTTGATAGTTCGTGCCATGACATGATGAATGCCCGGCTGTCCGTTGGCAGAAGGCGGACCTTCAAAGAAGATAAAAGGTTTTGAACCTTCTCTTTGCTTCAATGTCTGCCTGAATGTGTCTTCCTTTTGCCACTTTTCGAGTACTTCACTGCCGATACGCGTCAAGTCAAGCTGCTTATACTCTCTGTACTTATTGCTCATATTGTGATATTATTGAATTTTCGATAGTTAATAAACCAACTTGCAAAAGTATAAAAAAAAGCCGTTTTACTGAAATTTCAAAGGGCAAAAATCAAAACGCCGTTTCATTTTTCCAAAACGGCGTTTCAGCAGAACAAAACGGCGTTTTATTTCGCCAAAACGCCGTTTCGTTTCAAGAGAGTGCAAAAGGCTAAAAATCACCACTTGAACAAGGCTTGACAAAACCCTATTGGTGAAAATGTGTTTGGTACTTGTGCAATAGGGATTTTGGTTGTAATTTTGCAGGCTGTAAATTCTAATTTTCAGGACAAAGACATATTGCAAACAATGACAAGATTAAGCGTTAATATCAACAAGATAGCTACAATAAGAAACGCTCGCGGAGGAAACGTTCCCGATGTGATTAAAATGGCTGTGGATTGTGAAAAATTTGGTGCAGAAGGCATAACCGTACACCCCCGTCCCGACCAAAGGCATATAAGATATAAAGATGTGAGAGACCTCAAAGGTGTGCTGACAACAGAGTTCAACATCGAGGGTTTCCCTTGCAGCAACTTTATTTCACTTATCAAAGAAATAAAACCTGCACAGGTTACACTCGTTCCCGATGCTCCCGATGTTCTTACCTCAAATGCAGGCTGGGACACGGTCGAAAGAGAAGAGGAATTGAAGAAAATCATTGCCGAATTGAAGCCTGTGTGTCGTGTATCGGTCTTTGTGGAGGCCGATTGCCGAATGGTTGAGGGTGCAAAGCGTTGCGGAGCCGACAGAGTGGAGCTTTATACCGAGAGTTATGCGGCAAACTATGCTCAAAACAAAGAAAAGGCAATAGAAAAGTTCGTTGTGGCTGCTCGAAAAGCCGACGAAGTAGGCTTGGGGCTTAATGCAGGACACGATTTGAGCCTCGAAAATCTGCAATACTTCAACCGCATGATACCCAATCTTCAAGAAGTGTCGATAGGTCATGCTTTGATTAGCGACGCTCTTTATTTCGGAATGGAAAACACAATACAAATGTACAAGCGATTGCTGTTGTGATTGCTGCAAACTTGGTTCTAATTTCTTTATCGCAAGTCTTATGAGTTGGTTTTATGATTTAATTTTCGGCAATTCCGTTGCTTCGTCAATCGTTTTGGTCGCTTTCACAATCACATTGGGCATCATTCTCGGCAAAGTCAAAATATTCGGAATCAGCTTGGGAATAACGTGGATTTTGTTTGTCGGAATAGTTCTCGGACACTTCGGTTTACAAATCAATCCCCTCATTTCGAGTTTTGTAAAGGACTTCGGATTGATACTTTTTGTCTATTCGATTGGTCTGCAACTTGGTCCGGGCTTTTTCTCTTCCCTAAAGCAAGGCGGATTGAGGCTCAATCTTTTGGCAGTTGCGGCAGTTGTTTTGTCGGTAGGGGTTACCTATGTGATACATCTTGTAACCAATGAGGATTTAAGCACAATGGTGGGCGTAATGTCGGGAGCTGTTACCAATACTCCTTCGCTCGGAGCTGCCGAACAGACCTTTGCCGACTCTGCTTCGGCAGGCGATAACAACATAGCTTCGGCTTATGCGGTTGCCTACCCCTTGGGAGTGTTGGGAATCATACTTGTGCCGTATCTTATCAGGCTGATATGCAAAATAAAGCCCGAAAACGAAATCACAAAGCAAGAGCAGGAACAGGCAAACAACCAAATGGCAAAATTTAACGTCCTTATAGAAAACCAAGGCGTCATTGGCAAACATCTGTCCGAAGTAACAAGGAATTTTAAGACCATGGTGGTGGTTTCAAGGGTCAGACACGCCGACGGAACTGTGGAGGTGGCAAACGACAGCACCGTTTTGCAAAAAGGAGACACCTTGCGATTGGTTACAAACAAGGATAACGAAGAAGCGGTGTGCATTCTGATAGGCAAGAAGGTGCAAATGGGCGAACAAGACTGGGATACGCCAAATCACACCCTCGTTACAAGACGTGCAGTCGTTACAAAAGCAGAGCTGAACGGCAAGAAGATTGGCTCTCTCAACATAAGGACGATGTACAAAGTAACAATCACGAGAATAAATCGAAACGGTATAGACCTGATTGCCGAAAAGGATTTGATACTTCAAACAGGCGACAGAGTTACTTTGGTCGGAGAAGAAAGCAATGTGGAGAAAGTTACAGCCATGTTGGGCAATTCGATGAAGAGATTGAACTCTCCCAACCTTATTCCCATATTTTTGGGTATTGTATTGGGAATTATCTTGGGTTCTGTTCCCATTGCGTTTCCATTCTTGCCCCAAAGCGTAAAACTCGGACTTGCAGGCGGACCACTGATTGTGGCAATCCTTATGGGAAGATTTGGTCCTTATTACAAAATTGTTACTTTCACTACAACCTCTGCCAATATGATGATACGGGAAATAGGTATTGCTCTTTTCCTTGCGGCAGTTGGTTTGTCGGCAGGGGAAAATTTCTTTTCTTCCATAGCCTCCGGCGGATATATCTGGATAGTTTACGGACTTATAATCACGATTGTGCCACTTCTTTTGGTGGGTCTTTTTGCCAGAATGAAGATGAAGATGGATTACTTCACGCTTTGCGGACTTTTGTCGGGCAGTACGACCGACCCTCCTGCACTTGCGTTTGCCAATGAGCAGTCTCCGAACGATGCTCCTTCGGTTGCGTATGCTGCAGTCTATCCTTTGACGATGTTTCTCAGGGTATTGTCGGCACAAGTGTTGATGATAATTGCATTGTCGTAGGAAGATGAACTCCCAAAGCACAACAAAATTGGAGCTGCTTGCCCCTGCAAGAGACAAAAGTGTTGCTTTTGCAGCAATCAATGCGGGAGCTGATGCGGTCTATATGGGTTTTGAGAAGTTCGGAGCAAGAGCTTCGGCAGGCAATTCGCTGCAAGACATAATGCAAGTGGTCAGTTATGCACACCTTTTCGGCGTAAAGGTGTATGTTACTCTCAATACTATATTATATGATGAGGAAATATCGCAGGCAAAAGAAGCTGTGAGAGACTTATATGTCGCAGGAGTTGATGCAATAATCGTTCAAGACATGGCGTATGTGCAAATGAACGAATGCAATATGACGCTTCATGCCTCCACACAGGCAGACAACTCGACCAAAGAGAAGGTCAAATGGTTTGAAAAGCTCGGTTTTCAAAGGGTGGTTCTTGCTCGGGAAATGACAATAGAGCAAATAAGAGACATTCATGCAGCTTGTCCCGATGTGGAATTGGAGTTTTTTGTTCACGGAGCTTTGTGTTGTTCGTTCAGCGGCAGGTGTTATTTGAGCCTTTACCAGAGCGGACGAAGTGCCAACAGAGGAGAGTGTTGCCAATCGTGCAGAAGTCGTTACGATTTGCTCAATGACAAGGGCGAAACCCTCATCAAGGACAGCTATCTGCTGAGTACAAAGGACTTTAACGCCTCCGAAAAGATTGAAGAGCTGATTGAGGCAGGCGTTGTCAGCTTCAAAATTGAGGGAAGGCTCAAAGACGCAGGCTATGTCAGCAATGTAACGGCATATTACAGCTCTCTGCTCAACTCTTTCTGCTCAAAGAACAAGCAATACTCACGTTCTTCATACGGAAAGAGCGTTCTGAATTTCGTTCCCGATGTGTCGAGGAGCTTCAATCGCGGGTTTACCATCTTTAACCTTGAAGGCAAGGGCGAGAAAACAGGAAACACAACATTCACAAAAAGCATCGGCAAAGCAATAGGCAGAGTGGTCGAATGCAAAAACGGAACTATCCGAATAAACTCAAAAGACACTCTGCACCCTTCGGACGGCATTTTGTTCTTTGACCAAAAGGGCAATCCGGAAGGCTTCTTGGTCAATGAGGTGTCGGGCAGTTACATTCGTCCAAACCGCAAAGTAAACCCTCCCGCAGGCACAATGCTCTACCGAAACAAAGACCCCGAGTTTGAAAAGCTCACCTGCTCAAACGCAAACAAAAGAAAAATAGGCATTACTGCCCGCATTGGCAAAGGAACACTATGCTTTGAAGCCGAAAACGGAGCAAAGTCAAGCGTCAAAACGGACTTTTCGCCCGAAATATGCTCCAAACAAGAGGGCTATATCGACAATCTCAAACACCAAATCGGCAAACTGGGTTCGACGGTGTTTGTTCTGACAGACTTGGTCTGCGATTGCAAAGAGAAATACTTCTATCCCAATTCGGTGCTTGCCGAAATGAGACGCAAGTGCTGCGAAAAATTGGAAGAAGAACTGCTTTCAAAAAACTCTGCCGTCCATTCTCAAAAGCTGAGCAAGCCTTCGGAATACATAATCAACAAGGCAGATTACCGAGAGAACATTTCCAACTCTTTGAGCGACGAGTTCTATCGCTCGATGGGCGTAAGCGTAGAGCAGAAAGCCTTGGAGACCTCACCGATAAGAGGAGAAACAGAACTGATGAGGTCAAAGAACTGCATAAGATACAATCTCGGTCAATGCTTGCAAAGAGACAAGCTCTCAAAAGGCTTTGAAAGCAGGCTGTTTCTCAAAGACAATCGACACACTTACCGCTTGGAGTTCGATTGTTCAAGCTGCACAATGAGCCTTTGGAGCATAGACGACAAGTAATTGCCGCTTTATTTTGTCAAATGGTCATATCCTTTGCATAAGGAAGCGTTTCAAAAGGAACGCCATGAAGTAAGGAAAAGTATAAAAGCTTCCATTGAAACCTATGTTCTTGAAACAAAATTTAATTCCATGGCGAATGTCGGGATACTTCTCCCCTTTGAGCAATTTATTGAGAGAAGCTGTTGCACCGTCGGCAGTTTTCACCTCTATCGGAATGAGAGAATCAGCATCTCTTACAAAGAAATCCATCTCCACACTCGGCTTGTCGCTGCTGTAATAGTAGAGTTGATAGCCCTGCTTTGAGAGCATATCACCCACAATGTTCTCATATATTGCACCCTTGTAGGTATTCAGGTTTTTGTTTGCCCTCAAATCTTCTTGTGATTCTTCGTCAAGCGAGGCTATCAGCAAGCCTGTGTCTTTGAAGTAGAGCTTGTAACGCTTATGGTCGTAGTTTCCTTTGAGCGGAAGTTCCGGATAGTTCATGCAATAGCACACATTGACAATCCCTGCATCGGCAAGCCATTCCACACAGCCGATATAGTCTCTGTTTCTGGCGTTTTTGCCAATTTTGGTAACCTGAAAGCGTTTGTTCTCTTTGGCAAGGAATGTGGAAATGTGGTTATATACCGCCTTGACTTTTGCTTTGTCCAATCCTTCTGCATACTTGGTTATATCCTCTTGATAATCCGAGAGCAGTTGTCTTTGTATTGAGAGAGTGCCACTGAAATTCTTGTTTGTTATGTAAGTATTCACCACTTCGGGCATTCCTCCTATTGAAACATAGTCGCGAAACAAGTCGGTCATTACCTGCATTTGCAAGTCCGAAAGCGGCTTCACCTCCTTCATGTGCCGAAAGAGTTCATCAACAAAGCCTTCGTCATATCCCTTTGCCCAAAGGAACTCCTCAAAATCCATGGAATACATCTCGTAGTCTTCTTTGTAGCCGACGCTGTTGGAAGTAATCTCGCTATAATTCAGCCCCATAAGAGAGCCGGAGCAAATAACGTCAAAACGTCCGTCAAGTTTGAAAAACTTTAACGACGTTGCACAGTCAGAACACGCCTGCATCTCGTCAAAAAAGAAGAGAGTGTTGCCCTCGATAAAGGTAAAATCGGGATTGAGCAAGGATATATTTTTGACAATCGCATCAACCTCAAAGCCGTCGTTGAATATGGATTTGTATTTTGGTTGTTCGACAAAGTTAATCTGAATTACACTCTTGTAATTGCTCTTGGCAAAATGTTCAATCGACAGAGTTTTCCCGATTTGACGAGCGCCCTTTACAATGAGAGGCTTTCTTGAGGGATTGTTCTTCCACTCTGACAAATATGTATCAATCTTTCTTCTTAGCACTTTACCCATATTTTCAACTGACTATACGTTGCAAAGATACAAATTTTCACATTTTCCGAGCTAAAAATGCCAAAATTTTCACACTTTCCGGCATTAAAACAGCCGATTTTTCACATTTTCCGCACTATTTTGAGGGTATAATTTCACATTTTCCCGAATATGACAAAGCAAAACAGAGACTTGGTTTCGCTCTTTTGCCGCATTTTTTGAATTGCGTTGCACAAGCAGCATTGATGTTTTGAGGCAATCCGTCAGAGCATCGGCAAGCCATTGAAACCCCAGCCGAATTGCTTTTAAGCACTACTTGAAAACGCCCTGAATAACTCGCCGTTTTGGCAAAATAAATCGCCGTTTTGCTCGACTGAAACGGCGAGTTATTTTCGCAAATCGCCGTTTGGTTTTACCCTCAGGCAAAAGCGTTCTACTTATATGGTATTATGCCTTTTGAAACTGAACAAAAAAGGGGCGAAACTCGAAAGTTCCGCCCCTTGATTGAAGTGTTTTATGATTGTTGCTTACTTTACAATCAACTTTTGTGTGTGAATTGTGTTTCCGTCTATCACTCTGATGTAATAAACTCCGCTTGCAAGGTTATCAACTGACAATTCGTAAGTGTCAGAAGCCATGTTGTCGCTTAGGATTACTCGTCCTTGCATATCGCTTACTACTATCTTAGCTCCGCTTGCAACTCCGCTTACAGCGATTGTTGCTCTCTCGCTTGCAGGGTTAGGGTAAACGGTCATTGTTGCTACTGCTCCCTCAACTGAGTTCAAGCCGGAGTTTGCAAGAGTGGTGAAGAGAACGACGTTTCCTTCAACTGTGCCGCTTGCGGTGGTTGCAAAGGCTTTGTATTCGTATTGAGTTTCTGCTGTCAAACCGCTGATTGTTGCAGTGATTGTTGTTCCTGCTGCTTCAACTGTTGTCCATTCTGCCTCCAATACGCTCTTATACATGAAGCCTTGTGCTGTGATAGCCTCTGTGCCTGCTGCAATCGTTCCGTTAAGTGTTGCTGCCTCGTGTGTTATTTCGGTAGCATCAAGTGTTGTAACGGTTGGTTGTGTTGCAGGTGCTGCAAGTGTGGTGAAGTTTACGACTGCTCCCTCTACCGTTCCGCTTGCTGTGGTTGCGAATACTTTGTATTCGTAAGCTGTTTCGGCGGTAAGGTCGGTAAGAGTAGCACTCATGGTTTCACCTGTTGCTGCTATGGTTGTCCAATCGGCTGCCTCAACTGCTTTATACATGAAGCCTTGAGCTGTGATTGCCTCTGTGCCTGTTGCAACTGTTCCGTTAAGTGTAGCAACTTCGTGAGTTACGCCTGTTGCAGGAAGAGTTGCTACCACAGGTTGGGTAACAGGAGCTGCGGTTGTGGTGAAGGTCATTGTTGTTCCCTCAACTGTTCCGCTTGCTGTTGTTGCGAATGCCTTGAATTGGTATTCGGTTTCTGC
>JAEDJL010000016.1 GCA_016296345.1 Bacteroidales bacterium | reverse complement strand
ACTTACAAAGGCGATTTTTTCGCTTGAAAACGCTCTGAAAAAGTCGGTATTTTTTGCCGAAAAAGTCGCTTTTTCGAGTGAAAAAAGTCGGCATTTTTTCGCAAAAAAAGTCGCCGTTTTGGCAAAATAAAACGGCGATTTGTTCGAGCAAAACGCCGATTTATTTTCGTGAAACGGCACAAAAAAGGCGGAACTTGCGTTCCGCCTCCTCATGAAAAAAAGTCTATCAAAATTGCTTGTGCTATTCTACAATCAATTTTTGTGTGTGGGTTGAATTAGTTCCGATAACTCTGATGTAGTAAACGCCGCTTGTCATGTTTGCAACTGACAATTCGTAAGTTTCGCTCGTCATGTTATCGCTTAGAATGATGCGTCCTTGCATATCGCTTACAATAATCTTTGCTCCGTTTTCAACTCCGTTCACTGCCACTACTGCTCTTTCGCTTGCAGGGTTAGGGTAAACAATCATTGTTGCGACTGCTCCCTCAACTGAGTTCAAGCCCGAAGTAGCTGTTGTGGTGAAGAGGATAACGTTTCCTTCAACTGTTCCGCTTTCGGTTGTGGCGAATGCTTTGTACTCATATTGAGTTTCAGCTGTAAGGTTGCTTATTGTAGTAGATATGTTTGTGCCTGTTACTTCGACGGTTGTCCAATCGGCGTCAAAGACTGTCTTGTATTTGAAGCCTTGTGAGGTAACTTGGTTTGTACCTGCAACGATTGTTCCGTTCAAAGTAGCACTTTCGTGTGTTATCTCGGTTGCATCGAGTGTTACAACGGTAGGTTGTGCGCCCGGATTTTGAAGGGTGGTGAAGTTTACGACTGCTCCTTCAACTGTTCCGCTTGCAGTGGTTGCAAAGGCTTTGTATTCGTAAGCTGTTTCTGCTGTCAAACCGTTGATTGTCGAAGTCATGGTTTCACCTGTTGCAGAAACTGTTGTCCAATCGGCTGCTGTAACTGCTTTATACATGAAGCCTTGAGCTGTGATTGCCTCTGTGCCTGCTGCAACTGTTCCGTTAAGGGTTGCCTCTTGGTGAGTAACGCCTGTTGCAGGAAGTGTTGCAACGCTTGGAGCTACAACAGGAGCTGCGGTTGTGGTGAAGGTCATAACACTTCCTTCAACTGTTCCGCTTGCTGTTGTTGCAAATGCCTTGAATTGGTATTCGGTTTCGGCAGTCAATCCATTGATTGTTGCAGCAAGAGTTGTACCTGTTGCAGAAACGTTTGTCCAATCGTTGGCTGCAGTTGCCTTGTACATAAATCCTTGTGCTGTGATTGTCTCACTGCCTGCTGTGATTGTACCATTCAATGTTGCAGACTCGTGAGTAACACTTGTTGCTGCAAGGGTTGAAACGGTTGGAGCTACAATAGGAGCTGCGGTTGTGGTAAAGGTCATCACTGTTCCTTCTACTGTTCCGCTTGCAGTGGTTGCAAATGCCTTGAATTGGTATTCGGTTTCTGCTGCCAAGCTGTTCAAAGTTGAAGTGATTGTTGTACCGCTTGCCGAAACTGTTGTCCAAGTTGAAGCTGCAGTTGTCTTGTACTTAAATCCTTGAGCTGTGATTGTCTCATCGCCTGCTGCTATTGTACCGTTAAGGGTTGCAGAGTTGTGAGTAACGCTTGTTGCTGCAAGGGTTGTAACTGTAGGAGGTAGAATGACAGGTGCTGCAGTTGTGGTAAATGTCATCACACTTCCTTCAACTGTTCCGCTTGCTGTGGTTGCAAATGCCTTGAATTCGTAAGCTGTTTCAGCTGCCAAAGTATTTACTGTTGCAACAAGGGTCGTTCCGCTTGCCGAAACTGTTGTCCAAGTTGAAGCTGCTGCTGTTTTGTACTTAAATCCTTGAGCTGTGATTGTCTCGTTGCCCAATGTGATTGTACCATTCAATGTTGCAGAGTTGTGAGTAACGCCTGTTGCTGCAAGGGTTGTAACTGTCGGAGCTACAACAGGAGCTGCCTCTGTTGTGAATGTGGTGCTTACCCATACCGAGTTGCTCTCTTCACAAACGGCTCTTACGTATGCGGTGTAGGTTGTTCCTGCTGTAAGGTCGGTAAATGAAGTGCTTGTTGTGGTAACTGTCTCTGCTGCGTTGCTACCCAAACGAACTTCGTAGCTTGATGCTGTTCCGTTCCAAGAGAAGTCTGCAGATGTTTGAGTGATGTTGCTTACTGTCAAAGCTGTAGGAGCATCGCAAGGTTCAGGTTGTTCGCCTGCCCAAACTTGTTGTATCGAAACGTTGTCGATAATTGCTCCCGGTTGAGTCGAAACAGAACCGTCATTTCTCCAAACAAATACCAACTTCTTCGTTGCATTTGGTTCGTTAGGAATTGTAACAGAAAGTGTTTGTGTACCGCTCAACAAGTTGATAATAGGATAAGAACTATGTGTGCTTACCAATATGTTAGTTGCATAAGATGAAGAAGCATAGTAAGCTGAATAATAATCTGTTGTTGCAGAGTAATTGGTGTCAGCACCTGTCCAATATACTTTCAAGAAGTCTAATGAAGATTCTCCTCCCACGGTAACATCAAAGCTGATTGTCAAAGAGTCGCTTTCTCCTGTGTCAAACAACTTTTCTGCAACTACGACACCTGATGCAGAATTATTATATCCTGCAGTTGCTCCGTTGTCTTGTGAGATGAACAACTGTCCGTTTGCAACATACCATTTGTTTGCACAAGAACCGTTCTTCAACAACCAACCATTAGTTCCTTCTTCGTCAAATCCGCATTGGTAAGGTACATATTCAGTTTCTTGATGTGTAGTGAAACGTGTCGAATAAGAATAGATTGACATATCGGCTCCGCAAACGCTTCTTATCGCAAAGATGTATTCGGTTGCGTCATCGAGGTCTGTCAATGTGTAAGGTGAAGAAGTAACGGTAACATCTGTAAGTTCGCTGTCGCTTGTCTTTCTGTAAGAAATGATATAGCTGTATGCTGTACCTTCCCAAGCAATATCGGCAGAGTTGGTTGTTATGTTGCTTACTTCAATCTCTTGTACCGTTGTACAAGGAGCAACTAAGATAGATATGTTGTCTATTGCTGCAGGAGTAACAATTTCAGATGCATTAGTGTAACCCCAAGTCAAGAACATCAATCTCTTTGTTCCTGTCAATCCTACCAACTCAACAGTATCGCTTTGCCAAGTGTCGCTGCCATATTCCAAAGCAACTCTGTCGATTGTAGGGAATGTTGTTGTAGGAATAGGGTCTGTAACCTCTTGAATGTAGGCAAGGATACCGCAATATACGCTTGTACCTGAGACACGTCCTGTTGCTTTCCAATCGAATGAAAGGTTATAAACAGCAGTTTCGTCTTCGCCAAAGTCAAAGTCTTTCCATATATATTGGTATGTAGAAGTTGTGCTTACAGTTGCTGCATAGCTTTCGCCACCGTCGTTAGAGATGTATGCAGAGTTACCACTCTCGTCATCGCCTGCAAAGGTTGCAGAACCGATTGCCCAAGTGTTCACGTTGCCTGCTCTTCCTGTGAAGAACCATGTGGCGTTGTCGTCTGCGGTTTCAAAATCTGTGAAGTAAGGAACAGGTTCAGGTAGTGCCAAAGTCTTAAAGGTTACAGCCTCAGACCAAGGTGAGTTGCCGCTTTCGCATACACTTCTTAGTGCAAATGTATAGAAAGTTGCAGGGCTTAGAGATGTTAGTTGCAAAGGAAGGTCTGCCTCAGAGATAGAAACAGGTGTGCCGTCATCAGGGTCTGCATTCTCTCCTTCAATAAGAACATATTCCCAAGAGGTTGCGTCGCCATATTCGGTAAATGAAGCATCTGCACTCTCATGAGTAATGTTTGATACTGAAACTCCGAAAGGCTCTAAACAATCACTCCATTCGGTAACAGACATATCGTCTATGTACAAATTGTTGTCGCCATTGGATGTTGTACTTCCGCCATAAATTGCAAACTTAACAACTCCTGTGATAGGGTCTTCGTTCTCATCAACCAATTTATAGATGATGTTGGTCCAAGAGTTGGTAAAGTCAGAGTAGTTGTGTTCTGTATCGGCATCGCCGTCTGCATAGATAACTGCATTTGCTGTGTTCCATGAAACACCGTTATCGGTCGAAACAAGGACTGCAAACTTGTCGTCAGGTGCTGACTCAGGCGCTCCACCATCATCATAATTTGCCAAAGCTGCTTTGCAAGAGAACTTATAGGTTGTTGAACCGTCGCCCAAGTTAATCGATGGAGTGATAACCCAGTATTTGTACGTACCATAGATGTTTGCTCTCAACATTCCTGATGTTTCACCTGCAACAGTATAGCTGGTGCCATGATAAAATCCTCCTGATGTTGTGGTCAAAGAAGATGTTTGAACTGTTCCTGTTTCAGGAAGAGCTCCGCTCTTCTTTTCCCAGCAAGAAGGAGTTGTGAAAGGTGATACGTCAAATGATTCGTACCAAGGTGCAGGAAGAGTTTGACAAGGAGTGGTTATGGTTGTTGTTACGTATGGAGTTGGTTCTCCGTCAGCACAAACAGATGTCACTTCTATTGTATAGGTTGTTTGGTATTCTGCTCCCTCTATGGTGTAAGGGAAATCGCTTGATGTCAAATCGCCAACAATAGTGTAGGCTGCGTCTGATGCTCTCTTGTATCTAACGATATAAGTAACTCCCGAGCCTTCTTCGTTTGCGTCAGTCATGTTTACCTCAATCGTAGGTGCGTCTTCGCTTCCCTCTTCAACGTCAATGAATGATGCTGTTATGCTTTCGACAGCACCACAATTCATAACCGAGACAGCAATATTATCGATGCAAGCTCCCGGTTGAGTTCCTATTGAACCATCATTCCTCCAATAGAATACCAAATTGTAAACTGAGTTTGCGTAGGTTGCAGGCAATATAGTAGAGAACGTTATCCAAGAGCCTCCTGTGCGGTTTATGTAACCTGTAAGGTTATATTGTTCAGACACAGAAGCTCCAACAGGAACAAGATATGCCTTAAGATAATCAATGGATGTACCTTCTCCTCCTGCATTATAGTCAAATGAAAGAGTGAAAGATGAACCTTCACCAAAGACTATAGGGGCGCTGGTTGCATAAACGTTTGATGTTGCACCTATGTTGTAGCCTGCTGTTGTGCCATTGTCGTTACTGATGTACAAAGCTCCTCCTGTTGTAGGGTTTCCTGCTTCGTCTATGGTGTTGTTTACGGCTGTTCCGACAAACCAAGTGTTAGAACCTGTTCCTGTGAAAGTAAATCCGTGTTCTGCTTCGCTGTCGTCAAAGTTTTCCGAATAAGGAAGTTCTGCAACAAAGGCAGGCATTTCGAGGGTTTGAGCTTCACAGAATGCTCCTCCGCAGGCTTGTCTTGCTGCAAAGTAGTAAGTTTCGCCCAATTCCAAACCTGTAATTATGTAAGGAAGTTCTGCATCTTGCGGAATGGTAACGGTGTTTGTTGCACTCTCAGGGTCAAATTCGCCTTCCGAAGCAGCTGCATAAACAACCTCTACTCCCGAGTCGGTGATGTTATCTGTGTTGTAAGTAACTGCGGCTGCGTCTGTTCCCGACATAGAAACGGTAAAGTTATAAACCTCAGGGCAATCAGGGATTGCGTCTATGGTCAAATCGTCTATTACAAAGTAGTGAGAAGGAGTTCTTACTGCCAAAGCAACACGGCATACGCCATAGTCAAACTCTGCTTCTTCGTCTGAAGGAGTTAGAGTTGCCAAATCAATCTCATAATCTGTTCCAAGTGCAGGGTGATTAAAGGTTGCGACATGAACAAATCGAGATGTGTCTGCTCCCGATGTGATGTCTTGTTCTGCAACATTGCACATATAAACATCGATAACCGGTTTGTTTGTTGTGTAAGAAGCAGAAGAAGATTTAATCCAGAAGGAGATTTGTTCGTTTCCTGTCAATTCAACTTTCGGACTAATCATCCAATCGCTGAATATATTTGATGTCGGAGATGTAGTTGTTCCCGAGTAGTACAAAGCTCCCGCACCATTACGAAGATAAGAAGCGGTTGTCGTACGATAGAAGTAGTAAGATGTATAGCCTCCGTTGATGTTGTACCAACAAGCAGGTGCTGCTTGTTCCGATATTGCAGGATTTGCTACAAAGAAAGCTGCTTCAAATCCTTCTTCCAAAGGCAATGTAGCGGTAATACAAGGGGCATAACTCAAAATTGTGTTTGAGGTAAGAGACGTATCTGAACCGCACACAGGAGTTACTCTGAATTGGTATCCGACTGCTCCCAACATATCAGGCAATTCAAGAGGACTTTCACCTTCAACAACTGTCCATTCATCAGATGTCAGTTGTTTGTATTCCAAGATGTATGATGCTTCGTCTTCGCTTGCTCTGTAAACATTGACTGTTGCACTTACAGCTTCGTTTTCGTCCACTGCCCATTCAACATTCAAACTATCTATAGGGTTACAAGCAAGTGCCGTGATATATAGGTTGTCTATAACAGCAGGAGGATTGTTTCCAATAGAGCCGTCATTTTTCCAACCGAACACAAGCTTGTAAGCTCCGCTATAACTTGGAAGCAATACAGTTTCGTGTTGCCATGTTGATTGGTTGTTAAGAACACCTGTTACAGCTCCTGTGCTAAGCAAAGAAGATGCTGACAATTCATAATCTGCTCCTACAAGGTAAACTTGGAAATAGTCGCAGCAACTTTCTCCCACGTCTTTCCAATCGAAATCAACTATATATCTTGTTCCCTCTTCGAGATTTAGATATGCGTATGCGTATGCGTAAGTTGTTGTAGAGATGTTATAACTTGCTGTTTGTCCGTTATCGCTACTTATATATAAAGCTCCGCCTTGGGTAAGTTCGTCATTTTCATCTCTTGTATTGTTTTCGGCAGTACCGAAGAACCAACGCGATCCTGTGGTATTCTGAACAAATGTCCAGTTGGTGATGTTTTCAATATCGTCAAAGTTCTGCTCATATGGCAAAACAAGCATATTATCTTCGGACGGTGATGTCCTGAAAGAGCTTGTTGAATAGCTACTGTTGCCCGAAGAGCAAACAGAATAAACTCTGACATCGTAGTCTGTCAAAGAAGTAAGACCGGTAATAGTATAGAATGTGTCGGTGATTGAAGAGCTTGCAACAATCCAAGATTCATCATCATCTGTAGAGAGTTTGTATTCGACTGCAAAGGTAGAAGCAGATTCGTCTGTAAGTCTCCATGTAATGGTTGCCTCTTCAGAAAGAATGTTGGTTGCCGTTACACTTGCAACAGGATAACAATAGTCTTCGCCGGCATCAACAAATGTAAATCTGGTGTTGGGTCTGGTATTGAATATATCCATAAAACCGGAGGTAGGCATAGTTCCCTGAACGATGTAATCATCATCATAATTGATTAACATCATGTCATTGGTAGTCGCTGTTTGCTTAAATAACAAATCTGACTCCCAAACTCTGTTTTGACTTTTGTAAGCCACCAGAAGGTTGTTTGCACCTGAATAAACAAACGGCGTAGTAAGGGTTATCGTAACCCAACCTTGGTTGTATGTTACGCTTCCCCCCGAATAGACTTGTGTCAATGTCGAAGTTTCCCAATCGGAAGTTGATGAGAAAGACGAACGAGACACCTCCGCCATATAAATTATGGGGTTAGGGTCTGCAAGCGGACTCGAAACTCCATACTGATAGGAAATTTGCGTAATCACTCCGGCTTGCAGTTCTTCTGCAAGGTAAATTACCTCGGAGAAGCTGTTGTTGTAAAGTGAATAAATAGGACCATAGTCCGTGATTGAGGAACTTTCATTCCCGACCGTCACAGTGGTCTGTGCCGGTAATTGAATTGCGAAGGCTATCGCCATCACAATCAAAGATAGAAATTTCTTCATACTCTTTGAACTTTTGATTAGTAAATAATTTTGACCCCCAAAAGTACAAAGATTTTCCGATTGCACCAAATTTTCGCTTGAAAAAATCCGAAGTCCTAATAAAAATACCTTTCTTTCGGTTTCCTGCCAATGGTTTTTGATTGGGGGGGTAAAAAGTCTCTTAATCAGAAGTTTAGAACTCAAATCGAAAGCCTTTTTTGCCTCTGTTCAAAAGCAAAATCAGACCTTTCTTTTACCTCAACTTTGGGGATTTGTAAACATAAATATGCCTTCGATTTTCTGTTTGCAGAGCAAAAAAGTTAGTTTTTTGAATGCGAAAATGCAGTTTCGGGGAATAAAAATGAGTGTTTTTCGCATCGAAAAATCGGTATCGGAAAAGGTAAAAAACAAGTCGCCGTTTTGGTGAAATAAATCGGCGTTTTGGCAGAACAAAACGCCGTTTCATTTGAGCGAAACGGCGTTTTATTTTGCTGCTTTCAAAAGGGCGTTTTAGTATGCTCTCTTGTTGTTGCCTTCGTAGTAGTTGATAAAGGCTCGATTGACCACCTTGTTGCCTCCGGGTGTGGGATAGTTGCCCGTGAAATACCAATCGCCTCGGTGGTTAGGGCAAGCCTTGTGAAGGGCTTCGATTGTATTATAGACTATTTCGATTTTTGCGTTTATCTTGTCGGGAGTTGCAAGCTCGGTTATCTTGGCTGATATTTGCTCATCGGTAAACGGTGCGTATATTTCTTTGACGTAGTTGATTATCTCTTCTTTCGGCTTGTTCTCTTGGGCTTTGGATTTGTGGTAAACCTCATCGATAAGTGCCGATTGTCCGTTTTCTTTGAGCAGAGCTATGGCTGCATTGAAGGCTATGAAGTCTCCGAGTCGCGACATATCGATGCCATAGCAGTCGGGATAGCGAATTTGTGGTGCAGACGAGGCTATGACTATTTTTTTCGGTCCCAAACGGTCGAGAATGCGGACGATGGATTGTTTGAGTGTTGTTCCTCTTACAATGCTGTCGTCAATCACCACAAGATTATCTGCATATTCTCTGACTTGTCCGTAAGTTACGTCGTAAACATGGGCTACCATGTCGTCGCGTTCGCTGTCCTGTGTGATAAATGTTCGCATCTTCACGTCTTTTACAGCTATGTATTCCCTGCGTGGGTGAATGGAGAAGATGTCTTGCAACATTGCTTCGTCAAGTCGGTCTTTGTTTTCGAGTATTGCTTTTATCCTCCGATTGTTTGCATATTCGGTAAAGGCTTCTGCCATTCCCTGAAAGGCAACCGAGGCTGTGTTGGGAATATATGAAATAACCGTGTTCTTGATGTCATAATCTATTGCCTGCAATACTCTCGGGCATATCAGCTTTCCAAGAGCTTTTCGCTCGTTGTAAATATCTGCGTCTGTACCTCTTGAAAAGTATATTCGCTCAAAAGAACATTTTGCGGCAGGTTGTGCAGGGGTTTTGATTTGTTCGATTGTTATCGTGCCGTTTTTCTTTATTATTATTGCATTACCGGGTTCTAATTCTTGGACTTCGGCAAGTGGCACGTTAAATGTGGTCATGATTGCAGGACGTTCTGATGCCACAACGGCAATTTCGTCATTGCAATAGTAGAAACAAGGTCTTATTCCGTTTTCGTCCCTAAGTACAAAAGCATCTCCGTGTCCCATCATTCCTGCCATGACGTATCCTCCGTCCCACTTCTTGGCAGAGGAAGTCAAAATCTCTTTTATGTCCAAGTCGGCTGCAATTCGTTCGGATATTTCGATGTTTGGCAAACCTTGTTGCTTGTAGTGCTTGAACAGACGCTCGACTTCTCTGTCCAAGAACTTGCCTATCTTTTCCAAAACGATTGCTGTGTCTGCCACCTTGACAGGATGTTGTCCCAAAGAGATGAGTTTGTCCAACATCTCGTCGATATTGGTGAGGTTAAAGTTGCCTGCCAAAACCAAGTTGCGAGTTTTCCAGTTGTTTTCTCTCAAAAAGGGGTGCAGGTTCTCCAATTCGTTTTTGCCAAAGGTGCCGTAACGCAGGTGTCCGAGGAAAAGCTCGCCCGTAAAGCGTGCGTGCTGTTTCAGATAGTTGATGTCCTCAGATTTTTCGGGCTGTTCCTTTTGGAGAGTTCTCATGTCCTTGAAGGCTTCTGCAAAAACGTCCTGAATAGGCTTGGAACTGTTGCTCTTGGTTATGTTTATATATTGTTCGCCGGGCTTGGTGTCAAACTTGATGTTGGCAAGACCTGCTCCGTCCTGCCCTCTGTTGTGCTGCTTCTCCATAAGGAGATACATTCTGTTCAATGCCCATGCGTTACCGTACTTTTCTTGGTAATATTCCAGCGGTTTAAGCAATCGCAACATTGCTATACCACACTCATGCTTGATTTGTTCGCTCATCTTTCTCTATATAATATATATAATGTGGAGATTGTTTTGTCTGTTTGTTGGTCAAAAGGTTATGAAACGGGGATTTGTATGTCTAATCCGAAGGTTGAAGAGGTCATTTTGAGACTTGGGGCTGCCTGTCGGCGTTTCCATTCGTTTATCTTCACAAGTCGGAGGACTTTTTCGACAATTTCTTTGTCAAATCCTGCTGCAATTATTTCCGATTTGTCTTTTCGCTCTTCCAAGTGTTGATATAGGATTTGGTCAAGCAAGTCATATTCGGGCAGACTGTCGCTGTCTTTCTGGTCGGGACGCAATTCGGCAGAAGGAGCCTTGGTTATGGAGTTTTGAGGTATCACTTCGCCGTTGCGATTTATCCATTTGGACAATTCCCACACCTGAGTTTTGTACATATCTCCTATCGGACCTATTCCTCCCGAAGTATCGCCATAGAGAGTTCCGTATCCGACGGCTGCTTCGCTCTTGTTGGAAGTGTTCAAAAGGGCAGCTCCTATCTTGTTTGCAATTCCCATGAGAATGCAACAACGTATTCTCGATTGCAAGTTTTCTTCTGCCAAAGAGAATGGAAGATTGGCAAAAACAGGTGAAAGAGATGACAGAATGGTTGTAAAACTTTCCTTTATAGGAATGGTGTAGTACTTTATTCCCAAAAGCTCTGCACTGCGTGTTGCGTCGGTTATGCTGTGCGAAGTGGAGTATTCACTTGGCAAAAGCACGCCTACAACGTTTTCTTTGCCCAATGCTTCGACTGCAAGGGCGACAACCAATGCCGAATCGATACCTCCCGAAAGTCCTATGACGGCTTTGGGTATGGAGTTCTTGTGAAAATAGTCTCTTATGCCGAGAACGGAAGCTCCGAAGAGCTTTTCGGGTCTTGAAAGGGGATTTTGTCGCAAGGATTGGAGCTTTTCGGTTTCTACAACAAGGGTTTGAGGTTCAAAAAGCGGCAGTTGCTCTGCAAGGTTGCCATTTGGCTGCATGACAAAGCTGCCTCCGTTAAAGACATATCTGCCTTCTGCTCCGCAACGATTGACAACAATAAGGGGACAAGCCAATCGGCGAACCAAAGGTTGGAGTTTTTGAAGAAGGTGTTGCTGTTTGTCCAATTCAAAAACAACATTGGCAGAGCATATAACAAGGCTTGCTTTTTTTGATTGGGCGACAAAGGCTTCCAAGTCGTCCAAAAATCCGAATGCTATCGACTTTTGGTTGTACTCAATCAGCTCTATGCCTCTTCCTTTTGAAAATCCGCTGTCAAAAGGTGTGAGGTTTTGCTTTGTCGAAAGGGCTTGCACTTGTCCCTCTCTGACAAATACCATGGCATTGTAGGCTTTTCCCTCCTGCCTTAGTGGCATTCCGAAAATGAAGTCTTTGTTTTGGTTTGAGAGTTCTTCGGCATAGTGCATCGAATCGGTATATAGGTCTTGATAGTCTGCAAGACCATAGAGCGGAGAGCCGCAAAGCGACAGCTCGGGAAAGACTTGCAACACATCGGAGTTGGTATTGGCAAGCTCTTTTGCCATTGTTTCTGTGTTTTTCTTGCAATCAGCCGTCTTGGGGTTGATTTGAGAGAGTGCTATCTTCATTTTGAAAAATTCGTTTGTAAATTCAAAAAGGGGAACAGCCGCAAGTCTCCCCTTTTAAGGTCTTATTCATTGTCCGAAGTAAGATATTCTTTGATTTGTTCTGCAATCTCTTCTTGCAATTCGGGATTGTCTGCGAGCAGTTGCTTGACTGCTTCTCGTCCTTGTCCGAGTTTGGTCTCTCCATAGCTGAACCACGAACCGCTTTTCTTGATTATGCCTGCATCGACGCCAATATCGACCAACTCTCCCATCTTGCTGATGCCCTGACCGAACAATAAATCGAACTCCACTTGGCGAAATGGAGGTGCAACTTTGTTTTTCACTATCTTGACTCTTACTCTGTTTCCTATATTTGTTTCTCCGTCTTTGATAGCTTGTATTCTTCTTATGTCCAAACGTATTGATGAATAGAACTTGAGGGCGTTTCCTCCCGTTGTTGTTTCGGGTGAGCCGAACATAACACCGATTTTGTCTCTCAACTGGTTGATAAAGATGCAGCAACACTTGGTTTTGCTTATCGTTGCCGTCATTTTTCTCAGTGCCTGGCTCATAAGACGTGCGTGAAGTCCCATTTTGCTGTCGCCCATTTCGCCATCGATTTCGCTCTTCGGGGTGAGGGCTGCAACAGAGTCGATAACTATTATATCTACAGCCCCCGAACTGATAAGGTTGTCGGCAATTTCGAGAGCTTGTTCGCCATTGTCGGGTTGGGAAATATAGAGATTGTCCACATCGACGCCAAGTTTCTTTGCATAATTGCTGTCAAAAGCGTGTTCGGCATCAATAAAGGCTGCCAAGCCTCCGTTTTTTTGGCTCTCTGCAATGGCGTGTATTGCAAGTGTTGTCTTACCTGAAGATTCAGGACCGTAGATTTCGATTATTCTTCCCTTGGGAAATCCTCCCACTCCGAGAGCTGCATCGAGTGCAATAGAGCCTGAGGAGATTGTATCCATTTGTTCGACGGCTTTGTCGCCGAGTTTCATTATCGAACCCTTGCCATAGTTCTTCTCTATCTTGGAAATGGCAGCTTGTAATACTTTCAATTTTTCCAATTTCTCAGCTGTCATGTCTTGTTCCTTCGCCATAGTTGAATGTTTTTTTGATTAGGAAGCACAAAAGTAAGTATTTTTTTTCACTTTGAGGGGACTTCTGCTCGCAAAGTGGCTAAAAAAACGCCCTTGTTACGGCGTTTTTCCACTCTTTCAGCCTCAAAGTAATGTTTTTATGTTTACCTTTGCAGCCAAAATTTGCGTGTTTGATGACACGATTGCAGGTTTTTGCTCTGTGATTTGAGAATATTGATAACAAAAAACAACATATTAAGATGAAAAAGACAATGATGACATTGCTCGCAGCAGGCTTGATGTTTGCAGGTTGCGGCAAGCAGGGAGACAAAGACAATCCTCTCTTGCAGAAATGGGACACTCCTTTTGAGACTGCTCCTTTTGAGAAAATAAAACCCGAACACTATCTGCCTGCCTTTGAAGCGGCAATAGCCGAACACGAAAAGGAAATCGAACAAATTGTTTCCAACAAAGAGGCTGCAACGTTTGACAACACCATTGCCGCATTGGATTACAGCGGTCAGGCTCTTTCGAGAATACAAGGCATTTATTTCAACATGATGGCAGCCAATACAAGCAAGGAATTGCAAGACTTGCAAGAAAAAATCGGTCCTATGTTGGCTCACCATTCCGACAATGTGTCGATGAATGCCGATTTGTTCAAGAGAGTAAAGGCAGTTTGGGACACAAGAGAGAGCCAAAAATATACCGAAGAGCAGAGTGCTTTGTTGGAAAAGACCTACAAGAGCTTTGTTCGCAACGGTGCTTTGCTCGATGAGGCAAAACAAAAAGAGCTAAGGCAGGTTAATGGAGAACTGACCACCACAGAAGCAAAGTTTGATGCAAATCTTTTGAAAGAGACAAAGAGCTATCAACTTGTAATAGAGAAGAAAGAAGACCTTGCAGGCTTGCCTCAGGGAGAGATTGACAAGGCTGCGGCAACTGCAAAAGAGCTTGGAAAAGAAGGAAAATGGGTATTCACTCTCGACAATCCTTCTTTCATTCCTTTTGTTACATACGCTGCAAACAGAGAACTAAGAAAAGAGATTTTCAATGCAAGAGTAAACCGTTGCAATCACGGAGGCGAAACAGACAACAACGCTTTGGTTGCAAAAATGGCAGAACTCAGAGCAAAGAAAGCCAACCTTTTGGGATACGAAACCTTTGCCGACTATCAGTTGGAAGAGAGAATGGCAAAGAAACCCGAGAATGTGTTCAAACTTTTGGAAGACTTGTTGTCTTATTCTGTGCCTGTAGCAAAGCAGGAAGCCGCAGAATTCCAAAAACTTCTCGAAAAAGACGAAAAAGGTGCTACTCTCGAAGCATGGGATATGTATTACTATGCCGAAAAGGTGCGTCAGCAAAAATATAACTTCGATGCAGAAGCAACAAGACCTTATTTTGAAATTAACAATGTGAGAGAAGGTTGCTTCGAGGTGTTGAAAAAACTTTACGGAATCAGCTTCACCGAAAGAAAAGACATCTCTGTGTATGCTCAAGACGTTACTGCATTTGAGGCAAAGAACGAAAAGGGCGAACACGTCGGCATACTTTACTGGGACCCTTTCACAAGAAACTCCAAACAATCGGGAGCTTGGTGTAACGAATATCGCGGTCAATATCGCCAAAACGGCAAAAACACAACTTGCATAATCACGGTATGCTTCAACTTTGCCAAAGCTCCAAACGGCAGAACAACTCTTACGGCAGATGAAGCCTCGACAGTATTCCACGAAATGGGACACGCAATTCACCAACTGCTTTCCGACTGCACCTATCCTTCGGTTTCGGGAACAAATGTGTCGAGAGACTTTGTGGAACTTCCGTCTCAAATTTTGGAACACTGGTGTTTTGAACCCGAAGTGTTGGCAATGTATGCAAAAGACGAGAAAGAAAACGTAATTCCTCAAGAATTGGTCGAGAGAATGAAAGCCGTGGGAACTTTCAACCAAGGATTTGCATTCAGCGAGCTGTTGGCAGCATCATATCTCGACATGACATTCCACTCAATCAAGGCAGGCGAAAAGGTAAACACCCAAGAGCTTGAAAAAGCTGCCATGCAAAAGATTGGAATGATAAGTCAAATTCCTCCGCGTTATCGTTCTACTTATTTCTCTCACTGCTTTGGCGACGGCGGATACTCGGCAGGATACTATTCTTACACTTGGAGCGAATGGTTGGACGCAGATGCCTTTGAAGCATTCAAAGAAGCAGGCAACATATTCGACAAAACGACAGCCGACAAGTTCAAAGTGCTTTTGTCAAGCGGCTCTACCAAAGACGCAATGACGCTCTACAAAGATTTCAGAGGCAGAGAACCGGACATCAAAGCCTTGTTGAGAAACAGAGGAATGATAAAGTAATCACACAACTTTGCGAAGTTGCGAAAAAAAACGGCGTTTTGTACCTAAAAAAACGCCGTTTTTTTCTGAAAAATCGCCAATTTTTTTCAAAAAAACGGCGTTTTTTGTGTCAAAATGAATACTTTTGAAAATCAAATGGTTACAAAGGCGATTTTTTGCTTGAAAAAGCTCTGAATGAAACGGCGTTTTGGCAAAATAAAACGCCGATTTATTTTGCTAAAACGCCGTTTTGTCCGAACAAAAGGGCGTTTCATTTTCTCGGAAAAAGAACCGACCGTGAGGCTTTGCAGAAAAAGGCGAAAAACAGCAGGCTGCCGACAGGTTGTTTTTCGCAAATTTATTGTAATTTTGTGGTTGTGTTATAAGTTTGTGCCATGAGCGTTTTGGAATATGGTGATGAGTATTTTATGCGTCTTGCCTTGCAACAGGCAGAATATGCTGCAAAGAGCGGAGAAGTGCCTGTGGGAGGAGTGATTGTGTGTAACAATGAAGTCATTGCCCGAGGACACAATATGGTAAAACGTTTGAACGACCCCACAGCTCACACCGAAATGCAGCTGATTACTTGTGCAACCGATTTTCTCGGAAGCAGATATTTGACAGATTGTACGCTTTTTGTTACTCTTGAACCTTGTGTGATGTGTGCAGGAGCGCTTTTTTGGTCTCAAATAGGCAGGGTGGTCTTCGGAGCAAAAGACGAAAAAAGAGGTGCTTCGACCGTCGGCAAAAGCTTATATCACCCGAAAACAAAGGTATCGGGAGGCGTTTTGGAGAGCGAATGCTCTGCGATATTGAAGGATTTTTTCATTGACAAAAGACACTGAGACAATGTATGTTATTGACGAACAAGCAGAAAGAAAAGAGATTTTAAGAAGATACAAACATATCATTCGCATTGTTTCAAACAATGTTACAAACGAAGGAAAACGTCAGATAAGGAAGGCTTTCACCGTTGCAATGAATGCTCATGCAGGAGTGAGACGAAAAACAGGCGAACCTTATATTTATCACCCTTTGGAGGTTGCAACTATTGCCGCAGAAGATTTGGGATTGGGTGCAACAGCCGTGGTTTGTGCTTTCTTGCATGACGTTGTCGAAGATACAGAGTACACTTTGGAAGACATAGAACACATCTTTGACAAAAAGGTTGCACAAATTGTCGATGGGCTTACGAAAATTGAGGGCGTATTTGACTATGCCAACAACTCCATTCAAAGCGAAAACTTCAAAAAACTGCTCACCGCAATGGGTAATGACATGAGAGTGATTTTGATTAAGCTGTGCGACCGTCTGCACAACATGAGAACACTCGAAAGTATGCCCGAAAACAAACAGCTGAAAATCGCTTCCGAAACTCAACAGCTCTATGTGCCTCTTGCTCACAGGCTCGGACTTTACAAAATCAAGAGCGAGCTTGAAGACCTTGCCACAAAATATATCAATCCAAAGGCTTACAACGACATAGCCTCCCGATTGAAAGACACAGAAGAACAACGCAACGAATTTATTAGCGAATTTGCCAAACCAATAAAGCAAAAGCTGACAGAAAGAGGCTTTAAGTTTACCTTGTCGGGAAGAGTAAAGTCAATCACTTCCATAATCGGCAAAATCGAAAACAAGGGTGTGAAGTTTGAAGACATTTATGACATCTTTGCAATAAGGATTATTTTGGACGTTCCGCAGTCGGTGGAAAAGGAAGCCTGCTTTGCGGTTTATTCCATCATATCTTCGATGTACAATCAGAAACTTAATCGTTTCAGAGACTGGCTTACCAATCCCAAAAGCAATGGTTATGAGGCTCTTCACTGCACTGTGATGAGCGAACAGGGACAATGGGTCGAGGTTCAGATAAGAAGTCAGCGAATGGACGAAGTTGCAGAGAAGGGATTGGCAGCTCACTACAAATATAAGGAGGTAAAGGAGGGCGAATTGGACGAAAATCTTGATAATTGGCTCTCTCAAATCAGAGAATTGTTGGATAACGACACATCAACGGCTGTTGATTTTGTCAATGACTTCAAGTTGGATGTGGTTACCGACCGAATTATTGTCTTCACTCCCAAAGGCAAGAGCGTCAATCTGCCTGTGGGAGCGAGCGTTTTGGACTTTGCTTACAACGTTCACACCGAATTGGGAAACCATTGCATGGGTGCAAAAGTCAATTACAAGGTTGTTCCGATTGAACACGTGCTTCACCCGAGCGATCAGGTGGAAATAATCACCTCAAAGATAATTCACCCCAAAGAAGAGTGGTTAAAGTCGGTCAAAACCTCAAAAGCCTCTTCGGAAATAAAGAGATATATAAGGGAATACCGAACAGGGTACATGGAAGCAGGGCAGACAAAGCTCAGAGAGCTGTTTTCGGCTTTGGGAATAGAGTATTCGGAAAACAATATCGACAAGTTGAGGCAGTATTGCAAGCAAAGCAATCTTACAGACTTCTTTTTCTTTGTATATAACGGCAGCATAGGAGAACAAAAGGTGAGACAGTGTTTTGCAAAGCCCGAAAAAAACTCCACATGGATGCTTTTGAGAAATCCTTTCACCCCGAGAAAGAAACAAAAGAGCGAAAAAACTCTCAAAGAAGAGATTTCCGAACAGGTAAAGAACAATCCCGAAATGGTATTGATGAAAAAAGATGCCGAAAAACTTCCTTACAAGACAGCCTCTTGCTGCAACCCCATTCCGGGAGACGACATTGTGGGCTTGATAAGAGACAACTGCATAGAAGTTCACCGAACCAACTGCAAGCACGCAATAGATGAGATGAGCAAATATGGCAATCGAATTATCAAAGCAAAGTGGAGAGAGAACGAAAAGATAACTTTCCTTGCCGGAATAAAGTTGGTGGGAATTGACCGCAAGGGTTTGTTGCAAGAAATAACGAGTGTGATTTCCGAAGTGTGGAATATCAATATCAGAGGCTTGGTTATGGAAAGCAGCGAAGGCGTTTTTGAGGGCAGTCTCATGGTTTACATTTCCGATGCCGAAAATCTGAACAAGCTAATCGACAACATAAAAGCCATAGACGGCATTGAGAAAGTTGTAAGGATTTAAGAGAGGGGTGAGGATAGGAAGGCGGCGGAGACTTTGAGGTCTTTTACGTCTTTGAGTGCGTATAGCAGTTCGTTGGTTGTTGCAGAGGTTGTTATCACATCGTCAATCACCAAGATATGTCTGCCTTCCATGGGTTTGCTGTCTTTGAGTGCAAAGATGTGTCTGACGTTTGACCATCGGTTTTTGGCAGAAGCCTGAGGGGGATTGTTAATCTGTCGCCTGACAACCGAGTGCAGCATTGGTATATCGAGGGTTTTGGAGAGTATGTTGCCCATATATTCACTTTGATTGAAGCCTCGTCTGACCAACTTACGCCAATGAAGCGGTATTGGCAGGATATAGTCGATTTGTTCTATCCATTCTTTTTGCGAAAGGTGTTCTGCCCACAGCAATGCCAAGCGTCTGCCTTTGTAAAGGTTGGCTCGGTATTTGAAATCGGTGAGCGAGGCTCGAAAGCTCTCATAAGGCAGGCATACATCAAGGTGTTCTACGCTCATGGAGGTGATTTTCTCGTGGTATTTGGCATAGGCATCAAACGTTTTCTTGTCTTTCGCAAGGCATTTCAAACAAATGTCATGCTCTCCGCCTGCAAGAACGTCTCCACAGACGAAACAACGCTTGGGAAAGAAGAAATCAACGAACGTATTCATCGATAAAGTCTCTCATTATCTCCAAAACCTTTGGCGAAATGGTTTGTTCGATTGAGAAATACTCGTCGGGCATACCGCTTTGGCACTCTTGGAAAAGGTGATTGAGGTTTGGAAGAGACAAGACTTTGAAGTGTCGGTTTCCTGCCTGCTTCAGGGCTTGCTTTATGGCAGGAAGGTTTTGCGAAGCTATAACTTGAAGGTCTTTTTCGCCATTAAGTGCCAATACAGGCATGGTAAGACGGCTCAAATAGTCCTTTGGGTTCAAGTCTAAGAAGCATTTGAACCATTTTCCCTGCAATCCCATCGAGGCATCTCTGCTTTTGATTTTCTGAACCTGCTCTTCAATCTGCTCTTGGCTGTAATTCATTTTGGATAGCACTGCTTTGTTTTGCTCAATCAAGACTTCCATACCGCTAACTCCGGGAGCGGCAAGCAAAATCACGAATGCAACATCTTTGTTTGTGCTTGCGGCAATCGGAGCTATCATTCCGCCTTCGCTGTGTCCTGCAAATCCTATTCGTTTGTGGTCAATTTTGGGGTGTTTTTTCAAGAGGTCGAATGCTGCAATGGCGTCTTTGGCATAGTCTGTGGTGGTTGCATCGAGCAATTCTTGGTTTTGAGTTCCCCAACCACGGTCGTCAAACCTCAAAACGGCAATTCCGTTTCGTGCCATGTAGTCTGCAATGACTGCAAAGGGCTTATGTTGAAATATTTCTTCGTCTCTGTTTTGCAATCCCGAACCGCTGAGCATTATTATTGCAGGAAAGTTTTCTCCTTCGGCAGGATAGGTCAGTGTTCCTCCAAATTGGTAATCTACTCCCTCAACCGAAAAGCTCACTTCTTCACAAACATAGTTTATATCTTTGGGTTCTTGGGGACGGTTGATTGTTTTTTGGCTGTCTTTTCTCACAAGCGAAAGGGGTAATGTCTGTCCGCTCTGGGTAAAAGTTCCGCTTATGCTGTCGGATGTGATATATGCTCCCTTGAAAACGACTTTTGACAAGCCTGCATTTACACTTACCAAAAGAGAATCGTTTCTCAGACAGACTTTTTTTGCCTTGAATGTTTCCTTTGTTTGAGATGGTGAACCGAAAAAGGCGACTGTGTCTTCCGAAAGGGTCAAATCGACCGTTACAGGCAGGTTCATGACGCCTGTTTTAAGCTCTCCCGACCAAAATTGCCTGCTCTGGCTCATGCAGACAAGGCTTCCAAAGGTGAGTATGAGGCTGAAAATGATTGTCTTTGTGCTTTTTGTCATCTTATCTCAAATCTATGATTTCGGCAGAGGGGTATTTGCTTTTGGGAAATGTGAAGTCGGAGGGCTGAACTTTGGTTTTTGCCTCATAGCGGCTTATGTTGTAGGTGTAGGTGTTGCCTTCTCTTATCCGGATTGTCATTTCGCTTATGCGGTTGCTCTTTTTGCCTGCCACAATGCGGATTTTGGCAATGGAAGACTTGCCTTTGGGAACTAAATCTATCACATTGTAAACTCCCGACGAGCGTTTTTCTTCCCTTATCAGCTTGGGGCGGTAGTCTTTTGCGTAACTTTTTATCATCTGTGCAATGTTCAGCACATTGTTTTCCGAATCGAGTGCAGACAATTCGACCTCGTTGTTTTTCTTTACAAAGTGCCACAAGTTTGTTCCGTCGGAATAGTCCTCGTAGTCGGTCGAAATCAATTTGAACTTGCTGCCGTTTGAGACGAAAGTCCCCTTTTGGCAATCTAACTGCTTGCCTTTCTGAGTTGTAGTCATGGTAAAATCCATCTTCAATGGGCTTTCGGCAGTGATTGTTTTCGATATGGCATCGACAATCTTCTGTGCAGTTTCGTCAATAACCACTCCGTTTTGCTTTGTTCGCTGAGAAAAGAGCGAAAGCGAAGTCAAAATCACAAGCAATAGTGCAAATGTCTTTTTCATAAGTCGGATTTGTTTTTGTTTTCGGGCAGACAATCTGCTCAATCAGTGAACAAAGATAAACAATTTTGGAAAAACCTCATCTTTTTTCAAGCAACAAGAGCAAAAATCATTGCAAAAAAGTCTGCTTTCGGCAAAAAAGCACTGAAAAACCTGCAAGTTTGCAAGAGCATAACAGGATTATCAAAATTTTTCTTGTTGATAATCGGATTATCATGGCAAGATAATACCATTATCACGGCGTGATAATCCGATTATCAAGCCATTTTTTTTTGATAATGTGGAAATCGAAATAAAAAACTCTGAAAATGATTACTTTCTGACGTACTCTTTGAGGATTTCTTCAAGCTCTGCTTCCGTCTTTACGAGAACTTCGCGAGCCTTACTGCCCTCAAAAGGTCCTACAATGCCCGCAGCTTCCAACTGATCGATAATTCTGCCGGCACGATTGTAGCCCAAAGAAAGTTTTCTCTGAATAAGAGAAGTGCTGCCGTGCTGATGCAATACAACCAAACGGGCAGACTCTTCAAATTTGTCGTCAAGCTGTTTCATATCTACCTCTTTGCTCGGCTCGGAGTCCTCATCGAGATATTCGGGAAGAAGAAACGTTTGGTTAAATCCTCTCTGGCTGCCGATATATTCTGCAAGGCTTTCAATTTCGTCTGTATCTATCAACGCACATTGAAGTCTTATCAAATCGCTTCCCAAAGATATGAGCATATCTCCCCTTCCCACAAGACGTTCTGCTCCTCCCGTGTCGAGGATTGTTCGAGAGTCCATCTTGCTGCTTACTTTGAATGCCACGCGGGCAGGAAAGTTTGCCTTGATTGTTCCTGTTATTATATTAACCGTAGGTCTCTGGGTTGCGATTATAAGATGTATTCCCACCGCACGAGCAAGCTGTGCAAGACGAGCAATAGGCATTTCAATCTCTTTGCCTGCCGTCATGATAAGGTCTGCAAACTCGTCGATAACAAGCACAATATATGGAAGATAACGGTGTCCTCCGGTAGGCAGAAGCCTCCTTGAACAAAATTTGTTGTTGTATTCGGTAATCTTTTTGCAGCCTGCAAGTTTCAAAAGGTCATATCGCTGATCCATTTCGATACAAAGAGAGTTCAAAGTGCGGACAACTTTCTTTACATCGGTGATTATGGCTTCTTCGCTGTCGGGTAATTTTGCCAAATAGTGTCTTTCAATCTTTGAATAGAGAGAAAGCTCGACTTTTTTGGGATCTACCATTACGAACTTCAACTCACAAGGGTGCTTTTTGAACAAAAGCGATGCTATGATGGCATTCAAGCCCACCGATTTACCCTGTCCTGTTGCTCCTGCCATGAGAAGGTGAGGCATCTTTGCCAAATCGGTAACAAAAGGCTCGGAAGAGATTGTCTTTCCTATCGCAACAGGAAGCTCATACTTGTTGTTGAGAAACTGAGGCGAGGTAAGCATCGTTCGCATCGACACAATTTGAGGCGTCGAATTTGGAACTTCAATTCCTATTGTTCCCTTTCCCGGAATGGGAGCAATAATTCTTATACCCAATGCCGAAAGGCTCAAAGCAATATCGTCTTCGAGGTTCTTAATCTTTGAAATCTTTGTTCCAGAAGCAGGCACAACCTCATACAAAGTAACGGTTGGTCCGGGTGTTGCCTTGATTTTGACAATGTCTATGCTGAAATTTTTTAGCGTAGAGACAATTTTGTCTTTGTTTGCCAAGAGTTCGGCTTCGTTATCGGTATTGTTGTTCTTCTCATAGTCGATAAGCATATCGACAGTCGGCATTTGGAAAGACGACAACTCCGCTTTGGGGTCGTAAGGAGTGTCGATACCGTTGTGTTTCGGCTCAAAAACAGTTTTTTCCGTGCTTTGAGTTTCGGAAATCGGCACAACTATTTTCTCTACTTCAAATTCAACTTCGGTGTTTTGAGCCTGCGTTTGAGAAGAAGTCTCTTTTGGTTTTGTCGTATCGGTGAATGTAAAAGTCGTAAGCTCCTTTTCTTCCTCCTCGCTGAGCAAATCACCCAAAGAATTTCGCCTCGAAGAGTTATCTTCGACCGACGAAATTGTAGAAAACTGCAAAGACGGTTTTTCTTTCGGCGTTTCGGCTTCTTGTTTTTTCTCTTCAAGCTCTTCTTGCTCTACTTGAATTTGTTCTCTTGCGGCTTTGAGAGCTTGTTTTCGCTCTTTCCTTTGTTTGATGTCGGCACTCATGTTTGCAAAAAACGAAATCACGAAACCATATCGCACATTGAACAAAATCATAGGAAAAACTATTGTAAAGGCAATAAGAAACAAGGTAGCACCAAGCTTTCCTATCACACCTATGAGCCAATAGTTGATTGCCATTCCGACCGTTCCTGCAAACACATCTAAGAAATCGACCTCTGCAACTTCGACACAAAAGCCGAAAACGACGGATACCCACAACATTATGACCAAAACGCACACCGTCCACTGAGACAGCTTTGCCTTATCGACATTAAAAAGTCTCAAAACCAAGAGTGCAGACAATATAAGGAAGCCAAAAGAAGCTATTCCGAAAGTATGGCGAATGAAGACATACGAAAGAAAAGCTCCGAGCGGACCTCCCCAGTTTTGAATGTCCTGTTCGCCAACCAAAAGCTTAATCGGGGATATGGATTGCATCTTTGTGTAATCCTCAGCCCAACTCCAAAAAAAAGAAACGAAGCAGACAAAACAAAAGACCGTGAAAACGCCCAAGCAAACTCCCATAACCTTCGGAAATCTCTCCGAATGAACAACCCTCGAAAGCAATCCGGGGGCAGAGTTTTTGGGTTTGCTCTTTGTTTTGGTGCTTTTCTTTGAAGTAGTTGTCTGCTTCGTTTCGCTCATCTGTCGATTTGGATTTTAGAAATCTTCTTCGCCTCCTTCACCACCGCCGAGTGCAGATTGCAATTTCTCCATGAATTCCTCTTGAGTAAGCTCTTCAAAACCCGATTCGAGAATCATTTCGGCGTTTTTGACTTTTCCGTCAATCAACTCCACAACCTTGAACGTGCAAGAGATGTCTTCTGACAATTCAATCTTGTATTCAAACGGCATTGCTTTAAGTCCCGGATAGTACATCAAGTCCATGACAGGTCCTATCTCGTCGCAAGCCCATATAGTCTCGGTTACGTCTGCTCCTTCTTTGTCTTTGACCGTGCAAACGATTTCTTTGACTTTCTTTCCTGCCATTTCTTTGGTGTTACCGGTCTCTTTGTAAGACACTTCTGCAAGATTTTCATCTTTTACTTTGTTTCTGATGAACCACTTGCCGTTCAACTCGTCTATTGGTATCATAGAAAAGTCGAAAGTAAAGGTTACAGTTTTCTTTGCGGCGTCTGTGAGTTCGGTTGCAGGCAATCCGCTCATTGCCCAAGTGAATGACGGAGACTTTGTCTTGTTTTCAAAAACCTTTGTCTCCCATTCGGTTGGCAGTTGTGCCTCTGCAGGAATGTTTCCTGTCCATGAAAGTTGGTATTTTACCGTTCCTGACCATTTTCCCTGCTGAGCAACAACCGCAGGTGCCAATACACTTAGCAAAAGTGCAAACAAAAAGATGCGTCTCTTCATTGTACTAATTGTTTTTTGATGAATACTTCATTAAACTTCTAATCGGCAAAGGTACAAATTATTTTTCAATTCGCTCAAACGAACACTCTGCCACTCTAATAATTATTTTCTATCAGGCTTCCTTCGTTTTGGTAGAGCCTTACAGCGATGTTGGAAGATATTTTCTCTTTCAGAGCTTCGCTGTGGCTGATAAGACCCACAATTTTGTTCTCTTGTCGGAGCGAAACCAAAGATTTGAATATCAAGTCTATGCTTTCATTGTCCTGAGTACCGAACCCTTCGTCCAAAAAGAAGAAATCTTCCCTTGTGTCGGAGTTTAGCCGTATTGTATCGACAAGTGCCAATGCCATACAGAGCGATGCTTGAAATATCTGCCCTCCGCTAAGGGTCTTTAACGAGCGTGTCTTGCCTCCGCTCAGGTTATCGACAACCTCAAAGTTCTCTTCCATATAGCGAAGAGCAAATTTGTTGTTTGTAATTATTCGCAATCTCTCGTTGGCTTTTGCACACAGCTGCTCCAAATAGACGGTCGAAATAAATTGAATGAACTTGTCGCCTTTGAACATCAAGGACAATTTGTTCATTGCTTCAAGTCGGGCTTCTATTTTCTTCATTTCTTTTTCTAACTCGACCTTTTGGGATAGTTTTGTCTCAAAAAGGCTTATCTCTCCCTCAATTCTGCCTTTGTTTTTGAGGCACAGATTAAATTCTTTTTCTTTCTGTGAGAGTGTTTGTTCGTCTGCTTTTATGTTTTCTTCTTTCGGACGGTCTTTGCCTGCGGTTTGTTCTATCAAGGTGGCAAGTCGGGTGGAAAATTCGGTCATCTGTCGGTTAAATCGTTCAATCTGTTTTTGTGCTTCGTCTTCGTCAAACGACAAAGAGAGTATCTGTCTCACGCTTTCCAAACTTTGAAAACCACCGTCGGTGATTTGCTTTTCGATTTCGCTCTCACATTCGGCTGTTTCTCTGATAATTAAGTCCAAATTTTGCTTGCAGGAATTTCTTTCGCCCTCACGCTTGGATAAAACGGCGTTTTGCTCAAATAAAACGGCGTTTCGTTCAGCCAAAACGGCGTTTCGTTCAGCCAAAACGGCGAGTAATTTTTGCCTTTGCTCATTTATCTGATTTACATCAAGTTGTGCATATTGCAAAACGAACTCTCTGTCAAGGTCTTTGCCAAGTTCTTCTCTTCTTCCGCAATCTGTGGCAAATGTATTTCGAGACTGTTCGACCGAGGCTTCAATTTGTTTTAGTGCTTCGGAGTATTTCCTTATGTTTTCGCTTGTTGCAGCCAAGGCAGTTCGGAGTTCTTTCAGCTCGCCTTGCAACTTGATGTCCTCATTCTCCATTTGAGTTATCTCCGAACAAGTTTTACCAAGGTAGTTTGTCCAAACAAATTGTCGTTTGTGAGTTTCGATTTCTTGTTGCAAAGAGTTGATTTGCTCTTGTTTCGATTTGATTTGTTCGGAGTAAGAAGCAAGAGAGGCAATCGCCTTTGCCATGATGTCCTTTTGAGCTTTGAGGTCTTTGATTGTCGATTTGATTTGTCTCAAATGCTCATCTACATCTGCCAACTCGGCAGGGTGAGGGTGAGAAAGACTGCCACACAACGGACAAGGCTCGTTTGAGGCAAGTGCTTTGGAGTATTGGCACAACGCCTGCTTCACATTGTAGTCCGAAAGCAAGTTTTCTGCCCTCGATATTTGCTCTTCGATGTCTTTCTGCCTCTGTCGAAGCTCTGCTTCGGGCTTGTCGTGATTTACATCTGCAAAAGGAACAAGACATTCGGCAGTTTTCTCGACCAAGGCTTGCTTTTCCTTTTCCAATCGTGCAAGAGTTTCATTCAAACTCTGACTTTTTGCAAACCAATCTCTGACTTGTCGGAACTCTTCGGCGTCCAACAACCTGCTTTCCTTGTCTGCAATCTCCTTTTCCTTTATTTGTTTCTTTTTTTCTTCTTCTGCAACACACGCCTTGCCGTTTTCAAGTCTTTTCTGTTGCTTTTCCATTTCTTTGTCGAGAGTTGCCATTTTGCTTTCAAGCTCTCGCAAGGCGGCAAGGGTCATTAAGTTGTCTGCTTCCTTCTGCTGAGAAGGCGTTTGCTCGTCTTCTTTTTGCAAAGCGGCAAGCTCTTCTTCCAAGCTCTTCTTTTTCTTCTCCAAGTCTGCAACTTGCAGGGAGAGCTTCTCAAACAAATCGGTTGTTCTTTTCTTTCGCAAAAGCAAATCGTCATACTTTGAGAGCAACCTGCCGAACACTCTGTTGGTTTTCCTGTATTGTTCCAATCGGGTTTGAAGAGCGAGAATGTTTTCTTCGTCTTGTTTGAGACGATTGAGATTTTGAGATAGTTCTTCCTGCTTTTTGAAAGCATCAAACAATGACTTTCTGCCCTCCAAGTCCTCTTTCAATTTTTTGGTAAGGTCTTCCAACTCCTTGTATTGCTCCTGCACAAGGTCATACTGCTCTTTTTTTTCGCTCAAAGCATCGATTGTATATTCCGAATAGGTGCTTAGCTGTCCTGTTCTTTCTCTTTGCTCTTCCGAGGTTGCGTCTCTCATTGCTTTGAGGGTATTCGACAAGTCGTATTTTTTGAGTGAGGGAAATATATCTTTGAGCATCTTGGTTCGCTCGCCGTTTGTGAGTGTCAGAAAGTCTTGAAATTTTCCCTGAGGGATAATTACCACTCGGCAAAAGTTGTCATACGAAAGCCCCGTGAGCTGTTCTCCGCCTGTTTTCTCCTCTATCGCTCTGTATTGCCCCTCTGTCTTTTGGTAAAACAGTCTTTTGGTAGAATGACCCGAGCTTGTGCGAGAAAGAGTTACCACAACACGATATGCCTTGCCCGATACCTCAAACTCAAAGTCTATTGTGGCTTTGTTACTCTGCAAGTTGATAAGGTCTGCTTGCTTTCCGCTCACTCGGTCTGTCTTTCCGTACAAGGCAAATATGATTGCCTCCACAATGGACGACTTTCCGCTGCCTGTGTTTCCAAATATGCCGAATATGCCTTCGGAAGATAGTTTTGTGAAATCTATTTCCTGCCTTGTGCGATAGGAGAACACTCCCTCAAGGCTTAGTTTAATCGGTTTCATTCTTGCGATTGATTATTTCTTTGAACAAATCCACCAATTCTTGTGAGGGTTCTTGTCCTTTGTTGGTGCTTTTGTAATACTCTGTGAACAATTCGACAGGCTTGTCTTGAAGTTCGACAATTCTGCCTGCCCTGCTTGGCACATCGTCTTCGCTCTCTATTTCGGGAATGATTTGAATTAGATGTGGGTGAGCCTCATTGAGCATGGTGGTTTGCTCGTATGATATTGCAACAGGGGTTTTCAAATGAAGCTGTACCCAATAATCTTGATTGTCTTGCAGCTGTGTGAGAGCATCTTCGACACCCAAAGCAACCAAATTTTTGATTGGCAGTCCGCTTTCTATCTTGTGTTTGCGAACAATAGGGCTTTTTTCGGGTTCGATGTCGGCAATCAGGAAGTATTTTTGCTGTTCGTCTTCACTGAAACTATATGCCAGAGGACTGCCGCTGTACCATATTTCTCTATGACCCACTTTCTGACAACGATGTAGGTGTCCCAAGGCTGTATATTGCACCTCTTGCGGTATGTTCTCCGAATATATTGCAGACAATCCTCCTATATTTATGGCGTTTTCGTCTTCGGGTTCGCTCCTTTGGTCGTCTTCGTTCTCCAAAACGAAAAGATGTGTCATCAAAACCTTGACCCCTCTTTCAGAAGCATTACTTTCCAAGGTCTGTTGCCAAGAGTTTTGCAAATAATCTCTCAAAAGTTGCTCTTCATTGCCTTGCTCAAAATAGGTTTTCAGCCTCTGCTCGTTTACAAAAGGCGTCAAGACAAGCTGAAAAGGGTAGTCGTAATCGGCAAATCGCAACTGCATATATCCGGGTGCTGTTTTCTCTATTGTGATACGCTCGTTGAGCTTCATGGGTTCTTGAACGCTGTCAAAGTTTCCTGAAAAGAACACACCGTTTCGCCTTGCAAAGCTCTCGGGCATATCAATTCGGTCGGCAGAGTCGTGATTTCCTGCTATTGCAATGACGACCCTTTTGCCCGAATCGGACAGCTTGCAGAGAGAATCGTACAACAACCTCATCGAAGCGACCGATGGATTGAATGTATCGAACAAATCTCCTGCCACAAGCACAATATCAATCTTTTCTTGCTCGCAAACAGCCGACAATTCTTCCAAGAATGCCTGCTGTTCGTCTGTTCGCTCGCGAGAATAGAGTTTTTTGCCGATGTGAAAGTCGGAAGTATGAAGTATTCTCATCGAAATAAGATTTTGAATATGGAGTATTATCTGAATATATAGGTGATTTTACCTCCATATATAGGTGATTGTACCCCCTTGAAGCTCGGGTGCGTCAGGATTTGCGGTAAATTTGGATTTCTTTGCAGCCTGTTCGCATCGTCTCAAAAGGTTTGTATCCCACAAAGTAGAGCTTCGCAAGACTGCCGTGGCAGATACAACATTTCCTTCTTGATCTACATTTATTTTGACCACTATCTTTCCTTTTTCAGAAGAAGTTGCAGTAGGTTCATGAAGGTTCTTTGAACCTCTGCCCTCAAGAGAGAAAGATATGCCACAGCCTCCTCCTTCTCCGCCACTGCCTTTGCCGCTTCCCTCTCCTACTCCTGTGCTTCCGCCACTGCCTTTCTTTACTCTGCCTTTTGTAAACAAAGCATTCTGATCGACTTTTGTTTCGTCGGATTGAGGTTTGACATTATCCTTCGGCTTCTTTTTGTTCTTGGTCGGGGAAGGTGTTTTTTTGCTTGTAAGAGGTACGTCCTCGCTTTGTTGAGTGAGTTCACTGTTGTCGTCATTGGCATAAGAACTTTCGGAAGACAAATCTTCGCCTCCCTCGGCTGCGTGTTCCAAGTCTGATCCCACGTCGCTAAACTCTCCCATATCCATTTCAACTCCGAGTTCGGGAGGTGGCGGATCGGGGTATCGCAAGCCCATAAGGAGCAAACACAAAACCAACAAGCCATGTGCAACAATAGAAACGATTAAACCAATCAACTTATATGGTATCATAACTTACTCTGCTTGCGTTGCCAAAATTACTTTGTGCTTTTTGCCTTGTCGGGAGTTCACTTTGTTTACCGCATCTATGACTTTGACCACATATTGTACCGCAACAGTGGCATCGGAGTGTAATTTGACCGTTCCGTCGTCCACTCCCTCAAGCAAAGCTCCTATTACATCGGGAAGCTCCTGCTCGCTTACTTCGTTGTTTTCGACAAAGAAGTGATTGTTTTCGTCAATCGAAACAATAACATTTTGCTTTGCCATTGTCTGTCCGCTTGTGCTTTTTGGCAAAAGGAGCTTTATCGCATTGGGACTTATAAGCGTCGAAGTCAGCATGAAGAATATCAGCAGCAAAAAGACCAAATCCGACATTGAAGACGAATTAAAATTTGGGTCTATCTTATTTCGCGTCTGTATCATAACGATTCATCTTATTGAGCAGGCTCATGCAACAAATCCATAAACTCCATTGTTCGAGCCTCAAGCATGAATACAATCTTGTTTATTTGTCCTACCAAAATGCTATAAAGGAAATTGGCAATAATTCCTACAATCAATCCTCCGACAGTGGTAACCATTGCTTCATAAATACCGCTTGAAAGCAACTGAATGTCGATATTGTTGCCTGCGGTACTCATATCGAAAAACGCTTTGACCATTCCTGTTACCGTTCCCAAAAATCCGAGAGACGGACCTAAGGCTGCAATCGTTCCGACCATAGAAACACCGCTCTCCAATCGTGCAACTTCCAACTTGCCTACGTTTTCTATTGCCTGATTTATGTCATTTAGCGGTCTGCCGAGCCTCGATAGTCCTTTTCCAATCATTCTTCCGATTGGTGAATCGTTGTTTTGTGCTATGCGTTTGGCTCCTTGCAAGTCTCCTTTGTGAATGCAGTCTTTCACATTGTCCATAAAGTTCACGTCTTCTTTGAGTGCTTTCTTCAAAGCCAAAAATCTCTCCACAAAGATATAGACTGCAACTATGGAAACAAGGGCAAGGACTATCATTATCCAGCCTCCCTTGACTGCCAACGAGAAGATGTTTAGTTTAGCTGTTGTTTCAGCTGCCTGAGTTGCCACTTCGGCTCCTGCTGTCTGTATTTGCAAAAGTACATTCGCCAACATTTGATTTGTGTTTTTTAGAATTATCTTACTATTATTTTCTCAATTTGATGTCCAAAGGCTGTTGTGAAATAGACAAAGAACATTCCCTTCTTTCCTTCAAAGTCAAAACCCTCGGGCAATAGTATTCCCTCGGCTACAACTCTTCCGTTTATGTCTCTTATTTCCCATTCCTCAACTTCGATGTCTCCTTTGTCAAACTTCACATAGCCTGTCGAAGGATTTGGATACACTCCTATTGATTGTTGTTCGACATCTTCCAAGCCTTGTTGTATGGTATTGAAAGTAAATTCGTCGCTCCACATACTTTCTATGTCGGTACAGATTGCTCTTATCTTCAATTTGTATGCTGTTTGGGGTGTTAATCCTATCGGAGAGAAGAGTGGCGAACCCTCTACGATAACTCCCGTTTGCGGCAAAGCCTCTGTTGCTTTTGCAAAGACGACTTCCCACCTTGTCTGGCTCATACTGCCGGGTGTCCATTCGATTTTGACAGAAGAATAGCCTACTTCTCTTGTATGTATTCCGCTTACGCCTGCACAAGGTGGTGCAACGGTGGTAAAGGTTCTTATTTCAGACCAATCGCTGTAAGTATTGCCACATACCGCTCTCACAAAAACAGAGTAAGAACGTCCTCCCTCAAGGTTGGTAAGGGTTGCCACGGTGTCTGTAACTTCGATTGATTGTCCTTCTCCTGCGTTATGACCCACAAAACCATAGTCTATTTCCCAACGAGCCTGCCCCAAAGCTTTGTTAAATTGAACTGTGGCTTCGGTAATATCAACATCGCTTATCGAAACTCCGAAAGGAGGATTGCCACAAGCGTGTTGTGTGGTAAAGGTTACCTGAGGTGAATAAATTGTATCGTACGCAGCAGAGCCATATTTCACAATATAAAACGCTCTCACATAGTAAAGCGTTCCCGAGGCAAGACCTGTTACGTCGGCTGTCATTTGTATAGGAGGGGTCGAACCCGAAGTTGTGGCATTCACTCTGTAATTGTTGTAAGTAGGATTTGGCGTTGTGGAATAAACAAATCCCTTTGCAGCTGCTGCTGTCTGCAAAGTGGCATCTCCTTTGCTTGTCAGCTCGCACGCAAAGGAAGCATCAACCAAACCTATGTTCGATATAATAGGCGTTGTAAAGGTAGGAGGAGTTGCAGCTGCCGTTGTAAAGCTGAGAATTGTCTGAGAATAAACTGTATCTGTCGTTCCCCTCCTTACAAACGACCTGACGTAATAAGTTGTTGAAGGTTGCAGAGTATTGATAGTCGAATTGAAAGAGCCGAGTGCTGTTCCGCTCACGGCTTTTACCGTTCCGTTATTCTTTGTCGGCACAGGGTTTTGAGAATATATAAATCCCCTTCCGTTTACAGTCCAAGTGCCTTTATCGACAAGGTTTCCGTAAAACTTGACTTGTGAAAAAGTAATATTGGTACAACTATCCATTGTAATGACAGGGTCTTGTCCGAAAACGACAAGCGAACCGAGCATTACAATCGCCAAAAACAATAACAAATTTTTCTTCATATCTTCAATATTTTAGGGCGATATTGCAGACAAACACTACAATACGCAGTTGCAAATGTACAAAAAAATAGAATAACGACCATAAAAATAGGCAGTTTATTCGACAATTATTGTTGCTTTTGCAAAAGCCCCGATTATAAAACGGCGTTTGGGCAATACCAAAACGACGTTTTATTTGAGCAAAACGACGTTTCGGAAAAATGAAACGGCGATTTATTTTGATGATTTCAAATATCTGAAAATCAAAGCTCTATATTGTCTGTTTTTTGCTTGCTTGCTTTCTTGCTGCCGTGGTATAAATCAAATCTGCAAAAGCGACATTCCAAGTTGGAATTGTAAATCGTCAGCTTCTTGCTTGGTTTCAGTCCTATCTTTTTCAGTGCGAACAAATCAGAAGAAATAACCCATGCAACATTTCCCTCATATTTTGATTTGAAAGCTGTTCCTATACGCTCATATAGGGCAATGATGTCCTCAACTTCAATTCTCTCTCCGTATGGAGGGTTTGTTATCACAAGAGTTTTGCCTTCGGGAGGCATCTGTTCTTCGACAGGACAGCGGAAAAGCTCTATGTCTTTGTGCAGCTTGGCAAAGTTGATGTTCTCTTTTGCCTCGTTGATTGCACTTTGAGACACATCGCTTCCCCAAATCAAGTAGTCAAAATCGCAAATCTTCTTGTTCTCTTCTTCTTGCACCCTTTTCCATTCGGGCAATGAGAAGTCAAACCACTTTGTAAAGGCAAAGCGTCTTCTGTAATACTGAGCAGGAATGTTGTAAGCATACATTGCTGCCTCGATAAGCAGAGTTCCGCTTCCGCACATGGGGTCAAAGAAGTTGCAATCCTTCTCCCAGCCGCTCAGTTGTATCAATCCTGCAGCAGTAACTTCGTTCAAAGGTGCTTGTCCGTTGTTTTTGCGATAGTTTCTCTTGTGCAGGCTCTCTCCCGAGGCGTCCAAAGATATGGTAACCATGTTTTCATAGATGTGAAGGTTCAACTTGATGTCATAATCTTCCTTGCTGACCATGGGACGACAGTTAAACATTTTACGAAAACGGTCGCATATTGCGTCTTTTGTCTTTTGCGAGGCATACAAAGAGTGAGTAAAAATCGTGCTGTTCACAGAATTGTCTATGAAAATCTTGGCATCGCAGTTCATATACCGCTCCCATTTGATTTGATAGACGTTTTGGTAGAGTTGATGTTCGTTATTTGCCTCAAAAACGGCTATCGGCTTCAATATACTCAAAGCTGTCCTGAGGCAATAGTTGGCTCTGTAAAGCAAAACCATGTCTCCCTCAAAGCTGACGGCTCTTCTGAGAATTTCTATGTTTTCTGCTCCTATTGCTTCCAACTCTTTTGCCAACACCTCTTCCAATCCGAACATGGTTTTGGCAATCATCTTAAAGGTTTTGCCCTGCGTTGTATCCATAATCCTGCTTTTGTTTTATAGTTTGCTCAAAAACTTGTCCTTTTCTACCACAACTCGGCAATGTGTAGCCTCTCCTATCTTTCCATTTTCGTCGTATGCGGTAATGTCAAAGGTAAGTTTCTTGCCCTCAACCTTGCTCAAAAAACTCTCACACACCACTGTGCTGCCTATTTTTGAAGCCTTGATGTGCTTGGCGTTGATTTCAATTCCCACACTCACACAATCCGAAGGCAGCAACGACTTTACAGACTCGTTGGCTGTCTTTTCCATGAGTGCAATCATTGCAGGGGTGGCAAAAACTTCCACATCACCCGAGCCGAAAGAGATTGCAGTGATTTCTTTGCTTACTTCGATTTGTTGCTTGCCGCAAACTCCGCTTGTTATGTTCAATTCCATATTATTGTATTGTGTTTCTTATTATCTGTCAAACTGTTTGGTCAAAACTTCCTGAGCTTTTGCATAATCCTCAGGCACACCTATGTCGATAAAAAAGCCTTCGCACACAATGCCGAAAAGACTTTTTCGACCGACTTCAACTTCCAAAAAATCTTTTTCAAAAGAAAAAACCTCATCTGTGCCTCTTGTCTTGAAAACATCTCGACAAAGCACATACACTCCTGCATTTATCAAACATTTTTCTTTAAAAGACTTTTCTTCAAACGCCTCAATCCTGCCACAAGAAAGGCTTACAGCTCCATATCTGTCCACATTTTCCATGGGTTTGAGCGTAAGAAGAGCAGGAAATTTGATATTGGGATTTTCTTTCTTGATTTTATCAAATTCCAAAGCCGTTTGCTTCAAGTCAAACTTGATTATGCTGTCGCCATTGACCACAAGCACATTTTCGCTTTGAGCCTTCGAGAGAGCTTTTGCGATTGCTCCTCCCGTTCCCAAGGGAGTTTGCTCTGCCGAATGGATTATTTCTGCTCCCTCAAAGCTGTTTCCATATATGTTTTCTATCTTTTGGTGCATATATCCGCTCGCAAGAATGAAGCGTTTCACCCCTTGCAAAATCAGACTGTGCATAAGAATGGAGAGAAAAGGCGTTCCGTTTATCGAAGCCAAAGGTTTGGGAACATCACTTACCACATTGCGAAGCCTTGTACCCTTTCCTCCGCAAAGAATGACCGCCTCACTTATCGGAATTACATTTGCCATGTCTGCAAACCTTCTTTTGTAAATTCAAACCGACGAACCTTACCGCCAAAATTGTTTAACACATCTATAACTCTGTATCTCACACAATCGGGACAATAAAAGAAGATATAGCCTCCCCCTCCTGCTCCCGATATTTTGCCTCCTCTTGCTCCTGCCTGCAAGGCTGCTTTATATACATCTTCAAACAAATCGGTGCTTATGCCGCTTGCCATTTGTCGTTTGTACTCCCAGCCGAGGTTTAAGATGTCTCCTATTTTGTCCAAGTCGTTTTTGAGCAATGCTTCCTTCATAAGAACAGCTTGTTTCTTCAACTGCTGCATTGCATCTATCGATTTGGTGTTGTTGGATATGACATTTTTTTGTTGTCTTTCGATTATGGCAGCCGAATCTCTCGAAGTGGAAGTGTAAAACAAGACAATGTTTCGCGAAAGCTCGTTCATAATTTTGTCTTTTATCCTAAGAGGATTGACAATGACCTTGTTGTCGGCATAAAACTCTATAAAGTTAAACCCTCCGAAGGTTGCAGCATACTGATCTTGCTTTCCGCCTGCAAGACAAAGGTCTTCTCTTTCGATAGAATAAGCCAAAGAAGCAATATCATACTCAGCCAAGGGAAGAGAAAGCCACTGTACAAAAGCACCAAGTACAGCCACCACAAGGGTTGAAGAAGTTCCCAAACCGCTTCCCGCAGGTGCATCTACAAAAGTATGGAGTTCAAACGATTGAGCAGGCAAATCAAAATCCTTTATCACCCTGTTGTAAATCGCTTTGAGCAAATCGAGATTGCCATTCATAGGAAGCTCCCGCCTGCTTGTGCATTCAAATCTTTCTCCTCTGTCTTCGGTTGTGAAAATTATCTTTCCGTCATCTCGAGGCACAATATCGCAATAAGCATACAGGCTTATGGTCGCATTAAGTATGCAACCACCATAAATATCAGAGAAAGGAGACACATCTGTTCCCCCTCCTGCCAAACCCAATCGCAAAGGTGCTTTGCTCCTTACTATCATCAGCTTTTCAATTTGTTATATAATTCTCTTATAGTGGCTGTCATCTTGTCCCATGCGAAACGTTGCTTTTCTTGTTGCAAGGTTTGGTCAAAGTTTCTTTTGTTTGAACAAAAGTCTTCCAAACAATCGGCTATGCTTTCGGCATTTGGTTCGCACACATAGCCGCTTCTGCCCTCCGAAACAATTTCGGGCAATCCTCCAACCTTGGTTACAAGCATCGGTTTGGAGAAATGGAATGCTATTTGGGTAACTCCGCTCTGCGTTGCACTCTTGTAGGGCAGCACAACCAAGTCGCAAGCCGAAAAATAGGTAGCAACATCTTCGTCTTTTATGAACTTGTTTTCCATTTTGACCACTTCGCTCAAACCATACTCTTCAACCATTTGTTCATACTTGGAATAATCGTCATAAAACTCCCCTGCAACCACAAGACAAAGCGGATATGCTTTGAGCCTTGTGTCTTTCATTGCCTGCAAAAGAATATCCAATCCTTTATATTCTCTTACCAATCCGAAAAAGAGAAGATTGATTTTTCCCTTTTGAAGACCGAGAGTTTCAAGAGCAAGATTTCTCTCGACAGCTTGCCCGAAATTATCAAACAAAGGGTGAGGTGTCAAAGCACGAGGAGACTTTGTGTCAAAAATATCAATATCTCTCAAAACGCTTTGGCTCATTGCCACCCAGCAATCGACCCTTTTTGCAAAGAAAGCGGTAAACCACTTGTCGAAAAAGCGAGGTTCGTGAGCTATTATGTTGTCTGCGATTGCCACAATGCGAGTATGTTTGTTTGCTTTGGCAACAGAGGCTGTTACTCCGAAGCATGGAGCCATGAAAGGCAACCAATACTTTATTATAATGATGTCGGGTTGCAAGCGTTTGAGCTTTCGACCCACTCTTATCCACGAAAAAGGGTTTATAGAGCTGATCGAGCGTTCTATTTTGAAGTTATGCGAGGGTTTACTATCGCTATATTGAGTTTTTCCGGGGAAAAGGAAAGACGGATATTGCAAAGAGAAAGTTTGTATTTCGACTTGGTCGCCCTCGTCTTGAAACTGTTGCATCAATCTCTCGTTAAACGATGCCAAACCGCCTCTGTAAGGATATGCAGTGCCTACCAAAACAATCTTCATCGCTCTTATGGTTTTCGTACAACAAAGATATGATTGACTATACTCGACACTTCGCCGCTTGCAAGGGCGTAACGCTCTACCTTTTCGGCATCTATCGAAGATGCAAAGTCAATATCTTCGACCGTAAAGCCTGCTTGAGACAATACTTTGGCATAATCTCTTCCGAACTCCCTGAGGTGGTCTTTCTGACCGAAGTGTTTTTCTCTCTCTTCGGGACTTGTAATCGAGCTATCCTCATAAGTGGTCTCTCTTTCGGGGTTTATGGGCGAAAGAAGCACCGCCCAACCTCCTTTTTTGAGTACTCTGTAAATCTCTCCAAGGGCTTTGTCCAAGTGTTCGACGTGTTCCAAAATGTGGTTTGCCATTATCACGTCAAAACTCTCGCTCTCCAAAGGCATACTCTCCACATTAAGGTGAATATCTGCCCACGGACTTTCCAAATCTGCCGTCTTGTAGTCGAGCGTAGGCACAGCCTTAAAACGTTTTATGAAACAAATTTCGGGAGCTATGTGAAGAAAAGAGAGCTTTGCCGAAAAAAGGTCAGTCTTTGTTTGCAAAAACAACCACAAAAGGCGATGTCTTTCCAAGGCAAGGCAATTCGGACACAGAGCATTGTCTCTCGAAACCACATAACCATAAGGCAAAAACTTCTTGTAGTGCTTTCCACAAACAGGACACTCCTTTCGGTTACCCAAATACAAAGGTTTGCAACACAACATTGCAATACGGACAAACCTTTGCAAGATTGGTCTCGGCACTTTGCGAAGAAAAAACTTGATTAACCTCTTCATATCACGTCAAACAGCCCAAATGCTTTTGTTTCTTGGGTGCAAAGTTACAACAAAGATGCGAATTACAATCTATATGTGAGCAACGACTATTTCACATTCTCCAAACACATCAGCAAAGCCTGATTTGAAGCTCGTTCGATAAAGTTGTCTCGACTTGTTGCAAAGAAATGCTTTTGTGCAATGCAGAAATCTTTGCCTGCAACTGCAATCCACACCGTTCCCACAGGCTTTTGGCTGCTGCCTCCCGTAGGTCCTGCAATGCCGGAAGTAGCTATTGCATAATCAGTATTCAACAATCGTCTTGCTCCCTCTGCCATTTGCTTTACCACTTGTTCGCTCACAGCTCCGAAAGTCTCCAAATCTTCTTTGCTTACGCCCAAAACGTCTGCTTTTACCGAGTTTGCATAGCTCACAACGCTACCTTTATAATATATACTGCTGCCCGCAACAAGCGTAATCAAGTGAGCAATGTTTCCTCCCGTGCAACTCTCGGCTGTACATATCGTTTTGTTGTTCTGCAACAACCTTTCGGCAAGGGTTTGAGCAAGATTATCACAATCAAAGCCCATAAAATATTTCTCGACAAGGCTTCGAAGACGCTCTGTTTGAGATTTAATCTGAGAGACTACCGTTTCTTTGTCCTCACCCTTGCAAGTAAGTCTCAATCTTATCGTTCCACCCTTGGGAAGATAGGCAAGCGAAATGTTCTTTGGCAAAGCAGCTTCAAACTCTTCGAGCATATCGGAGAGAAAACTCTCGCCAATGCCCGACAAAAGGAGAGTTCTGTGTTCTATAGCCTCGCTTTTGAAATGTTGTTTGAGGATAGCAATCACCTCTTTCATCATAAGACGCATTTCAAACGGCACTCCCGGCATCGAAATCACCACTTTGCCTTCCTTTTCAAAGCACATTCCGGGAGCAGTTCCAACAGAATTGAAAATCACTCTGCAATTATCGGGAACTAAAGCCTGCTCTCTGTTAGTGGAAGTGAAAGGAAGATTTTTTTGTTTGAAGTACTGCTCCACATGATTGAGGACTTTTTCGTCTTCAATCAGCTTTGCACCAAACTCACGAGCCAAAATCTTCTTGGTAATATCGTCTTTTGTAGGTCCGAGACCGCCTGTCAAAAGAACAACATCGGCTCTCTGCATAAGAAACCGAAGAGCCGAAACAATCATCTCTTCTTTGTCTCCCACAACAAGGGTCTCTGTAACATCAAAACCCTCGGAGTTCAACATCTTTGCCATTTCGGCAGCATTGGTATTGACCACCTGACCAATCAATAGTTCGTCTCCTATATTCAAAATAGCAACCTGCGTCATAATCCTGTCTTTTTACAGCCTGCAAAGGTAGCAAATTTTGTTCTCTGTCCCTATATATAATATGGTATAATCAAAACAAAAAAAAGGTCCGAGGCAGGACGCCTCGGACACCACAAGAAAAAAGAACTTTTAATGAAAAAGTTTTATTATTTCCGTCTCCTATTCGACAACAATTTTCGATGAGCTTACGCTCTTGCCGTCTTGCACTTTCAAAACGTATGCTCCCGATGCCACATTGTTCAAATCAAATGTTCTGTCGCTTGTCTCATATACCTTTTGTCCCAATGTGTTGTAAACTTCTGTGCGAACAGCATCGCCACCATAGATTGCGATTGAACGGTTGTTGTTTACAACTCTTATGCTCTCTGTTTCGGCAACGTCAGCTATCGAAACATTGTTCTTGGTTATCAAAAGTTTGAAACGGTCTGCGTTTTCGCCATTGGTAATGTCAGCATTGTAAACATCTCCCTCGCTCATCTCGACAGACAAAGCTCCGTCAATCAAAGTAAGTGAGTATCCTTCAGGGATATTGTCTGCAATAATCTCAACACTTCTGCTTTCGGAAGACTTGATGTTCATTGTAGCTGTGTAAGAAGAAGAGAGTACCTCTTCCTTGCAAAGCTCTATACCCTCACAAAGCAAGTATGGCTCTGCAACTGTTCCGTTTCCGAACATCTTATTTGCATCGAAAATGTCATATCCGTCTGTTGCCTCATCGTTTTGAGCAAACAACACAGGCACTTTGTAGCCGTCAGTCGAAACAGATACGCTTACAAACTCACGCTCTGCACTTACGCTCTTGGCATTAGAATAACCGTTTATCATGTTTTTGGTAAAGGTCAAGCTGTATTCAGTAACACCTCCTTGTCTTACCATATTGACAAAGAAACCTTGTCCTGCCTTGATTGTACCGGTTTGATTTGCATCAAATGTTGTTCCGTTGTAAGTATAAGCTGTAGTTCCTTGGACTGTTGAAAGGGAACCTATAGAAGATACGTTTATTTCAGCAGGGTAAGGGTTAGCCAAAGCCATCCATCTGAGTGCATTATTTCCATTTCCTATTGCTGTGATAGTATTTGTTACTGTAACGTTTGCATTGTTAAGAGTTCCTTCGATGCTTAGAGTGTAATTGTTATCAGGATATGCGAAGATACCGTTTCCTGCTTTGATGTAGTCATAGTTACCTTCGTACCAGTGCAAGTAAGTATCGTCCCATGTGTTGTTTGCATAGTCATATTCCAATGCCCAAATGTCTCCTTCAACTGCTGCCAACGGAGCTACACCATAGCCCTCTTCTGAATTGTCTTTAACAGGGAAACCGATAAAGTTCCACTTATCAGCTGTGATGTTCTTTTCCATTGTTGCAATAACATCGTTTGAAGTTGTGTTGATAAAGTTTCCTCCGTCTCTTACGATAATGCTTGCTCCTGCTTCTATGTTATTTGCATTACGAAGAGTTACCGTATGACCTGCAGAAATGATAAATTGTTTTGTATCAGAAGGAGTGTAGTTCCAAGTAGAAGCAGCATTGAAATTACCGCTTGTCTTGCTGACAAAAATTCCCATACCATTAGAAGGAGAAGAAGATGCCGTAAGAAGAGTTGCAACGCTTATCACATTGCCTACCCCATCAACCACGAATGCAACAGGGTCAAGACCTTGATTCAAATAATCTGCAAGTGCTTGTCCTGATAGTTCTTGTCCATTCGGATAAGAGTTTGTTGTAGTACCATTGCCGGCTGCAACATCTGCTGCAGTACCATTTTGAAAAATTCCTTGAATAGTTACCGTTGCTTGACTATAGCATGATGTTACACTTGCAGCTTGAGCTTCTGTGTTTGCAATACCGGAAGCAGAAGCCAAACCCAATAAAGTAGAACCTTTTACTACACTTAGAGCAGCAACCATAGAACCTTTTATCTCTCCTCCGTTCTGTATTGCACATATTCCTCCTGCATAGCCAAAAACATTATAACCAGCAGCTCCATTAGCTGTAACGTCACCTGTAAAGCAACAGTACTCGATAAGTCCCGAGTTCATTGTGTTTACAATACCGCCTGCTGTAACTCCCGTAACCTTACCTTTGATGTTGCAGTAGCTTATTGTACCTCCGTTAAGTTCATTACACAATATAGCTCCGCCGTCTTGAACAGTATATGTTCCCATATCAACAATAAGTCTTGTTATTGTTCCGGTTACTGTTCCGAACAAAGGTTGTGTTTGGTCGCGTTCTGCAATGATTTTATGACCTTGCGCATCATAAATTCCCGAGAACGATGCAATTTTGGGGAAAGTTGTGTTTCTCTTATTAAAGGTTATATCTGTAGTTTGAACAAAGAAAGCATCAGGATAATTTGCTATCTGAGCAAACTGCGTTGCAGTGGACACCTTATAAGGGTTTGAAAGTGTTCCGTCGCCTCCTGCAAATTGTCCGAAAACGTTCGCAGACATCAAGAGGACTGCACACAAAAATGAATAAAAACTCAATCTTTTCATTTCCTACTCCTCCTTGTTTTTGTTGTTACGATAAACCTTTACTCCTGCAAATCCGCCTGCCAAACCGAGCAACAAAAGTGTTGCAGGGGCAAGAGGAGAGCCTTTTACACTGAACTGCTTAACTCTTTGCTGAGCGTTAGCAGTAGAACTCTCTCCCGGCGTTGGCGGTACAGTTTGTGCATTGACTGCAAAGGCAAAGCCGAGACAGAGAGCCACTGAAAGAATTACTTTTTTCATCTTCTTGTTTCTTTTTTTACGTTTAACTTCTTTTTTCATTTTGGTCAAATAGCAACTCGGGCTATTTAACAGGCTGCAAAAATATGACACTTTCAAACAATCTCCAAATCGCTTGATTTCCAAAATAATTGATTTAACATTTGAACTCTTTGTTATTTAACTCAAATTAAATTATGCTTTA
>JAEDJL010000015.1 GCA_016296345.1 Bacteroidales bacterium | reverse complement strand
TTGGTATGATATTTCCATATTGTAATACATCATTTTTGCAAATCGTCTCTTCTCTCTCGTCTTGCAGACACTCGATTTTGTTCAATCGAAAATCCCATTTCACCAAATTCACAACAGACTGAAAACAAGAGAGTTTGCGACTTTGTTGCACTATGGCGAAAACTTAACAAAATAAAACGGCGTTTTGCCGAAATAAATCGGCGTTTCAGTCTGACAAAACGCCGTTTTGTCAGAGCGAAACGGCGTTTTGCCAAGCCCTTGTTTTTGTTTGCAAAAACAGATTGCGAAAAAGCTATGCTCAAAGGCTGTGTTGAGAGAGAAAAACTCCGTGCTTTTGTGGTCTTTGTTGGTTTTTTTTGTACTTTTGCGGCTCAAAATTTTACAAAATGGCAAAGAACTTAGTTATAGTGGAGTCTCCTGCAAAGGCAAAGACGATAGAGAAGTTTTTAGGAAAGGATTTTGTGGTCAAATCAAGCTTTGGTCATATCAGAGACCTGCCTGCAAAGGACATAAGCATAGATATTGAGCATGGTTTCAAGCCCAAGTATGTTGTTTCGGACGACAAGGGTAAGGTGGTTAGCGAGTTGAAGAAAGAAGTTGCGAAAGCAGACATGGTTTGGCTCGCTTCCGATGAGGATCGTGAGGGAGAGGCTATCGCATGGCACCTTAAAGAAACTCTCGGACTTAAAGATGAAAAAACAAAACGTATTGTCTTTAACGAGATTACAAAGTCTGCCATTTTGAATGCCGTTGCCAATCCTCGAGAGATTGACATCAATCTTGTCAATGCCCAACAGGCTCGAAGGGTTTTGGACAGAATTGTCGGTTATGAGATTTCTCCGGTGTTGTGGAAGAAGGTTAAACCGGCTCTTTCGGCAGGAAGGGTGCAGAGTGTTGCCGTAAGGCTGATTGTGGAAAAGGAAAACGAAATCCAATCCTTTGCTCCGCAAACTCAATATAAGGTAAAGGCAGGTTTTATCACCGCCGAGGGAAAAGATATGACTGCAACGCTCGACACAAAGTTCGCTTCAAAAGAACAGGCGGTCGATTTCCTCTCTGCTTGCTCCGAAGCGTCGTTCTCTGTTGCGGCAATAGAAACCAAACCCGGCAAGATGTCGCCTCCTGCTCCCTTTACAACGTCCACACTTCAACAAGAAGCCTCAAAAAGGCTCGGAATGTCGGTGTCAAGAACCATGTTGGTGGCTCAACAGCTCTATGAGGCGGGATATATCACCTACATGAGAACAGATTCGGTCAATTTGTCTGATTTTGCCTTGCAACAGGCTCGGGAACTTATCGTTTCGCAATATGGAAAGGAGTATTTCCAAGCAAGAAAATATGCAAACAAGATAAAAGGAGCGCAAGAGGCTCACGAGGCTATTCGTCCCACTCAGCTCTCTTGTCAAACCATTGAGGCAGATGCCCAAGCTCAAAAATTGTATGACCTTATCCGCAAACGCACCTTGGCTTCTCAAATGGCTGATGCAAAGACCGAAAAGACCAACATTTCGATTTGCATCTCCAACCGTGGCGAGAAGTACATTGCAAGCGGCGAGGTGATTTTGTTTGACGGCTTTTTGAAGGTGTATAGTCCCGATACGGACGCCGAGGAGGGCGAAAACAGAAACTCTTCTGCCATTTTGCCGAGGGTAAATCAAGGAGAGGTTTTGCAACACACTTATTCCAAGGCTCAGCAAAGCCACACCATGCCGCCGGCTCGCTACAACGAGGCAATGCTTGTCAAGAAATTGGAAGATTTAGGCATAGGTCGTCCTTCTACATACGCTCCTACAATCACCACGATACAGAAACGCGAATATGTAACCAAGCAAGACAATCCTGCAAAGCAGAGAGAGATTGTGGTTTTGGTGCTTCAAAATGGCAAAGTGAGCGAAAGTTGCGAGAAAGAGAACTATGGCAGCGAGAAAGGCAAGCTCCACCCTACCGACATAGGCTCTGTGGTAAACAACTTCCTTGTAGAGCATTTTACAGACATAATTGACTACAACTTTACCGCACAGGTAGAAAAGCAATTTGACCTCATAGCTCAGGGAAAAGAGAGTTGGCAAGAGATGATGACCGAGTTCTATACTCCTTTCCACAAAGAGGTGGAGGCAACCAAAGAAAGCAAACGCGAAAGCGGCGAACGTCTGCTCGGAACTGACCCTCAGAGCGGCAGAAACGTCTATGCAAAAATCGGACGCTTCGGTGCAATGATTCAGATTGGCGAGACATCGGACGAAATCAAGCCGAAATTTGCTTCTCTCAAAGCTTCGCAGTCGATAAGCTCCATAACAATGGAAGAGGCTTTGGATTTGTTCAAACTTCCGAGGGTTGTGGCAACTCACGACGGCAAGGAGATTGTGGCAAACAGCGGTCGCTTTGGTGCATACATCAGTTACAACGGAAAGAACTACACTCTGCCGAAAACAACCGACCCTATGGAAGTCAGTCTCGAAGAGTGCTTGCAGGTAATGGAGAAAAAAGACAAGCAAACTGCCCTTGTGGGCAAGGTTCTCGGCACAAAGGACGGCAAAGACATCACTTTGGCATACGGACGCTTCGGAATATATATCAAATATAACGATGAAAATTTCCGCATTCCCAGAGGGGTAAATGCCGGCGAGATTACACCCGAGCAGGCTTTGCAGATAGTGGAGGGAACTGCCAAAAAGCAGGCTGCAATCAAGACTTTCTCAAACGGAGCAGAGCTTTTGGAGGGCAGATATGGTCTTTACATCAAATATAACGGCAAGAACTACAAAATTGACAAGGAGTTTGACGCCCAAAACCTCACCGACGAGCAGGCTTTGCAGATAACATCAAAGCCTCAGACCACCAAAAAGAGAGCAAAATAGCGATTGAAAATCAGCAATTTGCGATTGAGCAAAATGAAACGCCGTTTTAGCAAAATAAAACGGCGTTTTGATAAAGTGAAACGGCGTTTTGATAAAGTGAAACGGCGTTTCGGAATGACCAAAACGCCGTTTCGTTTTTTTTGATTATTCTATGTACTCCTTTGATTAGAAGGCAAAGTTAAAACTTACCATGATATTGCTTGCGTGAACTGCGTCGCTGACAACTGTGTTGCCCACTTTGACCTCGTCAATTATCGGACTGATACCATAAACGTATCTTGCACCGATTGCCATATTGCGAGTAAGGTTGAGCTTCAAGCCTGCTGCAATACCCATTTCAAACATATTGTAATCCTCGCTGTCATAATCTACATCGCTTTCAGAATTTGCGAAACCGGCAACGTTTGTCTCAAATTTGTTGTGTCCTTGCAATCCCAAATTAAAGCCAAACTGAGGACCGGCTTCAATAGTCAGCATACTGATTGGGGAGAACTGCAACATAACAGGAACAATCAATTTGTGGGAAGTTGCAGTGTATTTGTTTCTTGCGTAATACTCTGTTCCCAAAACTGTTGTTGTTGTCTCGGTTTTCCAAGCTGCTCCCTCCATTGAGTACATCACTTCGGGTTGAACGGCAAACATTTTGTTAAACTGAACCGTTGCAAATCCGCCTGCATGAAATCCGGGTCTCAAAGAGGCATCGTCATAGCTCCAAGTGGACAAATTCAATCCTGCTTTGACACCAAAGTTTACTCTTTGTGCGTTTACACACTCTGTTGCTGCCAATGACATAAGGCAAGCAAACAAACATACAATTACTTTCTTCATCTTGTTTGATTTTTTAGTTAATATTTTATTTTTGTTTCTAACTCCTCTATATCGCAACGGCGTTTGGTTTTATTGTACAACGCCTACAATTTTATTTTGTTCAAGCTTCGGAACTACGTTACAAGTATCAATTTGAAAGGTATAGTCAAACACATCGTCCATGTGGTATTTGCGTAGGCGGTGAATGTGAGATGCTTTTTCCATATAGGCTCTCAAATCGCTCTTTGCCTCTCTCCACAAGGCAAGTGCAAGATTTGTCGAATCGTTTTTGTTTTCAAATTTGCCGCTTTGAAGCAATTTTTCTGCCAATGCTCCTGCAAAGACGGTGTCTTCAAGTGCCGGAGTGTTTTTCCAGCCCGAACAGAAAATTTGAACGTCTTTGCCTTTTGCCACAAGGTAGTCTGACAAAAATGAAAGGTTGCAAAACGCTCCTATAACTATCTCTTGAGGATTGCCTTCCCGTGCAATGGAGATTGCAACCGTGCCATTGGTTGTAGAATGTACTATTTCGTTGCCGCAAACTCTCTCTTTGGTAAACTCCAATGCCGAATTGCCCCAGTCGGCAAAGGGAAAAGTTTTCTCTATTCTCTCTCCGGCAACAAGATAGCCCTTGTCCTTGTACTCTTTTGCCTGTTCGATTGTCTTGACAGGGATAATGGCTTTTGCTCCGTTGCTTATGGCGGTGCAAATCGAAGTTGTGGCTCTGAGAATATCATTAACCACGCAAATATGTGTGTCGTTCATTGTCCTGAAAGGAAAAAGTGCAGGCGTAAGTATGGTTTCTATTTTTTGCATATATCGTTTTGGTTTTTGTCTATTGAACTATTGCCACAGTGCCTTGCCGACTTACTTTCTCGCCTTGGCTGTTTACATACTCGATATGGTAAACGTATGTTCCCAAAGGGCAGAACTCTCCTTTGTATCGTCCGTCCCAGCCGCTCTCAGGCTCGTTGGACACAAAGAGAAGCTCTCCCATGCGATTGTAAACCCTCAGTGAATAGCTGCCTTGGGCAATGAAATGGCAGACAGGCTTGAAGATATTGTTCTCCGGCTCTTTTGGCATGAAGGCATTGGGGATATAAATCAGTGTTTCGTGCTTTACATAGTCGCAAGCAGAGTTTGCAGTCTGCGTTTTGCCGTCTGCTCCTTCTATTGCTTCGACTGCCTGCACGAAATAGTAGGTTCGGTCGGACGAACTCAACACATCGGCTTCGTAATCGGTGTATGAGTTCGATGTAACGAAAGAAGAAAGCAGCCTTACAGGCTCTGACTGGGAAAAACGGAAGACTTGGTACTCTCCAACGCCGCTTTGCCAGCCGTTGTAGGGTGTCCATGTGAGCAGATTGCTGCCCGGGTCTATTGACTTGACCGAAAGTTGCATAGGACTGACCGCAACAGAAGTCTTATAGACCAATCCGCAACGGTCGGGGGCTGCAAAAACATAGCTGAACGAGCTTTCGGCAGCAGAATGTGGCAGATTGTCGATATAGGTCAAGGTATTGTTGCCGCTATAGGGTATGTTGGCAATCTTGATGTAGCTTCCGCCGTTCTCGCTTCGGCGAAGCTCATAAAAAGGAACAACGATTGAGGCATCGACATAAAGTTCCAATTCAATATCTGTGTTATTCTCTCTTACCGATACTCGTCTTATCTCGATAAAATCTACTTGTGTTTCAGCATCTACGGATAGTGTTCTTTGGTTTGAGCGTGCTGTTATGCCGGAATTTGAAACAGCTTCGATATAAAAGGCGTGCAGCGGTTTTGAAACATCGATTGTGATTGTCTCTTCGGTGTTTTGAGTTGAGAGAACGACATTATAGCTGCCGCTTTCCCCTTCTCTATAATATATATTGTACTTTTCTGTTCCCGAATCGAAGTCCGTGTAGGCGTTCCAGCTCAATTTGACCTTGTCAGAGCAGTCATTACGCAGGGCATTCAGCACCATATTGGTGTGAGTGCTTGTTCTGAGGCTGGTATTAAAGCAAGTGTCGAAAGCCATTACGGCAAGCGAGTTAAGCTCTTCAACACTGCACTGTTCGCATTGGTAAGTTGAGGCATCAGCTCCCCAAATCGTATCTATCGCAACGCAGGGACTGCCCGAGCAAACGATGTATCCATATACGTCTTCGGAGTTTGAGGGCGTCCAATTAAGCGTCAGCTGTTGCAAATCGACATCTATGGAGTTTGAATTGAGCGTCGGAGCTTCGGGAGGTCGGGTGTCGGTAACGGCAAGTTTGATTTGGTTGGAACGAGACAGGCAGGCATTGTCGTTTTCGACCTCTATTTTGTAATAAATCGTGTCGCTGCAAATCGGAGGCAGGCTGTCGGTATGGCTTGTTGCCTCTGTTGAAGCGACAAAGCTCCATTCTGCGGTATCGGAGTGGCGTTTGCGATAAATCTTGTAGGGCTTTGTTTCGCTGCCTTGGGGCATCTGCTCCCCAAGAGGCGTCCACACAAGCCTTATTATCCCCTCTTGGTTTTGTTCATAGGCAAGATAAATTGTCGAAATGTCGTCTTGCAGATTGTTTCCCGATGAATAGACTGCCCGAACTCTGCATCTGACACTGCCGTTTGAGGCTTCGGGAAGCGGAAAGGAAAAAGTGGTTTGAGTAATATCGGTAATTGTTGCAACAACTTGGTAATCTTGCAACGCATTATCAAAAGTCATTATCTCATAACGCTCAAATCCTGTCTCAGGTGGCTGAGAGAAAGCAAGGGTTGCCTCTGAGGTTTCACCAACTTCAACACAGCAAATGCCAAAGCCCTGTGCCGACAAACCGATTGCCGACAAGACAAGAGCCAAAAGGCAGGCAAGTGATTTCATTCCCCTCATTTGTTTTACTCTCTTGCAGAAGCAGTGTCGCAAACTACCACCTTACTCATATTGTCTGCCACAAGATATTTTTGAGCCAAGTCTCTGAGCTGACAAGGTGTCGTTTGGCTGATTGCTCTCTGCATATCATCATAATAAGACAACGAATAGCCGCTGCGTCTTATTATAGAATACTTCTCCGAAAGGTCAAACACTCCGTCCAATCCCCTCAAACATTCGCCAAGAAGGTAATTCTTCAACATAGTAAGCTCTTGTTGTGGCACCAAATCGTTTTGCAGTTTTTCTATTTCGATGTCTATTTCTTTCAAGGTAGCTTCTGCTTTGTCCGAATTGACGTCTGCCGTTGTCGAAAGCACAGAACAATTTCGGTAAGTGGTGATATAAGAGCCTATTGAGTAGGTATAGCCCTTTTCTTCTCTGATATTGGTCATAAGACGTGAGCCAAAATATCCGCCAAAGAGGGCAATGAGAACTTTAAGCGGCATAAAATCTTCGTGAGAGTGCAAAAGGGTCAGATTACCGCTCCTTATGCTTGCCTGAGCCGCCTTGTCTTTGTGAACAAAGAGGGTTTCAGCATGTGCAGAGAGGGTTTCAAAGCTGTGATTAGGCAGTTGGCTGCTGTCTTTTCCCCAAGGCTTTGAGCCAAAGCGGCTTTCAATCTGACTGACAAACTCATCTGTAAAATTGCCGGCAAGATATATCTCGCACTCTCGGCAAGAATAAAATTCGTCATAGTACTTTCGCACATCGCTCGGGCAAAGCAAATCGAAGTCTTCAACTTTCCCGAAACGGCTCAGGGGATTTGATGCAGCAAAAAGGCTTTGGTAAAATGCCTTATAAGCCATTGTGCTTGTCTTGCTGCTGTTTAATTCAAAGGACTGCCTCTGTCGGTTGCGGTAAATCTCAAATTCTTTTTCCGAATAGCGAGGTTGCTTGATTATAAGCTCGATAAGCGGCAACACCTGCATGGAATACTTTTTCAAAAAGTAGAAAACAATGCTGCTGCTCTCCCTATCGACAGATTTTTCGACCGATGCTGCATAATAATCGAGCTTGTCAGCCATCTGAACGCCCGACATATCTCCGCTGCCTTCGGTAAGCAGGTTGGCAGAAGCGGCAGCTGTGAAGAACTTTTGCTGATTGTTGCTGCCGGCATTGCGAAAGACAAATTCCAATCGCACAATCTCTGCATCTTTGTCGCAAAAGAGAGTGAGCATTGCTCCGTTTGGAAGCCTTTCAGGCTCTTTTGCCAAAAAGGGAAGGCGAAACTTATAATCAGAAAAAAGAGGTAGCTTGTCCATAAGCGATTTTCTTTGTTAAAATTCGAGCGTTAGTTTGGCGTTTATCTGCGAAGGAGTGAGATAGTTCGGCACTCCGTAATATCTGTTCGAGTAGTCGGCAACCCAAAAGTAAGAGATGACGTTTTGAGACGAGAAGACGTTGAACCATTCGACGTTAAGCCAGATTTTTTTGAACACTTTCATGAAGTTGTTTTTTGCCCACAATGAGTTTTCATCTTTAATTCGGAAGGTGAAAGCGATGTCGCAACGAAGGTAGTCGGGCATTCGGTTGGTTTGAAGGTAGCGTTGAGAATTCGGAGTGCCGTATGGGTATCCGCTTCCGTAGTTAAAGCTCAAATAAACCCTCAAATAGGGCATCTTTGGGACGTAATCTTGGAACGAAATGTTGATATTGTAAAGCTGATCGGTCGGACGCGGAATATAACCTGCCCCGTCGCCTTCGATGTCTTCTTCTGTTTTCATGAGCGAAAGGGTAATCCACGAATCAATTCCCTTGATAAATTCTCCGTAAAGGCGAATGTCTGTTCCGCAAGCGTATCCCACCGAATTGTTTTGGGCAGAGTATCTTAGTTGAACGTTATCTACTTGGTATGGAATCAAGTCCCAAAGATATTTGTAGTACACCGAACTCATCAACTTGAAAGGTCGGTCAAACATCTCGAAGGTCCAATCGGACGAAAGGACGGTATGCCACGATTTTTGTGAGCGTATGTCGGGGTTAATCTCCCCTTGTTCGTTTCTCAATTCCTTATAGAAGGGACTTTGTGCATAAATTCCGCCTGCCAGACGGAACAAAAGGTTGGGGTTTTTGGCAGGTGAGAAACTTATTCCTGCCCTTGGCGATATGAAGACTTCGTTGTTGAAGTTCCAATACATTGCTCTGGCTCCCACGCTTGCGAACCAGCGTCCCCAAGAGGTGGTCTTGTTCCAATCCCTTTGAAGATATGCCATAAGACGTGTTGAAGTCATGTCGTTGTTTGACTTGAAGGTGTTTTGCAAACTTGGTGCTGTAACACTGTCATACACTCCCACCGTGCCGAGGCTTGAAGGTATGGTATAGCCTGCCGAATCTACCATCTTCCATTCGTTCACTTTGTCATATATGAGTTCGCCTTGGATTTTTGCTCCCCACAACAATTTGCCGCTTTCGAGAGTTTTTTGTCCCTTATGCTCAAAATTGAATATGCTTGCTTCGAGGTGGTTTCTTGCGTGTTCGATATAAGTTCCTATTCCCCTTTCCAAGCCTTGCTCGTCTTCGTATCCCAAGCCTGTTTCGCTCAACCAATACTGTCCCTGTATGTCATAATTTACTGTTTCGTCGGTAGAGAATGCCGAAGCAATGAATTTGAGTTGCAGGTCGGTCTTCGGCTTGTAGGTAAGAGCCAATGCTCCGAACATTGAGGAGAAACAGTCCAACTCCTGACCGTCAAAATAGACTTTTAACTTCAACATTTCGTACAGATTTCCGAAAGTGGTTTCTCGGTTCTTGGGAATAAAGTTGTAGGTGTTGTATGCAATGTTGCCAAGCAGGGCAATCTCGATTTTTTCGCTCACATCGTATGTGGCATACAGCTGAAGGTCGTTAAAAGACGGGAAGTAGTCGCCTTCGGTGTCGGTTGTGGAAATCAGGTGTTTGGTGTTCTTGTTTCTAAATCCCAACTGGTAGGTAAATTTCTTGCCAATCATCTGTTCGACATGAAGACTTGCTCCCAAAAGTCCAACAGATGCCGAAGCCGAAAACTCGACCGGCTTGCGGTATTTGATGTCTAAGACACTCGACATCTTGTCTCCGTATTTTGCATCGAAGCCTCCGGAAGAAAAAGTGATGTCCGAGACCATGTCGGAGTTGATAAAACTAAGTCCTTCTTGCTGTGCAGAACGCACAAGGAAAGGTCGGAAAACCTCGATGTCGTTTACATACACCAAGTTCTCGTCAAAGTTTCCTCCTCTGACGTTATATTGTGAGCTTAGCTCGTTGTTGGACGACACTCCTTCCAACGATTTGAGCAATCCTTCCACTCCTCCGGTCGGTCCTGCGGTATTTTTTGCCCATTCGGCACTTACGCGTGTAAGTCCTTGCTCACGAGAGTTGTCGGAGGTGATTTCGACCGCCTGCAAGAGCGTTGAAGATGAGGCAAGAGTAAAATCGACTTTTCGCTTTTCGCCTTTTTTGAGCGTCAAGACCCTTTCGATTGAACCATATCCCACAAAGGAAACTACTACTTTGAGTTCTTTGTTTGCAGGCACATCGAGAGAGTATTGCCCTTGCTCGTTGCTGACGCACCCGATGGGCTTTGAAAGATTTACAACGCCCACATTGGCAAGCTGTACGGGCAGTCCCAAGCTGTCGGAGACCGTTCCGTAAATTGTCGCTCCGTTTTGCGAAAGTGTAAACAGAGAACAACAAAGGCAAATGAGAATAGAAATAAGTTTTTTCAAATTCTGTCGCTTTTAGAGGAGCAAAGGTACAAATTTCCCTGCGTTTCTCCATAGCTAAATCGGCAAAAAACAAACTATCTTCAAACAGCAGAAAAATAAAACGGCGTTTTGCCGAAATAAATCGCCGTTTTATTTTGTCAAAACGCCGTTTCAGTCAAGCAAAACGGCGTTTTATTTTCGTGATATGGCAAATACTGAAAATCAATCGGTTAGAAAGATACTTCCGACGCAGATTTCGGATTTTCAATCAGTGATATTCGACGCTTTGGTAGCCGATGAAAGAATCGTAATCGTTGCCCGGTTCGCGGTAATAGACAAAGACATTGTAGCGATTGGGGGTTTCGCTGTGATTTCCCTCCACTTTTTGGTATTGTCCTGCCGTATCACCATGAGGAAGATAAAGTATCTGATAGTTGTAATAGCCTTGCTTCAAGAGCATTTTCAAGACATATTGATTTAATCGGTTGTCGAAGGTGAACATATTTTGCCGAGAGTATCTCCACTCGCTCATCTCTCCTATTGCATAGAAGTTTCCTTCCAAGTCAAGCGGCATGGGAAGATAGAAATACACCCACGCATAGTCGCTGCACAGGGCTTCGTTGTCGTCAATGTCGTTGCGGACGTAGTATTGTCCCTTGATGTCGCTCCGAGAGACGAAAGGCGAACGACCTCTCGGTTCTTCCTGTCGCAGACGCACTATGTTTTCGCCTCCGATATAGTCTATATTTTCGACAAAGGCACTTCTCGACCTTAGTGAAGTGAAGTCAAAAATTCTGAAAACGCTTCCTCCCTCAAAGATGTTCTCCTTTCGGAAATTGTAAACAAGCTCCGTTGCTCTCTCTTCGCTAAGTGGCAAAAAGCGTTTGGTGTCTTCTCTTCCGTTTTGTTGAACAAGGACTTTTATTCTTTGATGAGGACTGTCGAAAGTCAGCCCCGAAAGAGACAGAACTCTCACATCGATTTCCTGATGTGTGTTCCTGAGGGAGGGTTCTCTTGCCTGCATGACGCTTGCCGCCGTTTCGCACTGCTTATCGATGCAATAGAAACGCTTGGTCAGCACAACCTGTTCGGGTTCTCCCTCTTTGAATACTTTCAAAATGTAGTTTCCGCTCTTTGTAAGGCGGGTTGTGGAGTTGGGAATGGCTTGTTCGTAGTGTACAAAGCGTTGAATGGTGTTGAAAGAGTTGGCATAATTTTCTATCATAGCCGTTTCAAAGCCCTCGATATAGTCGGAGGGTTGAAGCGAACTTTGAGTCCAATCGCTGTTGCAGTGAATGAAAGTGTATTCGTAGCGATTGGTCTGCTCGTCAAGCTCATCGAAACTGAGCAACAGCCCTTCGCTTTGATTGATATTCAGTATCGGCAAAATAATCTTTGAAGACACACTCTCCAACTTGGCTGTTTTAATCAGCGGAGAATAGACTCTGTCTTGTAAAACGTTTTGAGCGTAAAGCAAGTTTACGCTCAAAACAATCAAAATCGGGAAAAATCTTTTCATCTCCCTACAATGCCATTTGTGATTCAATCTCTTCGACAGTTTTAGGGATATATTTTCCGAGCAATCTGCAACCATCTTTGGTTACAAGCAAGTCGTCTTCTATTCTTATGCCGCCAAAGTCTTTGAACTGCTCGACTTTGTCATAGTTTATGAAGTCTTTGCATTTTCCTTCGGCTCTCCATCTGTCTATAAGCTCCGGAATGAAGTAACAACCCGGCTCGTTGGTCAAGACAAAACCCTCTTGCAATTCTCTGCCAAGGCGGAGCGATGCCAATCCGAACTGAGTTGAGCGTACGTTTTTCTTGTCATAGCCGACGTAATTCTCGCCATAGTTCTCCATATCGTGAACATCAAGTCCCATCATGTGGCCTAAGCCGTGCGGCATGAACATTCCCATTGCTCCCTCGGCAACTGCGTCTTGTATATTGCCCTTCATCAAGCCCAACTCTTTCAATGCACTTGCCAAACGACCAACTGCGGCAATGTGAATGTCGGAATATTTCACTCCGGGGGCAACAAGGCTCGGTACAAGGGTCTGTGCGGCAAGCACAGCTTCGTAAATATCTTTTTGTTTGGAGGAAAATTTGCCTCCTACGGGAACCGAGCGAGTTATATCGGAGCAATAGCCTTCCGGATTTTCGCATCCTGCGTCCGAAACAATCATTCTGCCTTTCTTAATCTGCAAAGAGTGGTCGTGTCCGTGCAAAATCTCTCCGTGAGTGGTCAATATAATAGGAAAAGACACCGGACCGCCGCCCGAAAGTGCCACTCCCTCCATTGCACCTGCTATTTGGTATTCGTAAGTCCCCTCAACAGCTGCCATTTTCATCATTGTGGTGTGCATAATGTAGGCATTGTCAATCGCTTTCTCTATTTCGACAATCTCTTCGCTGCTCTTGATTGAACGTTGCTTGACACAGGCTGCAATTAACTCCGTTGAAACGTACGCTTTGACGAAGTTGCGGTCAAGATGTAGCAATTCGGCAATGAAATTCACGTTTTCGGCTCTGTAAGGTGGCACAAAGTGAACTTTTCTTCCCGAAAAAACTGCCGCATCCAAGAACTTGCGAAGGTCGTTTATGCTTCCGCTGTTCTCAACTCCCACTTCCAAAGCTCTTTCGTGCATTGTAGGCACAGGACCTGTCCATATTATGTCGTCCATATCGACGTCTTCGCCAAACAAATACTCCTTTGCGTTATCTATATCGATAACTCCCACAAGGTTTTGCAAGTTGTGAGCAAAGAAATATCTGAATGTGCTGTCTTGTCTGAACGTATAAGTGTTGGCAGGATAGTTAAACGGGCTGTCGCCATTGCCAACCATTAAAATAACTCCGCTTTTCACATCTTTCATCAGCTGTTTGCGGCGATTGATATAGGTCTGTTTGTCAAACATATCTTCTTTTGGTTTTTGTTATTGTTCGTAATACTGTTTTTACTCTGATTTCGATACTTGTCTGTTTTGCTTTCGCGTGGTTCTATTCTGCTTTTGGCAAGCTGCCTCGGCGTCCTGCTTCCAAAATAGGCAGATTTGCTTCGGTAGGTATGTAAATCACTGTTTTCTCATTAAGATTGTTTTGATTTCTTACCCATAAGTATTGAATATATGTTTGAGTAAGTGTTCCGTTTTCAATCTTTATTGCTTCGGCTGCTCCTTTTGCTCTTTCGATTTCGGCTTTGGCATTCAGCTTTTCGGCTTCGAGATTTGCTCTTGCTTCTTCTATTTTAATTCTTCGGTTTTGTTCGGCTTCTGCAAGCTCGGCTTTTCCTTTCATTTCTTGAGACCAAACTCTGTAAACGGGCATTCCGAACATTGCTATGCCGATAAAGGCTACCACAACCACAACTAAGATGATTATATGCTTTACTTTTAATCTGTACATGACTTTTTGTTTTTGGGTTTATTCTTTTTGTTTGATTGTATGCACCCTTTGTGATTGCAAAACCTCAAAGGGTGCAGAACAAATCGGTTATATGTTTTTCAAAATGTCCAATGTATGACGCCAGAACAGCTCTACGGTTGCAATTTCAAGCCTTTCCTCCGGAGAGTGTACGCCTCTTAGTGTAGGACCATAGGAAATCATGTCCATGCCTTGGTATTTCTCTCCTATCAATCCGCATTCCAATCCTGCGTGTATTGCTCTTACCACAGGTTCTTTGCCAAACAATCTCTTGTAACTTTCTACCGCTACGCTCAAAACGTGAGAATTTGTATTAGGAGACCAACCCGGATAGCCGTCTGTGTGTTCTACGTCAGCTCCTGCAAGCAAGAAGCAACTCTCTACCCTGCTTGCTGCAGCTTCTTTTGCACTTTCGACGCTCGAACGCTGCGAGGTGGTTATCAAAATGTGGTCTTCTTTCATCTTTACGCTTGCCAAGTTGGTTGAAGTCTCGACAAAGCCGGGTATCTCCCTGCTCATTGCCAACACTCCGTGAGGACAAGCATACAAAACGTTCAACAAGTTGTCCTGACTGAGCATATCGACAACGAAAGCGGGCTTTGCGATTGCCGAGATACCAATTTGCATATTTGGTTCGGTGGAACGGAACTCGTTCTTCAAGTCTTGTGCAAATTTCATGACTAATTGTTTGAGGTCTTCGGCTTCTTGCTCTGTTACAACGACGTCGGCGTATGCTTCTCTTGCGATTGCGTTTCTCAAATTGCCTCCGTCAAAGCAAGATAACCTCATGTCCATTTCTTTGTCTGCCGCCCAAAGGATACGGTTGAGCAATTTGTTGGCACAAGCCAAGCCTTTGTTGATGTCATCGCCCGAGTGTCCGCCTTTAAGTCCCTTTACATATATTCTGAAATAAGCACCCTGCGGAGTATCTTCCTTTTCGTAAGGCAGTTTTGCAAGAGTGTCCACTCCGCCTGCACAACCTATGAACATTTCTCCCTCGTCTTCCGAATCCAAGTTGAGCAAAATTCGGCTCTTGAGGGCGTCGGGGCTTAATGCTCCTGCTCCCGAAAGTCCTGTTTCCTCATCGACGGTGAACAAACACTCGATTGGTCCGTGTTCTATGTCGTTTGCGTCCAATATGGCAAGAGCTGTGGCAACTCCTATGCCGTCGTCTGCTCCCAAAGTGGTGCCTTCTGCCATCAACCACTCGCCTTCAATTCGTGGAACGATACTATCTTTTTCAAAATCGAAGACTTTGTCGCTGTTTTTCTCACAAACCATGTCCATGTGCGACTGTAAGCACACCCAAGGTTTGTTTTCGTATCCCGATGTGGCAGCTTTGCGAATTATTACGTTGCCAATTTCGTCTCTTTGGTGTTCCAAGTTTCTTGCCTCAGCCCAAGAGAGCAAGTATTCTGTCATCTTGGCTTCGTGCTTTGAGGGTCTGGGAACTGATAAAATCTCTCCGAAAAATTTGAATACCCCTTCGGGTTTCAATCCTTTCAATACATTATTCTCTGTCATATCTTTTGATGTTTTTGTTTGCTGATTGTGTATTTGTTTTTGCACGTTCAAAGGTACGAATTTCCCATGATACTGCAACCATAGAGAAAAACAAAATCTTTCTCTCTTGGTTTCAAACCTGCGTCAGAGGCTGTTTTTGTATCTCTATAAGCGATTGATTTTCAATAGTTGCCATATCACCAAAATAAAACGCCGTTTCGCTCCGACAAAACGCCGTTTTGGCAAAATAAATCGGCGTTTTATTTTGTCAAAAGGGCGTTTTATTTCGGTGGTTTCTACCTTGTGATTTTTGCTATTGCTTTTTGACTGTTTTAAGTACCAAATGGTTCATCGGATTTGGCTCCAAACCGCTGATGTTTCTTTGTGCAAATCGGAGTATTTGGTCGTAATACAAAACCACTATGGGAGCTTGCTCAATCAACAATGCGTTCATGTCGGCATATAGTGCGGTTCGTTTTTCGGGGTCGGTCTCCCGTCTTGCTTTTTCGTATAGTCGGTCATACTCTTTTGAGGAAAAAGCGGTGTAGTTTGAGCCTTTGGGAGAGCGATTTGGCGAATAGAACAAGGCAAGATAGTTTTCTGCTTCAGGATAGTCGGCAATCCAACTTCCGCGAAACCATTCTACCTTTCCTTGTGCCATAGATTCTCGAAGTGCAGCGGGAGGTGAGACGTCCAACTTGACCTTTATGCCAATCAGACCGAGCTGTTGCTGAATATATTTGCACAAATCCAAGTATGAAGCGGTGGTCGAAAGCGTGATTTCGGGAAGTCCTTTTCCCAAAGGGTAACCTGCCTCCGACAAGAGCTTCTTGCTAAGCTCCGGATTGTAGTCGTAGGACTTTGCCGTGCTGTCAAATCCCGGCAAACCCTCGGGAATGATGCCCCATTTGCCCGCAGTACCTATGTTGTTTCTAAGATATTTTATCATCTTTTCTCGGTCGAAGCCGTGGTTTATGGCTTGTCGGACAAGTTTGTTTTGAAGCGGCGAAGGCAAATCCATTCTGAAACCGAGGTATTCGGTGTTTAAGTATGGTCGGGTGATGAGTTGTATTTTGTTCTTGTACTTTGGTTGCAGTGTTCCCTGCCTTGTCAAAACCTCATCTTTGTAATTTGGGTCTATTCCGGAGATAAAATCGATGTTTCCTTTGATAAATTCCAAAAAGACGGACTGCTTATCGACTATAAAGGTGATTGCAACCGCATCAAGGTAAGGAAGACTTTTGCCAAGAGAGTCTTTCTCGAAATAATCTTCGTTTTTGACAAGCACAAGCTTCACTCCCTCCTTCCACATCTTGAATTTGAAAGGACCTGTTCCCACAGGATTTTTCCTGAAATCTTCTTTGTAGTGTTCGACAACCTCTTTGGGAACAACGCTTGCGTATGGCATTGTGAGTATTCCGAGAAATGGCGAAAAGGCTTCTTTGAGTTGTATGGTCAGAGTGCTGTCATTCTCTGCCCAAATCATATATCCGTCCGAGTTTTTGTCGATGCAGGTAAACAAACTGCGACCCGGCGAAGCCGTCTTTTCGTCCAAAATTCGTTTGAGGCTGTAAACAAAGTCCGAAGCGACCACTTTTCGTCGTCCGTCGGCAAAAAGTTTGTGCCGATGGAAGTAAACGTCGTCCCGAAGGGTGAATGTGTATCGTTTTCCGTCATTGCTTATTGTCCAACTCTTGGCAATGCAGGGGCGAATGTTGAGTTGGTTGTCGGTTTGCACCAATCCGTTGTAGAGTTGAAGGTCAGCCCATATCATGGCTTGGTCTTTTGAAAATGCAGGGTCCAAAGACGCAATGCCCGCACTCTCGTTATAGCGAAACACAATCTTGTTTTGCTGCTCCTTTTGGCTGCAAGAAAGAAACAAAACACCGCTTGCGACAAACAAAAGCAAAAAAACAATCGAAGGAATCCCCCGACGACAAACCCTGTTGCCGCAAGAGATTTCTCCGATTGATATGTTGTTATAAGAAATCACCTTAATTCTTTATCGTATCGAAGTTCTTGCCATATACTCCCTGAGTTTTGGCAACTGAAATGAAAGCATTGGGGTCTATTGCCTTGACCAATCTCATTATCTCGACCTTATCTTTCTTTTGAGCGATGACAAGGACAACCTTTTGGTCCTTTTTGGTGTACCAACCCCAGCCGTTCAAGAGAGTAACTCCACGCTTGACCTCGTTTCCAATGGCGTCTGCAATTTGTTCATTGAGCTGCGACATGATTGTAATCTGATATGTCTGTTTTCTTCCTTCGACAACCAAATCCAAAGTGTAGGTAAAAGTTATCAAAACGATATAACAATAAACCATTCCCTCAACTCCGAGTCCGTTCGGCACAAGAAGAGTTCCTGCAATGACGATTGCATCGACTACCAAGATGACAGAACCCGGCGAAACGTTCCTATACTTGGTTACAATCAAAGCAATAATGTCGCTTCCTCCCGAGTTGCCTCCATTAACAAAGCAAATACCGATACCAATGCCCGACAAAGCTCCTCCAAGTACCGCACGAGTAAACAATTCCATGTTTTCAAACTTGAAATACTCCATGCTGTTTACGTCCAAAACCTGTTGGAACAAAATGAGGCTTAGAGATGCCGTCGTCATTCCTATAATCGTGTTCAGTCCGAACTTGCCTCCGAGTATCCGATAGCCGATTAGGAGCAGTATTCCATTGACTACGAAATTTGTAATACCCATTGGGAAACCTGTAAGGTAGTAAACGATTGTTGCAAGTCCCACAACGCCTCCGCCAATTATGTGTTTGGGAACTAAAAAGACCGTCCAGCTGAAGCAGTAGAGCATTATGCCCAAAACAATAAGAAGATACTGCATCACGATTTTCCAAACCGGTCGTTTCTTTACTGATAGTAGTGTGTTCATTTTCTGATTTTGTGTTTTTTAATTTTCGATTTACTTTGCGAACTTCAACAATAATCTTTGGTTAAGGTCTTCGTATGAAAGGTTTTTTGCCACAATCCTGCCGTCTTTGTCCACAAGAATATTCTGAGGTATGTATTCAAGATTGTAAAGTCTCACAAGAGTGCTGTTCCACCTCTTCAAATCTGACACATTCGTCCATTGCATTGCGTAACGCTTGATTGCATCTGCCCAAGCTGCCCTTTCGTCGTCCAAAGATATGCTTATGATGTTAAATCCCTCCGATTTGTATTTGTTATACAGCAATCTGAGTTCTTTAATGCCCTGAGTACTCTTCAAATCCCAAGAAGCCCAGAAGTGAATGAGGGTATATTGGTTTTGAGAGACGAAATTGCTAAGGCTTACAGGCTTTCCGTTTATGTCCGAAAGGGTAAAGTCTTTGACCTTTTCGCCAAGTGCTTCATCTTTGTCAAGCTCTGCAATATGGTTTTTCAACAGTTGGTATTGGTACATCTGAGTTGCTTCGCCCGAGAGCTTGGAAAAGACTTCTCTAAGTTCGTTTGTGTTAAGGTATGGGGCAAGATAGGAGCTTACAATCAGAGGTGAGTATATGCTTTGGGGATTATCCAAAACGTAATTCATCAAACACTGCATCGGGTTCTTCTGTCTGTTGCAACGATTGGCGATTTGCAAAAATTCATCGTTGCTACGGCTGCCGCTTATCTGCACTTTGTCCAAGTCTTTCAGTTCTCCGTCAATCTCGATGAGCGAATTTTCCAAAAAGAACGACACTTCGCCGCTTCGGGTCGGCAAAACCAAGGTTGCCATGCAGACTTTATCGACTTCTCCCTCAAAGGCAAATCGTCCATTAACTATTTTGGTTGTCATTTTCTCCTTTTGACCGTCGGCTTTGAGCATTTCCATTACTATCGTTCCTTCTTCCAATGGTGCAATCTCGCCTTCCACTCTGAAACCTCTGTTTCCCGTCAGTTCGGCAAGGCGGTCTGCCAAGTTTTCTGCCCTTATGTTGAACTCTACAATCTTGTTATCTTGGTCTATAAGCACATTGTACGGCACTGCTTTGAGCATATATGCTTTTGCTGCTTCGCTTTCCCATTTCTTTCCGCCAAAAAGCTGTGTCCATTCGGTCTTATCTGTCTCCACAGCCTGCTTCCAAGAGTTTTTGTCTTCGTCAATCGAAAGGCTTACGATGTTAAAGCCTTTGTTTTTGAACCTGTTGTATGTCTGAATGAGCGTCGGGTTAATCTCTCTTGCCTCTTTGCTCCACGATGCCCAGAAAACAAGCAAGGTATATTTGCTTTGCCTTGCAAGACTGCTCAATCTCTGAGTTTTTCCCTGCATATCGACTGCTGCAAAATCGGGTGCTGTTGCTCCGACTTGAAGATTGTTCATTTGTTTTAGGCGTTCTCTCAAATGGCGATAGTGATATGTGTTGGTGGCTTCGCCTTTGAGAGTGTTCAATGTGCGAGAAAGTTCCTCATAGTTCCACCTGTGAGCAAGGTAGGAGGCTATGATGTCGGCACAAAATATGTTTTCGGGATTGTTAATCACCCAATTTTCAAGCCGTTCCAAGTGAACGTCATAGTCTTCCTTGCCTTGGGGATTGACAATCGAGTACCAGCTGTCGGTAAGCGGCGAACCTTTTATTCCGTTTTTCTTTTCCTTGGAATGACCCATGGTTATGTTTATGGTACTTCCCGGAGAAAGATAAATACGATAGGATTTCTTTCCGTTGATTGTGAGCAACGCGGGAACGTCTTCCGAAATCATACCTCTGAAATAGAACTTTCCGTCTTTTTCTATGGCTGATGTGTCAATTTTTTCGTTGCCGTCTTTGAAGTAAACCCTCAGTGTGGCAACTCCTCTGCTTGTTTTGGACAACAAACCGTTGATTACATACCCTTGAGCAAAAATCGAAAGGCTGAAAATCAACATAAATATAAACGAAAACGCTTTTTTCATATCTTATTGTGCTAATATGGTCTTTCTAATACTGTGGTTTCAAAATTTCATCACTCTGTCCAATTCTCTTTTGGTGTCTCTTTGCTTTATGCTTTCGCGTTTGTCGTAGGAGTGTTTACCCTTGCAGAGACTTATCTCCAACTTTGCAAAGCCTCTTTGGTCAATATACAAAAGAGTTGGTATGATTGTAAATCCTTTTTCTTTGCTTTTGTTTTCGAGTTTTCTCAATTCGGTCTTTTTCAATAGCAATTTGCGAGTTCTTTTCACCTGATGATTGTAATAAGAACCGAAACGATATTCGGAAATGTGCATATTGTAAACCCACAACTCCCCTCTGTCAAACATACAATAGGCGTCCGTAAGATTGGCTTTCCCTTCTCTTATGGACTTTATCTCGGTTCCGCAAAGCACCAAGCCGGCTGTGTAGGTCTGAACGAAAAAGTATTCAAACGAAGCCCGCTTGTTCTTAATGTCTATCAAGTGTTTTTCTTCTGTCATAGCAAAGTGCAAAGGTATAAAAAAAAACACATTGAATTGTTGTCTCGCTCCAATTTATTGAAAAGCAACAATATCAAATGCAAATCGAAAATTCAAAACAGCATTCGGGGACTTTCGTAACCTATTACAAATCAAGCATAAAGCAAAACGCCGTTTCAGTAGAATAAAACGGCGTTTTGTCCGAGTGAAACGGCGTTTTATTTTGACAAAACGCCGTTTTGCTTCAAGCATATCTCACTGCAATTTTACAAAAAGCTATTACCAACTGTTTATCAGACGATTAAACCCTTTGAAAGCAAGATTCTAAATATCGAAAGTCTGAAAGACATTGGTCGATATGTCAAACCAGAGAAGTTTGTCGCTAAGTGTATCTCCCATTTTGGTAAGATACTTGATTGCTTCGTTGGTCGCAATGCACGCAGCGACGCCCGGCAGAACGCCAATCACCGCCTTGCTCGGATTTTCACTCTCTGTCAATCGCTCTTTGTCGGGATAGAGAGAACGATAGCTGCTCTTGCAGTTTGGAAAGTCAAAAAGAGCAACCTGTCCGCAAGTGGCACTTATCGAACTGTACACAAAAGGTTTGCCAAGTCTCTTGCAAGTGTCGTCAATAAGGTATCTTGCCTTAAAATTGTCGGTTGCGTCCAAAACAATATCATACTTCGATATAATATCTTCGGCATTCTCCTTATTCAAAAAGCAATCGTATGTAACGAAATTGCAACCGCTGTTCAGCTCTCTGAGGTTTTGGGCAGCCGTTGTGGCTTTTGGCAGTCCTTGTTGCCTTTCTCGGTAAACTATCTGCCGTTGAAGGTTGCTTATGCTGACCCTGTCATTGTCCACAAGTCCGATTGTGCCGACTCCTGCCGCCGTAAGGTAGAGCGAAATTATCGAACCCAAACCGCCAACTCCCACAACAAGACACTTGGAGGAAAGAAGGATTTCCTGTCCTCTCTCCCCGAAGTCTTGTAAGATTATCTGACGATTGTATCTTTGCTTTTGTTCTTCTGTAAGCATCAGTTTAATATTTTGTCCCAGTCCTTGAATATGACATCATAGCCTTGCGAACGAACCATTTGTTCCATTTGTTCGACCGTTCTGTCGTCGTTGATGTGGAATTGCTCCAATTCTGTGTTCGGGTGGGCATATCCGCCCGGGTCTGTCTTACTTCCTGCACTCATAGAGGTAACTCCGAGGCTCACAAAGTGATTTCGCATCTGCGGAGTCTCTCTTGTACTCATTGCAATCTCGACATCGTGGTCAAAAAGCCTGAATGCCCAGATTGTTTGTGCAAACTCTTTTTCGTTCATGTAGAAATCGGCTTGGTATCCGCCTGCTGCCGGTCTCATTCTCGGAAAAGACACAGAGTATTTGGTCTTCCAATAATTCTTTGTCATAAATCGCAAATGCATTGCCAAGAAAACCATCTCTGTTCTCCACTCTTCCAAGCCTATCAAGGCACCCATGCCTACCCGATGTATGCCTGCCTGAGCCAAACGCTCGGGTGTTGCCAACCGATACTGATAATTGCTCTTCATTCCCTTGGGGTGGTAGTGCTTGTAGCGTTTTTCGTTGAATGTCTCTTGATAAACATAAACCGAATTGGCACCTGCGGCAATCAATCTCTCATACTGCTCTACCTTCATCGGGAAGACCTCGAGGTTAATCGTCGAGAAATATGGTCTGCAAAGCCCTATTGCGTGTTCGATATAATCAACTCCGGCATGGCGGGGGTACTCTCCTGTGAGCAAAAGCACATTGTCGTATCCCATAGACTTGATTACCTTTATTTCTTCCAAGATTTGCTCGTCTGTAAGGGTAATTCTGCCTATGTCATTGTTGTGATTAAATCCGCAATAGATGCAGTGGTTGCTGCATTCGTTCGACAAATAAAGAGGAATGTAGAACTGCATTACCTTGCCAAAGCGTCTTTGTGTGATGCTTCGGCTCATCTGTGCCATAGGTTCGAGATATTTCTCTGCACAAGGAGCAATCAGTGCCTTGAAGTCCTCTATGTCAAGATGCTTTTTTGCCAACGCTCTGACAACATCAGCCTCCGTTTTGGCATAAATGCTGTCGGTTACGCTCTTCCAGTCCAAGTCTTTGATTGTATCGTAAAATGTTTGTTTCATCACTTGGTCTTTTTTTACCTATTCTTTATATCAGAACACTTATTCAATCTTTCCTGCTCCCGATACCTCGCGAGAAATTCTCATTGCACAGAAATTTGGTCCGCACATGGTGCAGAAAGGAGTTCCATGTATCTTTTCAGCTCCGTAATACTCCCTTGCTCTTTCGGGATCTAACGAAAGGTTAAACTGATCGTTCCAACGAAATTCAAATCTCGCCTTGCTGAGGGCATTATCCCTCTCCATGGCTGACGGATGTCCCTTTGCAATGTCGGCAGCGTGGGCTGCAATTTTGTAAGCCATGATTCCGTTTCTGACGTCTTCCTTGTTTGGCAGACCGAGGTGTTCTTTCGGTGTAACGTAACAAAGCATTGCCGTTCCAAACCAGCCAATCATCGCAGCTCCAATGGCAGATGTGATGTGGTCATAGCCCGGAGCAATGTCCGTTGTCAAAGGTCCTAAGGTGTAGAACGGTGCATTGTGGCAACATTGCTGCTGTTTCTCCATGTTTTCCTTGATTTTGTGCATAGGAACGTGGCCCGGACCTTCGATAAGTACCTGAACATTGTGCTTCCATGCCACTTCGGTAAGCTGACCCATTGTTTCCAATTCGCCAAACTGTGCTTGGTCGTTGGCATCATGAATACTTCCCGGACGCAAACCGTCTCCTATGCTGATTGCAACGTCATATTGTGCAAGCAACTCGCAAATCTCTTCAAAGTGAGTGAACAAAAAGTTTTCTTGATTGTGAGCTGTAATCCATTTTGCCATGATTGAGCCGCCTCGGGAGACGATTCCCGTAAGTCTTTTGGCAGCATAGGGAATATGTTTCTGCAATAGTCCTGCGTGAATGGTAAAATAATCCACACCCTGCTCGCATTGCTCTATCAAAGTATCCTTAAAAATTTCCCAAGTCAAGTCTTCGGCTTTTCCATCGACTTTTTCCAACGCTTGATAGATAGGAACGCTGCCCATTGGCACGGGACAATTTCTTATAATCCACTCTCGGGTTTCGTGAATGTGCTTTCCTGTCGATAAATCCATGAGTGTGTCTCCTCCCCAGCGAGATGACCATACTGATTTCTCCACTTCCTTTTCTATATCGCTGCTTAGAGCCGAGTTTCCTATGTTTGTGTTTATCTTAACGAGGAATTTGCTGCCTATAATCATAGGTTCGGCTTCGGGGTGGTTGGGATTTGATGGAATGACTGCCCTTCCTGCTGCAACCTCACTGCGAACAAATTCGGGGGTTATGTAACTTGTTTCTTTGTCTTGGCGAGTTAAATTTTCTCTTATTGCAACGTATTCCATTTCAGGGGTGATTATTCCCTGCTTTGCAAGTGCCATTTGAGTGATTTGGCGACCCGGCTTTGCTTTGTAAGGAAGGTTTTGAGGCTGAAAGCGTAAGGCTTCAAGCTCGGGGTCATTCAGTCTGAGTTTGCTGTAAACCGATGTAAAGCTGTCAAGTTTCTGCAAATCGTCTCGTTTGCTCAACCATTTGTCTCTAAGTCTTGGCAATCCCTTTTTTAGATCTATCTTTACATCTGGGTCGGTATAAACTCCCGAAGTGTCATATAGTCGTATTGTTCCGTTGGAATGTCTTTTTCCTTCGATGACTGTGTCGGTCAGTTGCACCTCTCTCATTCCCACTTCTATGTCGTGAATACTTCCTTTCTCGTATATCTTTTTTGATGCTCCGTATGCGGTGCATATATCTTGGATTTGTTCCATGTTTATCTGATGTTTATTGTGATTAAATACCTGTTTATAAATTCAAAAATTCGGTTAGAGGCGACGAAGCCTGAGCTGTTGCAAATGTTGCAGGCAGTCCGCTCTCATAAGCCTGTCTTCCTGCTTCCACAGCCTTGGCAAAGGCTTCTGCCATTGCCACAGGGTCGCCTGCGATTGCTATTGCGGTATTGACAAGTACCGCATCTGCTCCCATTTCCATTGCTTGGGCTGCATGGCTCGGGCTTCCGATGCCTGCATCTATCACAACGGGAACATTGCTTTGCTCGATTATTATCTCCAAAAGGTCTTTGGTTACCAAGCCTCGGTTAGTTCCTATAGGGGCTGCAAGAGGCATGACGGTGGCTGCCCCTGCTTCTTCGAGTTGTTTGCACAAAACGGGGTCTGCCTGAACGTATGGCAATACCACAAAGCCGTCCTTTGCCAATTCTTCGGTTGCCCGGAGTGTCTCTACGGCATCGGGGAAGAGGTATTTGGGGTCGGGGTGAATTTCCAACTTCAACCAATTTGTCTGCAAGGCTTCTCGTGCAATCTGTGCGGCGAATACTGCTTCTTTTGCGGTTCTTACGCCCGATGTGTTGGGCAGAAGGACAACTTGATTGCGGTCTATGTGTGCCAACATATCGTCTGTGTCGGAGTTTTCCACATCTACTCTTTTTAATGCGGTGGTTACCATTTGTGTCTTTGAAGACTTGATGGCACGACCCATTACTTCATTTGAAGGAAACTTGCCCGTACCCAAGAAAAGTCTCGAGTTGAACTCCTTTCCTGCTATTATCAATTTTTCCATATTTATGTTTGTTTTTGTCTGTTCTTTTATCCGTTTTCCAAAACGCCGTTTCGTTCAAATAAAACGCCGTTTTATTTTGCTGAAACGCCGATTTGTTTTCGTAAAACGGCGATTTGTTTTTGAGGTGATGAGGATTGCAAAATCAGAGACGAAATTGCAATGCCATATATCTCTGTTTCAATCAATTCGGCTACATCTTCGGTTCTTATTCCTCCTATGGCATATATGGGGATTGAGATACCTGCTTGTCGGCATTGCCTCATTATGTTTCTGTATCCATTAATTCCGAGAACGGGACTGAGGTTTTCTTTTGTGGAAGTGAAGCGATAGGGACCCAATCCTATGTAATCGGCTCCGCTTTTGACGGCAGAGACTATTTGCTCAAAAGTATTGCAGGTCATTCCTACAATTTGGTTTGGGTTCATGCTGTTTCGGACAATCGAAAGGGCTTCGTCTTTCTGTCCCACATGAACTCCGTCTGCTCCAAGCTCCTTTGCAAGGCGGTAATTGTCGTTCAAGATAAGTCTTGCACCATATTTTTCACACTCTTTGAGCGTTTGCAATGCTGTTTTACGAAACTGCTCTTCCTCTGTGTGCTTCATTCTGAGCTGAATGAGCTTTATGCCGCAGTCCAACGCCAAGCAGGCACTCTCAAAGTAAGAGTACTTCTCATTGGTGTGCGTTATGAAATACAATCTGTCCATTGTCTCTATACCTATTTATAATATTGCTCTTTGCTTTCGCCCCACAGGCAGCCCGTCATGGCGGCAGAGCAAAATCCCATTTCTTTCAATTTGCCAAATTTTGAGGGTTCAACTCCCGAAAGTGCAAACACATTTTCGTCAATTATCCCCTCATTGGCTGCTTTCTTCAATTCCTCTTGGTTCAAAGCCGCCTTGTAACCTTGCTTCGATATACTGTCAAACACAGGCGAGAGAAAAACATAGTCGCACAAGCTCTTGTATTTTTGAACCTCTGCTATGGAATGGCAGCTGCAACTTATGCGACCGCAAAAGCCCTCGGGAGCAGAATAATTGTTGCGAGAGTTCAAGTGAACTCCCCCTATGGAGAATTCTTCCGCAAGTTCGCAACAGTCGTTGAGGCACAAACGCTCTCTTATCGTGCGAGAAAATCCGCCGAGATACCGACACATGGTCTCCAAATCGAAATTTGGCTTTCGGATATGGAAGTATTCTATCTTTCCGCTCTCGATAAGAGATGTTATCCTGAGCCTTTCGGCAGCGGCATTGTCATATTCGGGCAGCGTTATGCCTATCAGCCTCCGCATGTTGCCCTTATGAGTGTGATTTCGTCGTTTTCGCTCAATCGGGTTGCCGACCAATTCTCTTTCTTTACTACTTTCATTCCCACAGCTACTGCAAAGCTGCCGCCCTCGGGCTGAATTTGTTGCACAAGAGCATCAAGTGTCAAGCCCTCTGTAACTTCCATTTCTTTCTTATTAACTGTTACTTTCATTGATTTGAAGTTTTTTAGGATTAAAAAAATGATTGAGGCTGCCGTGTCCCTTTCCCAAGAAAACATCTTGTGCATTCACAATGGCATCATGAACAAAATCGGTAGCCATTGCAACTGCCTCCGAAAGCGAAAAGCCCGATGCACAAAACGAAGCGATTGCTGACGAAAGGCTGCAGCCTGTTCCGTGAGTGTTTCGGCTGTTTACTCTTTGGGAAACGAACTCTTCGACAACCATATCACCGTTATGATTTCTTATAAGCAAGTTTTTGAGATTTTCTTTCTCCAAATGTCCGCCTTTTACAAGCACTGCCTTTGCTCCAAGCGAGAGAATTTTTTCTCCTGCACGCAACATATCTTCTTCTGTGCAAATATCGTCGCAACCGGCAAGCTCTTTGGCTTCGTGAAGGTTGGGAGTTACAAGTGTGGAAAGCGGAAAGAGGTATTTTATCATGGCATCTTTGAGGCTTTCGGAGGCAAGATTGCTTCCGCTTGTTGCCACCATGACAGGGTCAAGCACCACCGTGCCACAAAAATTGTTCGCTTTCAAAGCCTCGGACACAGTGTTGCAAATATCACTGTTGAAAAGCATTCCTATTTTGACCGCCTTGATTGGCAAATCCGAGAGAACAGCATCAATTTGTCTCCTTATGATACTCTCTTTCACCGCCATGATGTCGGTAACGCCCATTGTGTTTTGGCAAGTCAGTGCAGTAATGCAGCTGCTTGCAAACACACCCAAGGCAGACATTGTTTTGATGTCGGCTTGTACCCCTGCACCGCCCGAACAATCAGAACCTGCAATAGTCATTGCCATACTTACATTCTTCATACGCAAACTCCTTGTCTTTTTACGAAATGAAAAACAATCTTCTTTCAAGTCTTTTTATTCCAAAACGAATGTATGAGGTGAGATATTCCCGCTTCGCATTACCGTAACGGTCAAAGGGTATAATCTCAGCCTACCAAAGTAAGCACCCCACACAATAAAAAACGACAACACGCCGTTTTATTCGTGTTGCAAAGGTATAAAAAAAACGAAGATGTGCAATAAAACGGCGTAAAAACTTCGTTTTTGGGCAACATAAAAGGGAAAACTAAACCATAAACAACAACATAGGATATGAAAAAAATGCTATTGACAACAGCTTTGCTCACTACAATCGTGTTGGCGGGCTGTACAAACAAAAAAATGGAAGATCAGCTAATCTCGCAAAAGGCAATGCAAGACTCAATCGAGGCAGTCTTGGCAAGCAAAAACGCAGAGGTTGAAATGCTTTTTCAACAGCTTAACGAGATTGAGGAAAGCCTTACGGTGGTTACAAGTAAGTATGCAGACGTTTCAAAGTTGAAAAACAAGACAGGGGAAGTCAATGCAGACACTCGCAGTCGTATCACGGCACAAATTCAAGACATCAACGAAATTCTTAACAGCAACAAACAGAAAGTTGATCAGCTCAATGGTCAGTTGAAGAAAAGCGGCAAGAACAACAAGGAATTGACCGCCTTTATCGAGAAGTTGCAAAGCAGAATTACCGAACAAGAGGAAGAAATCCAACTCTTGACAACCGAATTGCAAAAGAAGAAAATCGTAATCGAGAACTTGAACAAAAACCTCGACGAATTGAGTAAGCAAAATCAAAGCAAAGACGAGCAGATAATGAGAATAGAAGAAGAAAAGAACACTGCATATTACGTTATCGGCGACAGAAAGAGCTTGATTGACAAAAAAATTATCAATCGTAAGGGAGGATTTTTGGGAATTGGCAAAACAAGTTCGGTAAGCAGCGACAGCGACTTGCAACACTACACAAAGGTCGATATTCGTCGCCTTAGCGAGATAAAGCTTTCGGGCAAAAAGATTAAAATCTTGACAACTCACCCGAGCAGCTCTTACAAACTTGTTGGCGATGAGAAGAAACCGTCTGCCATAGAGATAACAAATCCGTCTTCATTCTGGCAAAAAAGTAAGTTCTTGGTAATCGAGATAGACGATTAGACGCTTCAAGTATAGAAACAGACGATTAAAACCAATAAATCGGACAAGCACAAAAACAAATTGAATGCTTGTCCGATTGTTGTTTGATAATTATTTAGCAATCCTTCTTATCCAAAATTGGTAACTTTGCAAAACGATTATGAATTCAAGAAACGAAGAAAGAGCTCTTCTTTTGGGAAGAGAGAAAGTTGGAAAACTATTGATGAAGTTTGCTCTGCCTGCGGTGGTTGCTCAAATCTCCTCTTCATTATACAATGTTGTAGATAGGATTTTCATAGGTCAGGGTGTCGGACCGCTGGCTATTTCGGGTTTAGCCCTCACTTTCCCGTTCATGAATCTCGCTGCGGCATTCGGAGCTTTGGTGGGAGTTGGTGCATCGACCATGATTTCCATAAAATTGGGCGAAAAGGATTACAAGACTGCAAGACTTATACTCGGTAATGTCATCATTCTGAATATTCTTTTCGGAATTGGGTTTACTGTGTTGTGCTTTCCGTTTTTGGACAGCCTGCTTTATGCCTTGGGAGGCAGCCCCGAGACCGTTCCTTACGCCAAAGACTACATGACAATCATCTTGTTGGGAAACGTATTCACCCATTTGTATCTCGGATTGAACTCTGTGCTGCGTTCGTCGGGCTATCCCGAAAAAGCAATGTGGGTTACGATAGTTTCTGTTGCCACAAATGCAGTTTTGGACGTGCTTTTCATCTTCGGATTCAAGATGGGAATTTCGGGAGCAGCCTTGGCAACGGTGATAACTCAGGCATTAAGTACACTCGTTTTGCTTTTCATGCTGCTAAAACGAAACAAGGTTGTCTATATAACAAGAGAGAGCCTGCACTTAAAGCGAAAAATTGTCGCACAATCTTGTGCCATCGGACTGTCTCCTTTTGCCACCAACTTGGTTGGCTGTCTGATTGTGATAGTTTACAATCTCAATTTGCATAAATACGGAGGCGATTTGGCAATCGGTGCTTATGGCATAGTAAATTCAATAGCCTTCATGGTGTTTATGGTAGTTCTCGGCATAACTCAGGGAATGCAACCGATTGTCGGCTACAACTATGGAGCAAAGAACTACAAGCGAACGCTCAAATGCCTCAAACTCTCGCTCTTGTGCGGATTTGTGGTTGCAAGCATTGGTTTTCTTTTGGCAGAGTTTATTCCCGAATTTATGGCAAGAGCTTTCACTTCCGATAAGTCTCTTATCGACCTGACGGTTACAGGCTTCCGAATTGTCATGGCAAGCTTTCCTTTGGTCGGATTGCAGGTTGTGGCTTCCAATTTCTTCCAATCGACAGGCTTGGTCAAAAAAGCAATCTTCCTTTCTTTGACGCGGCAGTTGATTTTCTTGTTTCCTGCCCTGATGATATTTCCTTTGATTTTGGGATTAAACGGAATCTGGTTTGCAGCTCCTTTTTCCGATACGGCAGCTTTTATTGTTACCATGCTGATGTTGCGTAAACTGGTGAAGAAAATGGAAAACAGTCCCTCATTTCACTCAGACAAATAAACAAAATCATGACACAGACTGCACAAGAGAAACTTTGGAACTCTGAATACTTGAAAGTATGGTTTGCAAACTTCACCATATTTTTCTCTTTTATGCTGGTAACACCGCTTTTACCCCTCTACCTTAGCGAAACCTTCGCAGCAGACAAGCATACCATTGGTTTGGTTCTTTCGGGCTACACTTTGACAGCTCTAATCATCAGACCGTTCAGCGGATTCATCGTCGATGCGTTCGATAGAAAGAAGGTGTTGCTTTTTTGTATGCTCTTCTTTGCTCTGTTCTTCGCAGGCTATCTTTTTGCCGGCAGTTTGATGCTTTTTGCAATCGTCCGAACGCTCCATGGGGCGCCTTTCGGAGCTGCAACCGTCGCAAACAGCACCGTAGCTATCGATGTACTCGCTCCTTCCCGCCGTTCGGAAGGCATAGGCTTCTATGGGCTGAGCAACAATCTCGCAACAGCAATCAGTCCCTCCATTGCAATGTGGATTTACGACCTTACGCACAACTATGTCTTGATTTTCTCGCTTTCTCTTCTCTGTGCAAGCGTAGGATTTGTCATCAACTCGACCTTGAAACTCAAACCCAAAGAGCCAATCAAAAATGCAAGAAAAATAAGTCTCGACAGGTTCTTTTTGTTAAAGGCTTGGAGAGAAGCAATCTCGATGATGTGCTTTGCTTTCTCCTACGGAGTGCTATCGACCTACATTGCAATATATGGAAAGGAGCGTTTGAACATCACGGGCGGCACGGGAGTATTCTTTCTCTTGCTTTCGTTGGGTCTTATCTTGTCCCGACTTGCAGGAAACAAAACTCTGAAAAAAGGAATGATTGTCCGAAATGCTTCTTTCGGCATTGTACTCTCGCTGATTGGCTATTGCTTATTCTCGTCAGTGCATAATTTCTTCGGCTATTACGGAGCTGCTTTGATAATCGGTCTTGGCAACGGACACATGTTCCCTGCTTTTCAAAATATGTTCATCAATCTTGCTCCCCACACCCAAAGAGGCACTGCCACTTCTTCCCTTTTGATTTCGTGGGACGTCGGAGTGGGTTTGGGAATAATGATTGGAGGAATGTTGGTCGGTCAGTTCGGCTACTACTCTGCCTTTTGGGCTTCGTCTTTGGTCAATGCAGCCGGTGTAATATTCTTCTTTGCCGTGGTAAAAAGCAATTACCAAAAGAACAAGTTGCGATAAACCTCAACCAAATCAGCCTTCCGACTATATATTCTCGCCACTGTTCAAAAACCATTCCAAATATTCCGGCAAATCACAAAGCGGACTGAAACCCTCTTCTTTCAAGTTGTCGCTCAAAGGACAGAGTTCAAGATAGCCGAGTGTTGTTGCAGTGTCATATTCGCCCAACATCTGCTCAATCAGAGAGTAAACCGCAATAAGCAAATCCTCATTGCCGTCCTCATATTCGCCCAATGCCACTCTCAAACCAAACTTGTCGCTTTCCTCTTCGCTTTCCAAGGGAAGAAACCACAGATTTTTGCTCCTCAAATGGTACTTCTCGAAAGTGATTGCCACATCTGCACCCTTGGCAGGTCGAAACGCTTCAATCTCCCAAAAATCCAACACGGGCGATTGCTCGCAAAGATTTATCACATCGTCAAAATAGTCTGTGTCTCCCTCGCAGGTGAAAGTCAGAGTGCGACCTTTGTCGGACAAATCGCCAAGTATAAAATCAATACCCTCGCTATATTGTTTCAAATCGCCGTCCAAGCGTTGCAACAAAGCCTCTGCCTCACTCTTTTCGGCAGAGTCAATATCCATCAACAAGTCTTTGTAAGTCTCAAATTTGCTCCAAAATTCCTGTGCATTCATTCTGTTCCTATATTATTAAGTATTAAACCAAATGGGCTTCGATTTCCAAATTTACACCATAGTTTTGCAAAACTGTTTCTTTGACCAAGCTGGCAAAATCGACAATCTCTCTTCCGCTTGCACCTCCGTAATTGACCAATACCAAGGCTTGCTTTTCGTGCATTCCCACATTGCCGAACCTCTTGCCCTTAAAGCCGCAATGCTCAATCAACCAAGCAGCCGAAAGTTTCACTCCGTTTTTGTCGTCAAACGATACGATAGTTTCGTCCTTGGCTTTCAAAGCCTCAAACTGCTCCTTTGAAACAACAGGGTTCTTAAAAAACGAACCAACATTGCCAAGCGTTGCCACATCGGGCAGCTTTGAGTTCCTCACCTTTGTAATCAGATTGCACATTGCCAAAGGCGTGAGAGCCTCTCGCTCCTTTTCGCTCATGTTGTTTGCAACCGCTGCATAGGAAAGGTTTGGCACAAACTTCTTTTGCAGACGGAACGAAACAGAATAAATCAATTCGTTTTTGTTTGCTTTTTTCCAGCGGGAGAAACGATAATCAAAATCGCAGTCGGCAGCCTTTATTCTTTTCTTTGCTCCGCAAGACATATCGAGATACTCAACCTCTTCAATCAAGTCGGCAACCTGCACTCCGTATGCTCCTATGTTTTGAACAGGAGACGCACCCACCGTGCCATATATTGCAGCCAAATTTTCCAAACCGCAATAGCCCCTTTGGCAACACCACAACACGAACTCTCTCCACACTTCCCCTGCCGCAGCTCTTACAATCACCTGTGTGTCATCTTCTTTCACCACACTGATACCCCTGTTGCACACCCTTAGAACGCAACCCTCGAATACCCGATTGGTAAAAACCGTGTTGCTTCCGCCGCCAAGCACAAGCAAAGCCCCCCTTTCGGCATATTTTTTGCACACATAGTCAAAATCACTCTCGTCATGCAATTCCAAATACTCCCTTGCCGTGCAATCCAAACCGAAAGTATTGTATTCTTTCAGACTTTTGTCAAACTCAGTCATACACTCAAATTATGCAAATTACTTTTCGCAAAATTACGAATTTATTTCATAGTAGAGAAACAGCCCTTGCAATCATCATATAACCGATTGATTATCAAACGTTGGCAAAAGACAAAAATAAAACGCCGTTCTATTTGACCAAAACGCCGTTTCGCTCGAACAAAACGGCGTTTTATTCAGCTGAAACGGCGTTTTATTTTCATTAAGGTTGATTATGGTATATTGTTTCTTCTTTTTATGGTTTACAAACCTTGATTTGAACTAATTTCATTGATATTTTGCGATTTCAAAAAGTTTTAATATCTTTGCGAAATCAAAATGATGATACTATGAGAAAGTTATTACGTTCTATTCTTTCGCTCTGTGTGGCAGCTTGTTTTTGTGCTTGCAGTGGCGATGTGGTGAAAACTCCCAACGAGTTTTTGAAACAGGAGAATGTTCTGCACAAATTTGATGGGAAAAGACGAGTAATTGCGAATATTGAAGGTTCTGAAAAATTGTTGTTTTTGACACAAAATCGAGATGCTTTATGTTCTCTTGAACTTGAAACAAAGAAAATAGATACTCTTTTTGCAGGATACGACCTTTACGATGTCTGTGTAAATGAAGATGACGGCAGCGTATGGCTTTCAATGGGTAATTGGGAAAAGATGTGGTACTCAAAGACTGACACAAAAATCCAATGCCCGCCAATAAAACATCATGATAAATTGGTTAGATGGGAAGGTTCTCCTCAACAATCATTCTTTGCTTGCGGAGACAGGCTCTTTACCGGTGTTATGCCGAAGAGAGGTTCTACCAATAGCGATTTGGACTATGCAGGATTTAGAGAAAAGTCAAGTTTGATTGCAGAATGGGATATAAGCGATGAGAATAACATCAAGTGTGTCAAGATATTCGGCAAGCGACCTTCCGATCAACCAAAAGATATGTTTGTAGATGATTGTTATTATACGGCATTCAATGTTGAAGATTCTGTAATTGTTGCGGCTACCGAGCTGTCTCAAAGCGTTGTTGTGATGAACTTCAAAGGCGAAAAGCTGAAAGAAAAGAAATTAAGCTCGGTATTCTATGTCCCTCCCGAGAAAAAAGACTTTTCGCAAAACCATTCTGCGATAGACAAAATCAACTATTGGAACAGCAATATGCTTTTTAGAAAATTGTACTATGATAGATACAGAAAGCTGTATTACCGTTTGTTGGATTTGTCGGGAGAAAAGAGCGAAAACACATTCACGAAAAAGGAAGCGGATTGGGTACTAATAGTTGCAGACTCTAAGCTCCGCAAAAAATATGAAGTCAGATTTGAAGGAGATAAATACAATGGATCTTTATTGATAGGCAAACAAGGAGTATATGTCAGGAAGAAAAAAGACAAAACATTTGATTTATTTGTGTTTGATTAGTGGTTTGATATTGTTTGAGGCTTGTTCAAAAGAGCAAAAGCAAATCACCGACAAAGATATTTTTCTTTGGTATGTCGAACAAATTGGTTTCACTCTTCCCGAAGGGGAACATAGTGTGATTATCGTTCCAAGTTCTTCGTGCAGCGGCTGTCGCAAGGCGGCAGTAAACTATGGCAATGTTCACAGAGACAGTGTCAGCGTGATAGTGTCGGGCAACATCGCTTCGGAGTTTGAAGGCAAGGTGATGATTGTCGATAGTGCTTCGCTGTGTAACGACCTTAATTGGAAGCATGGCAATGTTATTGAGGTCAAAATAAGCAATTCGGAGGTTAAAACGATTAGAAGTTATGATGCTGCGGAGAGTATAGAACGCTTTTCGGTAAAGGACGTTTCAGACTTTGAGAACTGCACAGACGGAAGGTGCAAGATAAGCAAGTAAAGCAAACCAATCCGACAAAAGAAACGAAATATATACGAAACAAAAACGCTGTTTTGCTCGAATAAAACGGCGTTTTATTTTGTGGCTATCAGAGCATAGCAAAAACAAAACGAAGAAAAAAGCCGCCAAAGGTTTTACCAAGTGAAATAAACTTCCTATCTTTGCAGGAATTTTAGGAAAGTGATTCAAAGATAAAACACATATATAAAATGACAGCAAGAGATGTTATAAAGAAAGACGACGTTGTTATCAAGTTTGTCGGAGACTCCGGCGACGGAATGCAACTCACCGGTACGCTTTTCTCTGATACATCTGCCTTGGACGGAAATGACATTGCTACATTCCCCGACTATCCGGCAGAAATCAGAGCGCCGCACAACACAATCGCAGGCGTATCCGGTTTCCAAGTTCACATAGGAAAACAAATCTACTCTTCGGGAGACAAAGCCGATGTGTTGGTCGCAATGAATCCCGCTTCCCTCAAAGCCAACTTGAAGTGGGCAAAGATTGGAGGCATAATCATTGTAGATGCGGACACCTTTGAGGAAGCTGCAATAGAGAAAGCAGGCTATACTTCCAACCCTTTGGAAGACGACAGCCTCTCAAACTACAAGCTAATCAAAGCTCCGATAACAAGTTTCACGATTGAAACTGTCAAGGACATCTTTACCGACCGTAAGGCTGCCTTGAAGTGCAGAAATATGTTTGCCTTGGGAATGATATTCTTTATCTTCGGCAAGGGATTGGAACATACAGACGCATACTTGGAAAAGAAGTTTGCCAAGAAACCCGAAGTAATAAAGGCAAACAAAGAGGTAGTCAGAGCAGGTTACAACTTCTGCGAGAATACCGACGTTATGGAAAGCCAGATGCAGGTCGAGACTGCACAAATGCCGAAGGGCAAGTACAGAAACATCACAGGAAATATAGCAACCGCATGGGGACTTTTGGCAGCTGCCGAAAAAGCAGGTCTTCCTTTGTTCTTGGGTTCTTATCCTATCACTCCGGCAACCGATATTCTTGTAGAATTGGCAAAACACAAGTCTTTGGGAGCAAGAGTGTTCCAAGCCGAAGACGAAATTGCCGGAATATGCTCTGCAATCGGAGCTTCGTTTGCAGGAGCTATGGCTTGCACCTCGACTTCCGGTCCGGGATTGTCGCTAAAGAGCGAAGCAATCGGCTTGGCAGTCATGGCAGAATTGCCGCTTGTGATTGTAGATGTGCAAAGAGGCGGTCCTTCGACAGGATTGCCTACCAAGACAGAGCAATCTGACCTCAATCAGGCATTGTTCGGACGTAATGGTGAAGCTCCTTGCATTGTCTTGGCAGCATCTTCGTCTGCCAACTGTTTCGATTGGGCATTTGAGGCAGGACGTTTGGCATTGGAAACAATGACACCGGTAATCCTCCTTTCGGACGGCTACCTTGGAAACGGCTCTCAGCTTTTCAGAATACCAAAGATGGCAGACCTTCCAAAAATCAACCCTCCGTTTGCAACGCCTAACGATGAGAATTACGCACCTTACAATCGCGACCCCGAAACTCTTGTAAGGCAGTGGGCTATTCCGGGAATGGACGGATTGAGACACCGCATCGGAGGTTTGGAAAAACTATCCGGCAAAGGAAGTGTATCGACCGACAATGCCAACCACCAAACCATGGTTAATTTCCGTAAAGAAAAAGTGGAAAGAGTTGCAAACCGCATACCAAACCAACAAGTTGAGGGCGACGAAAACGCAGAACTATTGGTTGTTGGCTGGGGTGGAACTCAGGGAGCTTTGAGATGTGCTGTTCAAGAGATGCAGGCAGAAGGAAAAAGCATTGCTTTCACCCACTTTAACTACATCATGCCTTTGCCAAAGAACACAGGCGACATTTTGAAACGTCATAAAAAGATAGTAGTTTGCGAGTTGAACATGGGACAATTTGTAAACTATTTGAGAATGAACTTTGAGGGCTTGACATTCCACCAATACAACAAGGTGCAAGGCTTGCCTTTTGAAGTCAGTGAGTTAAAAGAAGAATTTAATAAAATCTTGGGAGAATAGAACATGGCTATAGAACATTCAAAAGTAGAATTAACCAAGGCGGATTTTGCAAGCGACCAAATGGTTAAGTGGTGTCCGGGTTGCGGAGACCATTCGATATTGGCTTCGGTTCTTAATGTGTTTCCAAAAATAGGATACAAAAAAGAGAACTTCTGTGTTATATCGGGAATTGGTTGTTCGAGCCGTTTCCCTTACTATGTGAACACATACGGTTTTCACTCAATTCACGGAAGAGCAGCAGCCATTGCAACAGGAGTAAAAATTGCAAATCCAAAATTGTCTGTCTGGATAAATTCAGGAGACGGAGATGCAACAGCAATCGGAGGCAACCATTTCATTCACGTTGTCCGCAGAAATATGGACGTGAACTACATTTTGTTCAACAACAGAATTTACGGTTTGACCAAAGGACAGTACTCTCCTACCACAAAGCAGGGACAGATAACAAAGACCTCGCCTTTCGGAGTGATAGACTATCCTTTCAATCCGGGCGAATTGGTAATCGGAGCAAGAGGAACGTTCTTTGCAAGAGCGATAGACACTCAGTCGAAGCAACTCCAAGACGTATGTATGCACATGGCAGCACACGACGGAGCAGCAGTTGTCGAAGTGCTTCAAAACTGTGTGATATTCAACGACGGAACTCACAAAGAAGTAACCGACAAAGAGGTAAGAGACGACCGTCAGTTGTGGCTTGAACACGGCAAACCGATGATATTCGGCAAGAACAGAGACAAAGGAATTGTCCTAAGAGGCACAAAGCTCGAAGTGGTAACCATTGGCGAGAACGGAATTACCGAAAAGGACATCTTGGTTCACGACGAAACCACAGAGAACACAGGAATACACATGATGTTGGCACAAATGCGTCCGCCTGAGTTCCCAATGGCATTCGGAGTAATCAGAGCCTACAAGCAGCCAACCTACAATCAACTCTTTGAAAAGCAAATGCAAGAAGCACAAGAGAACGCAAAAATCAAATGTGTCGATGATTTGCTAAACAGCGGAGAGACTTGGGAAGTAAAATAAACATTTTCACACAACAAACACGAAAAGGGCGGAGACAAACCTCCGCCCTTTCTTTTTCTTCGACAAACACTTCATAAAGTCAAATGAAGCCGGCAAAGAACAGCTTATTTGATTTTGTCGAATGCTTGCTTCAAATCGTTGATTATATCCTCCACGTTTTCTATTCCGACCGAAAATCTGACCAAACCATCGGTAATACCTGCAGCCTCTCTTGCTTGTTGCGGCACTTTGGAGTGAGTCATCGAAGCAGGGTGTTGTATAAGCGTTTCCACACCTCCAAGACTGACAGCCAAAATTGCAAGTTTCACATTGTCCATCAATGCCCTTCCTGCTTCCAAGCCGCCCTTCATAGAGAAACTTATCATTGTTCCCGGTCCTTTCATCTGCTTTTTTGCCAACTCATACTGAGGGTGTGTCTTCAAACCCGGGTACTTTACCCACTCGACTTGCTCACAAGTAGTAAGGAAATCGGCAACTTTTTGTGCATTCTCCTGAGCCCTATCTACTCTTATGCCCAAGGTCTTCAATCCCCTTATCACAAGATAAGCCTGATGAGGGTCCATATTTCCGCCAAAGTTCACCATAGCTCCACGCAACTTGGCATACACATCAGCCTCCTTTGCAGCCACAATTCCTCCAACTATGTCTGCATGACCATTGATAAACTTTGTGATTGAGTGAAGAACCACATCAGCTCCGAAGTCTATCGGATTGGAAAGATAAGGCGAACAAAAAGTATTATCGACCACAAGCAAAGCCCCTGCCTTGTGAGCAATCTCGGCACAAGCAGCAATATCACTTATCTCCATTGTAGGATTTGCAGGTGTCTCGATGTAAATCATCTTGGTGTTGGGCTTAATTGCCGCCTTCACCGCATCAATGTCGGCAGTGTTTACGTAGGTTGATTCGACCCCGAACCTCGACATGTGTTGCTCCATCAGTACTCTCGAAGCCCCATAAACAGCAGAGGAAGAAACCACATGATCACCTGCATTGAGCAAAGCAAGATACACACAGCTGACAGCAGCCATTCCCGAAGCCAAAGCAACAGAATCGCAAGCGTGTTCGAGCAGTGCGACCTGTCTTTCGAGAGCCTTCACTGTGGGATTTCCTATTCGGGTGTACATATATCCCGGCTTGACACCTGCAAAGCAATCCGCACCATCTTGAGCCGAAGCAAATGCAAAGGTAGAAGTCTGATAAATCGGCACGGTAGCCGCACCATATTGGTCATGATGACCACTGTAATGAATCAACTGAGAATTGAATCCGTAATCTTTTGGATTTTCCATTGTCTAAAAGCGTTTTAATTGTTTCAAAAGGCAAAGATACAACAATAAAGGCAAAAACGCCCTATTTCTTTGCCTGATTTTGGGTTTTCGCATTTCCGCAAAGTAACGGAATTGTTTTTGCACGCCCATGTTCTCGGGCGGTATTGACATTGTTTTGTTTCGATTTACCCTCGGGCTGACAGCCCAAAAGCTCTTAGCTCGGGGGCATCAGAGTTGTGGGGTGTTTTGGTGGGTGAATTTTGAGGTAAGAAGAGGAATATAAGACTTGTTTGAAGAATGAAATCTCAGTTTGATTTTGTCGAGTTAAGCAGGCGAAAACTTCAAAAAAATCACACGTTTTTGCCAAATTTCGAAGTGCAGAGTATAGGTATAATGAAATAAACAATGGATTCTTTTGTCGCTTCGTAATATTTTCATACCTTTGTGGTCGGAAAAAAATGCTTTTATTCCGACTTAAACCAGAGTAGAAATCGTATGCAAAACACTATAGAACACAAAGTTAAAGCAAAGATAACCCACGCAAGATATGGCGAGGTGTTTTTTGTATCTACATTCCACCAATTTGATGTGGAATATGTAACCAAACTTCTTGCCCAATTTGAGAAAGAAGGCTTGATTACACGAATAGCCAAAGGGGTATATGTGAAAGCTAAGAAAACACGATTTGGGGTTGTATATCCTTCGGCTTTTGAAATAGTAACAGAAATTGCCAAGAGAGATAAGGCAATAGTATTTCCAACAGGTGAGACCGCAACTAACAGATTGGGTTTCTCTACACAAGTCCCGATGAATGCTTGTTTTATAACATCCGGCAGCCCGAGAAAACTTAAATTGGGCAATAGAACCATAACATTAAAACACGGAGTTCCAAGGAACTTTGCATATAAGGGTAAACTAATGCCTGAATTGGTACAAGCTCTTCGTAGCATTGGAGAGGAGAATATAACAGAAAGCGTGGAAAAGAGAATTGCTCAACTATTATCAGCAACACCGGAAACAGAGACTATTGAACATGATCTGTTATTGGCACCGGTATGGGTAAGACAGATTATAAAAAGAAACCTCAAAACGAATACAGCCAATGAGTAAATGGATAGACTTTTCAATAGATGAACGTAAGGCCATGATACAAGGCGTTGTGGAGGCGAAGAATATTGATGAAGCCGCAGCAGAGAAAGATTGGTGGGTAACAGCCATATTGTACGCCCTATTCCATACTGAGGCTGCCGAGTATTTGCTGTTCAAAGGCGGTACAAGTTTGAGTAAAGGGTGGGATATAATAGATCGTTTTAGTGAAGATATTGATTTGGCTCTCAGTCGTGATTTCTTCTTAAATAAAAAGAACCTATCGTGTGCCGATTGTACCAGCAACGCCCAAATTCACAAATTCAGAGAAAAGGCACAGGATTATCTTTTCGGTGAGTTTAAAGATGACCTAACAGAGCAACTTACCAAATTGGGGATAGAAGGGATTGTACTTGCAGAAAATGAAGTAGTAGATGAAAATGGGGAACTTAAAAAGGTAGATCACGATAAAGACCCATCTGTGATTTTTGTTCAATATCCATCACTCTATAATAGCGACGCTCCCTATGCAATACCAACCGTGAAGATTGAAATCAGTGTCCTTTCTATGGCTGAACCATACGAAATGAAACGCATATCTTCATTGATTGAACAGGTTTATAAAGATGAAAATGTTGATTCTGATATTGTTCAGACCATCAAGACCGTGAGTCCTGCAAGAACATTCTTAGAGAAATCTTTCTTACTTTGTGAAGAGTACCAAAAGAAAGCTCCAAGAACATATCGCATATCTCGCCACTTCTATGATATAGAGAAATTATCTCACACCGATTATATGGATAAGGCATTAAATGACTCTAATCTTTACTATGATATTGTGGAGCATAGAAAGAAATTCTATCACGTCGGATATGTGGATTACGATAAGGAACTGCCTGCATCTATTACGATTGTTCCAAGTGAAGAACTTGTTCCGAAATATGAAGCAGATTATAATGATATGCGATCCAGCTTTATCTATGGAGAGGCTTTGGAATTTGCAGATTTGCTCAAATTCCTCGAAACATTACAGGAACGGTTCCGAAAAATTCCTCCAAGAACATCGGCAGAGTAATTATAATTAAAAGCAATATGGTAAGGCAAGCATCATAATGCACGAAGCATTACGATACTTGCTTACTTGTTAATCAGAATAGCCGATACGCTCATAAAAACACTGACATGCCTCGATACTATTTCAAAAAAGCGTATCCGAAAGGGAAACAAGAACAATCAAAAGATTTTTTGAAATAATACCTTTTACGCTTTTGCCCCTGCAGGGCGTGGTGTGTCGTTCCGCTATTCTTTCATGACGATGTAATGGCGGTATTGGCAATTACGTTCTCGGGCGGTATTGACATTGTTTTTGTTTCACTTTTACTCTCGGGCTGAAAGCCCAAAAGCACTTAGCTCGGGGCAGAGCGTAAGTGTCGCCCCGAGTTAATCGCGTCAAATGATTTTCGCCCTGCAAGGGCAAAAGCGTTACTTCACTATTTACTTGCGGAATGCGATTTTTCCTTAACTATCAAATAAAATTTGCACGATTGATGTAAAAATTCATATCTTTGCAGGTTGAAAACCAACAAAAAGAAAGGACGACAAGAAACAGAAAGAAACAACATTAGAATTAGTACATTTTATTAGACATATAAAAGCGTTTTTGCTTATACTTGGCTGTATGAAATCCGCAAAATTTCAAACAAGTTCGCTAAGAAGATAAGTCGAAACGCTCACGAGTAATATCGTGGGCTTTTCTTATTTTAGCGAACGGGTAATTGCGGAACCTCATATAGTCAATAAGAAATTAAGTCCCACGACTTTTTTATGTCTGCACATCAAGAAAAAATCAAAAGAAATACAATCGTCTTGGGGACTTGGGCGGAGATAAAAAAGAACAGAAAAAAATGAAAATTCAAAACTTTGGCAAGCCACTTAGCCGATTGATAACCATGGTGGCAATATGTATGCTCTCGCTTAATGCAATGGCATACGATTTTTCCTATACCTATCAAGGAAAAACACTTTACTACACCATTACATCGGATAATACCGTCGAGGTAACGTATTATTCATCGGATAACAATTTGTTGAACTCAAGAAGTATTCACCTGTAAGAAGTTACTAATGACAAAAAAGAAATT
>JAEDJL010000055.1 GCA_016296345.1 Bacteroidales bacterium | reverse complement strand
ATTGCCTTTGTGGCTTTTGCGGCAGTCAGTTGTTACCTTACCGTAGGCAGTATTCACCTTTCGATGCCGGCTATTCCTCTTTGGTGTATGTGGATAGCTGTGGTGGGACTTTTTGTCCTCACTTCATACGGCACAAAGATGATTATGGACAGTTTCAATCGCAATTTGATGATTGAAAATCCTACAAAGAAGTTTGTCGGTGGTCTTATCATCGTTTTGGTAACGTGGTTACTAATCTCTTTTCCTACAAATTCTCACTCGTTGTTTTACAACAAAAATGCAAGAGACTATGCCAAGAAAGAGGAGTTGCATTATGCTCAGCAGCTTCGACCTCTGACGATAGAAGAGTTGGCAAAAGAGAAATTCATGTCGGACTATGCCAAGAAAGCCAAGGAGGTCAAGTCTGCTCAAAAGGCACTTGAAAACGAGATTAAGCAACCCGAACGCATTGGCTTTGGCGACAGAGCCGACAGCTGTTTGCAAAATGTGGAGAAAGCCTTGGATATAAAGGTCGGAACGATTATTCGTCTGACCAACAAGGACCGTTCGCAAAAAGGAATTAACAGTGCAATCAAGTATTACGACAACCAAATCAGAGACCATCTCGAAATACTCCGGCAGCAATACGATACACAATGGGACATTCATAAGGTGAACTTCAAAAAGGAAGCAAAGAAAATCAATGTTCTCATTTCAAACATCGAAACCAACGTTCAGGCTCTCGACCGTGCCACTCTCTCAAACCAAGATGCCATTCTTGCCCAATCAAGAGACCTTATTCAGACAGCAAAAAGCACTCTCGAAGCGAGAAGTCTGAGTGCCGAATATAAGGGTTACCCTTCCGAAAGGCTGATAAACGTAACCGAGGTTTGGACTGACTATATGAAAGGAAAGTTTTCAAATGAGAACTCGGGAATGATTTATTGGATTTTGTTGTCCTTGGTGATTGACCTTGCTGCGTTTTGCTTTTTCAACGTGGCATTCAAGCAAGAAGAATAGTAATTTGAGTATTGACGAATAAAAAACAAAAAGAACATGGCAAATTTTGACGATGAAGAATTGGAAGAATTGAACTATAACGATTTCAAATCACAAGAAGATTATCAACCAAGCCCCGATGTGGCAGAGGAATTGCCCTACGAACCACCGCAAGAAGAGGAAAGAAGCCCCAAAGCGAAGACATATAAGCACACAAATGACGTGCAGGTTACCGTATCTGACAAATCCACACCCATTGTTGTGCTGTTCGGACCTCCTGCCTGTGGCAAGACAATGACGCTTATCAGGCTTTCACGCTATTTGAAAACCATTCAGGGAGGATACAAAGTAGAACCGGTGAGGAGTTTCCGTCCTTCTGACGATGCAGACTATCTTCAAATGTGTGAAGAGTTCCCAAGAATGCTCAACTCGACTGACGCAGCAGATTCTACAAGCAGAATGTCCTTTATGTTGGTGGGTGTTTCTCGCAACGTGGGTCAGCCGATTTGTCAGATATTGGAAGCTCCGGGCGAGCTGTACTTTGACCCCGACAAACCCTCGGAGCAAGACCCTCTTTACCTTACCAAGATACACACCATGCCAAACAAAAAAGTATGGGTCATTTTCTTGGAACCCGACTGGTCGGATGAAGAAAAAAGAAGAGAATATGTTGATAGAATAAAAGATTTGAAGCAGAAAATGTCTCCAAGAGACAGAGTTATCTTTCTCGGAAACAAAGTCGATAAAAAGATAGAGTACATCAAATCCCCCGGAGAGGTAAACGAACAAGCATACAGAGAATATTTTAGCTCTCACAGAGGCGGAGGACTTTATCCGGGGCTGTTTGATTTGTTCAAAGACAACCGTCCGATAATAAGTTTCTTCAAACCATACAGCTGCGACTTCGTTCCATTCATGACAGGAAGGTATGTTAAGGGAAGCGGTAGCAAGTTGAAATTTATCGAAGAGAACGACAAATATCCTCAAAAGCTCTGGACTAAAATTCTCAAAAGCGTAGGAAGATAATGGAAACAATACAGATAGCCATAGGAGGAGTACCAAACGGCAACAAAACATACGGAGACAGCAAGGCAACAGGCTATGCCGAACAGCTGTACAATAACGAAGCACAAAAAACACCATACAACTTCTTCAAGATAGAAGCAAGAGAAGAAGAGAACAAAGAGTGCTTCTATTATAGTTATGTTGTACCGCAAATAATAGACCAATCAACCGGAAGACCCGGAGGATATTTTGCAATCGTTTTGAGGTCTTACAATCACTATTGTGAAGATTTGTCGAGGCTCTATCAGCTTTTGAAGCAGACGTATGACAAAAAGGTTGAGGGCGTTTTGCTTGGCAAAGACAAGAAGTTCATAGTTTCCAACTTCGACAGAGCCAATTCCGAAAGCATTATTCAATTTTTGAGGAAAAATATAGAAGGATGTTTTTCCCAAAGTTTCACTCGTCTTGATAGAAAGTTGAATAAGAAAGAGTATTGTGTCAAAAGACATATCTCGGAGCAAGGTTGCGACCTTTTCTTGAACACTTTATTTGAGAGCGGAGAGGCAATCCTTGCTCCCGAAATCCCACGTTCGGAGAACAAATTGCAGCCTTTGCAAGCAGAAGTTCAAAAATTAAAGGAAATCATCATGGCAAAAAATAAAAATATTCAAAGCCTTGAAAATAAAAAAGGCGAATTGGAGCAGCAAAACGCCGGTTTGAACAAACAAAACGCCGAATTGCAATCCGAAAACGGCAAACTACAAAGAGAGGTCGAAGAACGCAGAAAAGCCGATAATGCACTCAGACAGATAAGAGAAATTCTGGATAACACATTGGACGCAAATAGCAATGCTTATGCTGCAAATAAAAGACATGTCAATGAAGAAAGAGAAAATCCTGTTGATGCTTCTTTGAAGAAGAACAAGAAAAAGATTTTAATATGGAGTATTGTTATATTGGCAGTCTTTATGCTCGGATTTGGCATAGGAATTGTAAGCACACACAAAAAGACCGATGAGCAAACCGAGCAAGGCGATAAGCAAACCGAACAAGCTATTCGCTCAATCCCATTGGAGAAAGACACTTTGAAAGTACACGAGCGAGAAATACATTCCGGAGATACAATGCTTTTTGTTGCCGATGAGCCTTTGGTCATTGATTGGGGCGTTGATGGATTTGAGGAAATTCCTTCTTGTTATTGTGTAGTCAAATCCGATATTGATACAGCTACTATTTCATTTACTGATTGTTCGGGAATGAAATACAGACATCAATTCCTTGTTAAGTAAATGTCAGATGAATAGAAGGGTGTTCGGTAGTTTGTTGTCGGGCTTGGTGCTTGCGGCTTTGTGCGTTGCTTGCAGGCAAGAGCCTGCACCGCTGCTCAATACATACGAAGAAGAAAGCCTTTACGAAGTCCCCTTTGAGAAACGACAAGGAGTGAGATTTGTAAAGGTGAAAGTCAATGGGGTGGAGATGGAAATGTTGTTTGACACGGGAGCGAGCGGTGTCAGCCTCTCGCTCACCGAAGCCATCTACCTTTTCAAGCAAGGCAAGCTAAGCCCCGAAGACATAGAAGGATACGAATATTCTCAAATTGCAGATGGCAGCATAGTTGAGGGAATGGTCATCAATATCAGACAGTTGGAGCTTGGCGAAGGACTGATTGCCGAAAATGTGAAAGCGTTTGTTGTGGGCAATATGGAAGCTCCGCTGTTGCTTGGCAATTCTGCGATAGAAGATTTCGGCAGCTTTGAGATAGACGATGTGGATGAGGTAATCAGGTTTAATTGAAAGAGTAATCTGATAACGGCAAGAGTATGAATACAGAGAATAACGTAGCTTTGGAAGCGAAAGAGAAAGCAGTATTGAATTGCAGCATAGGAATATCGTTGGGCGATAGCTTGATTGTAGGAGAACAAATTGAGTTTTCAGATTTTTTGAAAGAAGTGCGGTCTTGTTATAGTTTCATGACCATAAGCGACAATTCGTTCCTCTTTGTACAAAAGAGAGTTGATAATCTGATGTATTATGCGTGGTGCTTCAAAGAAGTCTGTGTTTCAGCCCCATACCTTGGTTACTATGTTCAAGGTCCATGTCTTCTTGTGTGCTACAATTCGGTCATGCTTTCGCCTGCCTCTTTGGAAAGCGTATCCAAAAAGATAGCACAGCAGTGGTACAATACACTTAATATTTCAGACAACCGTGCTGTGGTGATTGAGCAAATGAAGAAAAGTGGCGTTGTAGAGCAGATTCTGCAACAACAAGAGTACACTTACCTGCCGACATACGACTATTCAACCAAACCGACAACGACATCTCTTGAAACCTTCTCCACAAACAAAATAGAAAAAGCCGCCCAAACTAACTCCCGTATCTGTATCCTTTGGACAGAACCACAGATAGAAACGAAAACCTTTACTGTCAAAGGAGTGGAGTTTAAGATGATAAAGGTAGAGGGAGGCACATTCGATATGGGAAAGACCTCAGAGCAATCTAATGATAACAATGATGAGAAACTTGTTCACAGTGTTACCCTTTCAGATTATTATATAGGAGAGACCGAAGTAACGCAAGAGCTGTGGGAAACAGTCATGGGCAACAATCCGTCAGCGTTCACAAACAACAAACAATGTCCTGTGGAGAGCGTAAGTTGGAATGATTGCCAAGCCTTTATCAAGAAATTGTATCAACTATCGGGCAAGAAATTCCGCCTTCCGACCGAAGCCGAGTGGGAATATGCGGCAAGAGGGGGTAAATATAGCAGAGGATATAAGTATAGTGGAAGTAATAATCCTGATGAGGTGGCATGGTATTGGCAGAATAGTGGCTGCAAGACCCACCTTGTAGCGACCAAGAAAGCTAACGAGCTTGGTTTGTATGACATGAGTGGTAATGTATGGGAGTGGTGTAGCGATGGGAATGAGGATTATCGAAGGCAATCTCAGACTAACTCGGAGATGCAATCAAATGGCAAGGAACACGTTATGCGTGGTGGCAGTTGGGGCAGTAGCGTTGGTCGTGTGCGAGTGTCCGATTGCGTTAGCTACTTTTCCAATGATAGCGACTTCAGTAGCGGTGGTCTGCGACTTGTCCTCGAAACTTCTCAATCAAAACAAGACAACACTATATCCAATTCTATTGCTCCCGCTCCAATTTGGATTTTTCTGGTTGTCTTTTTTGTTATCGGTATGACAATATCATTGGTGTTTGACCAAAGTTATTCAAGAACAGAAACAGATACAAAAACAGAGATAGAAGAGCCCGCAATAGTAGAGACAGTTACAACAGAAGAGGCAGAAGAAACTCAAAAAGATATAAAGCAGCGACAAAGCGATATAAACTTAGAAAAAATAGCGGAAGAAATACAACAGAGACAAAACAAAGAAAAAGTAAAAATAGACTTGGGAGAAATAGCGAGAGAAAGAGTCGCTAATTTTAATAGAAACAAGAGTTTTGGCGATTTTTACTTTAATGAGTATTTTGAAAATGGAGATTACCAAGCAAGACAAAAAGCAAAATACTATTACGGTAAAGCATTACGGTATTTGGAAGATAGTGTAGTGCGAACAAGATATAATTCATTGTGATAAAAACGAGAAAGATGAAAAGGATAAGTATATGGATTATGCTTACGATGTTTGTAAGTATGCTACAAGCTCAAAATTATGATGCTGATTGCAGAGAAATGCTCAAAATGGCTAAGGATACCTATCTCAAAAAAGGGTCGCAAGCAGCACAGCGACAGTTTGATTTGTTATGTCAAGCATGCAGTCAGCGTATATGTTCCGAAGCGAAGGCATGGCTCAGAGAACAGAAGAACAAAAGCAGAAACAACAACACTTCTTCCTCTGTTATAACTATCAGAGTAAATGGTGTAGATTTCAAAATGGTCAAGGTTGAGGGCGGCACATTCAGCATGGGAGCAACACCTGAGCAAGGTAGTATTTTTGGTTCTACTTACAGCGTTACCCTTTCGGACTATTACATAGGAGAAACAGAGGTAACGCAAGAGTTGTGGGAAGCAGTCATGGGCAACAACCCTTCTTACTTTAAAGGTAATAACCAGAGACCTGTGGAGAATGTAAGTTGGAACGACTGCAAAGAGTTTATAGAAAAGTTGAATCAACTGACAGGTAAGAGCTTTCGCTTACCCACCGAAGCCGAGTGGGAATATGCAGCAAGAGGAGGCAAATATTGCAAGAAGTACGCATATAAGTATAGCGGTAGCAACAATGTAGGGGAAGTAGCATGGTATAAAGGTAATAGTGGAGGTAAAACCCACTCTGTCAAAACCAAGAAAGCCAACAAGCTTGGCTTATATGACATGAGTGGCAATGTATTGGAGTGGTGCTACGATAGGTTTTCTGGATATCGTGGCTATTCACGGACTAATCTTAATGAATCGTCAAGTAGTGAGTATCGCGTTCTTCGAGGCGGTGGATGGTACGGGGAGATGACAATATCCGATTATGTTGGTGGCGCCCCCTTATCAACGCACTGACGGAGGCGGTCTTCGTCTTGCTCTTTGAGTTTGCCATAAGGTGAGTTTCTGCGTTTTTAATCTGAGAAAAGAACAATACCTCTACGCTCTGCCATAGCAAAAGCGTAATGGAATTGCTCTATGACATTGTTTTCATGTCAGGGAGTTTGAAGAAACAGATCTTGATTTAATAAGTGCTTGTCCGGCTTTGCCGATAATAGTTTTGCTTTACTAATTCTTTCGACTGTCTGCAATCAACTTTTTGCCTTTTTCTGTCAGTACGTATTTCTGAAAGCGTGAGTTGGGTTTGTCGGGTATTGTAGGTGTTGCCAATTCTGTTTTAATGAGAATGTCGAGGCAAGTACTTTTGAAACGGGTGCGATTGACTTGTCCGAACATAGTCATCAGTTCAGTCAGGCTTTTTGCTTCTTGAAGCGAAAGAAATACCTTTACGACTTGTTCTAAATTTGTACCTTTGACTTTGGACACGACTTTGGACAAATTGGCGTTAATCATATCACTATCAATATGTTCGACTTGTGACATGACTTGGGACAAGTCTTCTCCGACAAAGTCGGGGTGGCAGGGAATGTCAATCAGAAAATAGGACCTCTCTTCGTTGGTTTCTATCGTTGCATAAGCCGAACCATTATCTTTCAATTTCTTTTGAATTGTAGGAATGCCGGTTGCACGACCTTCGGTCAAACCGAGTTCTTTCAGAAATTCTCCTAACCTGCGATTGCGGTATTTCCTGCAAGGAAGAGCTCGGGCTTTATGGATTTTCTCCATTGGGATAGACCGATCAGGTCCGCCATGACTGAGGATTGAAATCTTGTTCGGCTCAATAGTGATTTCAACAGGTTCACGTTCTCTGTAGTCTCTGTGATAACAAGCACGAAAGTCCTGTGGAAAGTGTGGCGACGGTTCTTTTGCGGATTGGGTTTCAATGTTTGAAAAAGTGAGAAAGGTGTTTCCAAGTACTTTTTCTTGTTGATAATCGGATTATCACGCCGTGATAACATGATTATCACGCCGTGATAATACCATTATCATGGGAAGATAATCCGATTATCACGCCTTGGAGTAATGTTGATAGCAAGGAATGTGTTCTGAAAACTTGGATTTCCAAGAGGCAGGCTGCAACAGGAGATGTTGTTTCTTGTTGTCGGCTTGTTTTATCGGCATTGTTGCCTGTCTTTTGCGGGCAAAAAGCGAGGTTTGACGGAAAAGTGTATATTTGCAAGGCTGAATTTGATGGAAAAGTGTAAAAACAATGTTGTACAGAAAGATAAGGACGTATATAGAGCGGCATTTGAGGTCCGATGAGGACAAGATTCTTCTTATCGAGGGGTCAAGACAGATTGGCAAGTCTTTCTTTTGGACAACTTGATGGCTGTTGCTGACTATCATATTGCGTCGGCGGTTGTTTTGTCAAACGACAGGGAGATAAAGACTGTGGGAAATGTTCTCTATCTTCCTATATATCATGTGATGTTTTTGGAAAACAGAATACCCGAAAAAGAAGATTTGTTCTTCTAATCCGGGTATTGCGTTCGGTGATTGTTGCTTGTTATTTCAGTGAAATGGTCTTTATTATCGAGCGGAGTTGTTTTTCTGTTTTTGCTGCACCTTCTCCCAAGATAAATCCTATCTGTTGTACTTGCAAAAGGGTGTCTTTTATCACCTCGTTCACTCTGTGGATTATCTCTTCGGGGCGTTCTTCTTCGTCATAGAGGTTGCGGAATATCACACAGACCGATTTTTGTGCAACGAGCGTGAAGATTGATATGTTAATCAGGCGGTTGTTGTACTCAAAGTCTTTGTTGATGATGTCTTCTGAGGTTTTCATCACATATTCGAGCTGATTGTACAGCTCGGTCGGCAGAAGGGTTTTGACGCTTGCTCCTATAAGTCCGGGGATTATTTCATCTATTTCTTTGGCATCGTCTCCCAGTATCTCGATAAAGCCGCTGTTTGAATCGCTTATTCGCATCGAGGCATCGACTATTGCAATGCCCGGGTAGATATGGTGAACGATTGCAGAGAGCGAGCGAGACAGTTCGGTGTTGTTTGTTCTCTGAGCAGAGAGTTCTTCTTTGAGGCTGTTACATTCTGTTTGCAGGTCGATGAGTTCTACTTTTGTGTTTTTGAGTTGGTTGCTGAAATCTCTCGTTCCTCTTTGGGTATAGGCAAAACACATTTCCGGCGAGGCTATGCCTTGTGCTATTGCAATGGCAAGGTCGGTGCAGCTGTCATATCCGCAAGCCTTGCAGTTGGTGTGCCGATTGCTTGCACTCTTGCCGAGAGTTTCAAAGGCTTGTTCTATTGTTGCTCTGTCAGGTGTGGGAAGTGTTTTGTCGTCTGCCTTGTGGAATGTTACCAATTCGGATTTGTTGGAATATTGTTCGATGTTTTGTTTCCACTGTTCCAAGTCTATGGTTTGCATTCTCTTCTTTGCATACTCTCTAACAAGGTTGTACCTTATATATTTCTGTCCTTTGGTGCAGCCCGACGACATCAGGCAGCCCTTGCAGAAGTAAAGGTTGAGGTGGGTCGAAAATTCGTTGCCGTGTTTTGAGAATTGTTTGAGAGCATCGACCACGTCTTTTTTGCCTTCCACGGTAATGAAGTGGTTTTCCTCCATTGTGGTGCTTGCTCCGCAAGCCTCGGCAAAGCCTTCCGCTATCGGATAGAGAGAACCCTTGAATCCCAATGGCTCGTCAAACTCTCCGTATTCGACCATTTCTTCTTTTATTCCACGCTTTTCAAACATCTGTCTAAGCTCTACAAATGTCAGAAAAGCGTCAAGCCTCATATTGCTGTCGTATCTTCGATTGTCTTTTTTCAAACCAATGCAGGGAGTGATGTTCACTACTTTTGTGTCCTGCCCGTAGTGTTTTCGTATTGTCGATGCCATTGCCACGGCAGGGGGAACAATAGGCGAGAGATTGTTTACAAGAGAGGGTTGATACTTCTCTATATACATATTGGCAACAGGGCAGTGTGAGGTGATGAAACTTCTTCCCTTGTAGCTGTTGCAAAGAGCTGCCTGCTTTTGTGCAACCAAATCTACTCCGAAACTTACTTCGCACACAAGCGAAAAGCCAAGCTTTCGTATCATTGTAACAAATTTGCGATAGTCTCTCACATCGTCAAATTCTCCTGCAATGCTCGGGTCGCATATTGCTGCCACTTTGTGTTCAGAGGCGAGCAGTTGTTCGACTTGTTCGATGTTTCCCGCAAGCTCTATTGCCGAATTGGCACAAGCCGACAAGCAGTTGCCGCAAGCAATACACCTGTCTTCAATTATATGTGGCTTTGTGCTTTGGCTGCTTACCTGAATGGCTTTGACAGGACACGCTCTCACGCAGGCATAACAGCTCACACACTTACTTTCTTCCAAAAACAATACCTTGTCTGACATAAAAAACTCTCTTTTTTCGGTCGCCAAAGTTATGATTTTTCCCTTTCATGAAACGGGAAATTGCGAAAAAAACAGCAAAAATTTGTTTTTTCTCTTTATTGTGCGTACCTTTGCAGAGCGAAACGGGGCAATAGTGCCGATATTTTTTTGAGACGTCGCAATA
>JAEDJL010000054.1 GCA_016296345.1 Bacteroidales bacterium | reverse complement strand
TCAAAGCACTCATAACAGGTTTGGAGTCGATAAGCAGCTGCGTATATGGTCCTTCCAAACCATTTATCCTCACTTGCGGAAAGCCACAATTCTGACAATTATACTCAACTCTCACTCCGCTTTGAAAACCCAAGCTCTGAACCAAGTCTTGTGCATTGTTTTTCTCAAATTGTTTCTCGCTCAACACATTTACCACCACGGGAGCTTCTTTACGATTGGTCTCATTGCGATTTGCCGACACCACAATCTCGTCAAGTCTTGTGGCTTCGGGCATGAGTTCTATGTGAGCATGAGCAACGCTTCCTCTTTTGACTTCGACAATGTGGCGTTCTGTCTTATAACCAATGCAACTCACCACAATGGTGTACTCTCCCGAAGCAATCTTTCGGAATATGAAGTTGCCGTCTTCGTCTGTTGTTGTGCCGGTTTTTGTTCCCTCAATGGCAACAGAAGCGTATGCCACGGCTTCTTTTGTCGCTTTGTCAAACACATGACCTTCTATGCACACTCTGTCTTCGCTTTGAGCATTGGCTTTGAGCGTCATGATGTTCAAAAGCACCATCGCAAGTAATAGAATGTAATTTCTTTGTTTCATCTCTTCTTTTGTTGTTTTATGTTTTTTCGGTTTGCAAAATTAGATTGTTTGTCGTTTGAGGCAAATACCCGAAACAGGTGATTTTACTTGCCGTTTCAACTATTATTTGTAGCTTTGCACACAGAAAAAACAAAGAATATGAGAATTGATTTGAACAAATTTTTTGCACTTATGGCAGCTTTGCTTGTGCTAAGCCCTGTTGCTGAGGCTCAAATAGTGAGCGACAATTCGATTGAGTACGTTCCCACAAAAGAAAATATCGCATCGAGACAAGAGTTTGCCGATGCAGGCTTCGGAATTTTCCTCCATTGGGGAATTTACAGTATGTTTGCCCAAGGCGAATGGTATCTCAACCGTCAGGGAGTGTTGCAAAGTGAGTATGCCAAGGCGGCAGGAGGATTTTATCCCGCAGGTTTCGATGCCAAAGAGTGGGTTTCGGCTTTCAAGGCGGCAGGAGCAAAGTATATATGCTTCACCACCCGACATCATGACGGCTTTTCGATGTTTGCAACCAAACATTCACCATATAACATTGTCGATGCAACACCTTGGGGCAAAGATGTGTTGAAAGAACTTGCCGACGAATGTCATCGACAAGGCATAAGGCTTCACCTCTATTACTCTTTGGTCGATTGGGGAAGGGACGATTATCCCATGGGTCGCACAGGTCAGACCACGGGAAAGGACAAATCCAAAGCCGATTGGCAGGCATATTGCAAGTTTATGACCGACCAGCTCACCGAATTGCTCACAAATTATGGAGAAATAGGGGCAATATGGTTTGACGGAGTGTGGGATCACGACACCGATGCGACAGAATTCGATTGGCAGATGCGTCCAATCTATGACCATATACACTCTTTGCAACCCAACTGTCTTGTTGCAAACAATCATCACCTCAATGTCTCAAACGGCGAAGACATTCAGGTGTTTGAAAGAGACCTTCCGGGCGAAAACAAAGGCGGATACTCGGGCAATATGGATATAAGCGTTTTACCATTGGAGACTTGTGAGACGATGAACGGCATTTGGGGATACAGGATTACCGACCAAAACTACAAATCTCTCGACGAGATTGTACGTCTGCTTGTGGGAGCTGCCGGCAAGGGAGCAAACCTCCTCTTGAACATAGGACCGCAAGCCGACGGACGCCTTCCCGAAACAGCCTTGCAGCGTTTGGAACAAGTGGGAGCATGGTTGGCAAAGTACGGAGAGACGATTTATGCAACCACGGCAGGCGATGTGCCTGTTCAGACTTGGGGAGCGACAACCCGAAAGGGCGACAGACTGTTCGTTCACGTCTGGGACGACAGCCTGAGGGAGCTTTTCTTGCCGATTGATGCCAAAGTAAAATCAGCAAAGGACTTTGCAAGCGGAGAAAAAGTCTCTTATGACCCCTGCTCACACGGAATACACCTTACCCTTCCGCAAAAGAGCGACACCACCTCCCCCGAAAGAGTGATAGAACTTTTTCTCTTCGATTGGAGATAGAGTTGTCGGGTGCAAATGATGATGCAGAGCGTTTTTTGCTCTCGTCATCGTTTGTTGTAAACAAATAAAATGAGTAATTATTCTGCCTTTCTCGGAGGGTAGATTATTTCAAACGGCTTTTCTAAAAAGGAAAGGTCGAAAACACAAATTTGATACGGCTCGGAGATTGGCATAAAAGCCTTGTGGTTGGCAGAAAATCGTATTGTAATATTATCATCTGCCCTTTTGGAATTGTACGGATATGCTCTTATCGCTTTGTATGGAAACTTTATAACGTGTCGAAGGAAGAGAATAACATCTTCAACAAGAACCTCTTTGCCTGTTTCTTGGTTCAGAATATTTTTTATCTTGAAAAATTCTTGCCTTTTGTCCAAATCTCCGACCAAATCGTATAGATATGGAGAATTTTTGTCGCAAGCTGTTTCTCCTATCATATAATTATTTTGGTAGTGAACCTTGCCCCACCAATGAGCGTTCTTTATATCTGTGTCCCAAAAGTAATAGCCTTTGGACAACCATGCATTTTGACTACAAAAACACGGCTTGTCCGGAATGGTTTCGGAGTTTCTGACAGCTTGATAAAGAAACCTGTACTCCATTGCTATTCCTGAGAGGAATTTTCTTTTAATGATTCTCCCAACCTGGTCATATTCAGAGTTGGCAAGATAAGAGGGGATACGTTGGCTTGGAGAGAAATGGTGCTGATGAACGCTCTCATGTATGGAAACAATATAGCGATTGAATTTGAGTAGAAATAGTCCGGAATAGTCTTTAATTGCATGGGTTCAGAAAAGGTGAATTTTGCAACACTATCGACAGAAATAATTTCCCTTTCTTTGTCTGCGGTCAATCTTGATGAAAAACCGAAATGAACTTCGAAGACATTACTTGCACTATTGAAGCTGCCGTTTGCCGAAAAAGTAATATCAATGTTAGGGTTTATCGGCAGATTTTCAAAATTTACCATTGCCTTTCTAACCTGAAAGCCATCAAAACTAAACAATGCTTTGTCCATATTACCAAATCATTAAGCTGCGTCAGCAATAGAGCTGCAGCTGTTATCATAATTTTCATTATACTCAGATGTAACATCACTGCTCTTAATCGAGCCGAACAAATTATAAACGCCCTCGTTCAATCCGTTCAGATAAGCCTCAAATTCGTTGGCTGTAATGTCGGAGCTGTGTTGTCTCTCGATTTCTTCCCAATCTTTATTGATTTGTTCTTTCGGAGTGTTGGCGAAGTAATCCAACACCTCTTGCAGTAAATCCATATCCTTATTCAATTTATATCTTCAAAACGACAAACCGACTGCTTTTGTTTCAAACAAAACATTGCAAAGAGCCGTTTTGCTTCATTCTTTCCGTCCGCAAAATTACAATATTATTGCCATTTATGCAAATTTTTACTGTTTATCGACCTATAATTATGCCGGCAGAGACTGTACTATTTCAAATGAATACAAAAGGTATGTTGAACTGCTTGCATACCTTTTGTATTTGTGTTTTTATCTTTTTTGGTTTTATCGCAAAATTTCTCTGCTGTAGCGATGTGCCGAGGAGTATGCGTCGCAGGTTTTGTGGGAACAAGATGCCAAAACAACACCTGCTGCTGCCAAAACCAACATGATTACAAATGCTTTCTTTGTGTTCTTCATTGTTTGTCTTTTCTTTGTTAAACGCCGATTTTCTCTTTTTAGTCTTTTTCTGACAATATATGTTACTAATCTTTCTTCGGAGTGCGGACGTAATGGGGCATTGTTTCAGGCAGAACAACAGACATTTCCACCAATCCTGCAAACTCTCCGTTTTCGTACCATGGCGATTGATAAATCAGCTTTCTCAATCCTTCCTTTTCGATAGTGTAGGCGTTTGTCTTGCCTTCGCTCATAAGGCGGGAGATGATTTGTTTTGCTCTTTCGGGGTGGCAGTTCATCAGGTTCTTGCCAATGAGAGCCTTTCCGCCGTCTTTTTCGTATGTGGCAATGCTTCGGCGGTTCATATCTATGATTTTGCCTTCCTTGTCGCACACCGTGATTGCAACAAACGGAAGTTCATCTGACCATTTCTCCATTTTCGTATGCTTGTTTTTGGTTCAAAAAACCCACAGAAGCCGAAGCTGTCTGTGGGCGAACTATGAAAAAATTATTAAGTGTTACTTGCAAGATAATGCAGCAAGTGCTATTGAATACATTTTGGTCTTTGTGCTGTCGCCTCTTGACGACAAGACGCAAGGAACTTTCGCTCCGACAACCATTGCTGCCAATTCGGCTTTTGCAAACTTGGTGCAAGATTTGTAGAATACGTTTCCTGCTTCTATGTTTGGCCATACCAAGCAGTCTGCATCGCCTGCCACTTCGCCTTTTAGTTTCTTTATTGTTGCACTTTCTTTGTCTATTGCAACGTCCAATGCCAACGGACCATCAACTATTGCTCCCTTGATTTGACCGCGGTTGTTCATTGCAGCGATAAGGGCAGCATCAACACATGAAGGAATACCTACGCTCATTTGTTCGGTAGGTGCAATCATGGCTACCTTAGGCATTTCGATACCGAGGGTCTTTGCTGTTGCGATAACATAGTTGCAAATGGCAGTCTTTTGCTTGAAGTCGGGAGCAGGAATAACTGCAACGTCGGATGTAATCAATAGTTTGTGGTAAGTAGGTATTTCAAAAACGGTAACGTGAGACAACACAGGCTTTCCTCCGGGCATCAAACCTTTTTCCTTGTTTAGTATAGCTCTCATGTACTTGTCTGTAGAGCAAAGACCTTTCATCAAAATGTCTCCCTCGCCTGCATTGATAAGCTCAACAGCCTTGTTTGCAGCAGCTTGTTCGTTTGCTTCCTGAACAAGATTGAACTTATTTACATCAATACCTTCTTTTTCGCAAACAGACTTGATTGTTTCGATGTCTCCGACCAAGGTTGCATCTACAACACCCAAATCCATTGCCATTGAAGCTGCTCCGATTGTGTGAGAATCGTTTGCAAACGCAGCAACCAATCTTTTTTTGCCTTTGAGCTTAACTGCATCTATAAGCTCGTCCAACTTTTTAATCATTGCTATTTTGTTTATTCTTTTAATAATTACACTAATTCCAAAAACGAGTTTGCAAAGATAGTACAATAATTTGGTTCGGGCAAAATAAAAACTTGAAAATCCGTTCAAAAATGCCACAAAAACGAAAGGGCGTTTTGCAAAAATGAAACGGCGTTTCGTTTGAACCGAAACGCCGTTTTAATCATTACAAAACGGCGTTTTATTTTTGTAAAATGCTAAGTTTTGAAAATCAATCGGTTGCAGAGGCTTCTCAAACTCTCTTGCTCTCGGACTGCATTCTCAAAAGTTCATTTGCTTATTTTGTCTTACCTTTGCAAACAAAAAAGACGATGGAGTTCAAATTCAGAGCTGTCGAACTAAGTGATGCAGATTTGTTTTACCTTTGGGAAAACGATATGTCGGTGTGGTCGGTAGGACAGACACAGCGACCTTTCTCTCATTTTGCATTGGAACAATATGTTTTGCAAGCTCAAAACGATACTTTCTATGCAGCAGGACAGATGAGGTTGATGGTCGATTTGATTGACCAAGGCGAAACAAAGACTGTTGGTTGCGTCGATTTGTACGATTTTTCGCCCAAAGACCTCAGGGCGGCAATGGGTGTACTTTTCTCTTCCGAGTACAGGGGCAGGGGATATGCCAAGCCGGTTGTGGAAATGCTCTGGGAATATGTTACAAAGGTCTATTCGCTGCATTGTCTTTATAGTTTCGTACCCTCAGACAACATTTCGAGCAAAAAAATGTTGCTTTCTTCGGGATTTGAACGCACTGCCGTTTTGAAAGATTGGCTGTGCGAAAACGGGAAATTCAAAGATGTTGAAGTATATCAAAAAATAAACAGAACAAAAGATGAAGAATAAGAAAATACTTGCTGTTTCGCTGATTGTTGCAGGCGTTTTGTGCCTTGTGTTCGGGCTTTTTGTGCTTTGGTTGTCTTCTTCCAAAACGCAGAACAGCCAAACCGTCAAACTATGTCTCTATCCCAACACATCGACAGAGCAGGTCGAGAAAATGTTGAAAGACAAAGGAGTGATTGACCGCGGATTTGCATACTCGCTTTTTGTCAAGGTGTTTTGCGAAAGCGGCAAGATGCGAAGCGGATATTACGAAATAGCCCCCAAAACCAAGCAGGCAGAATTGGCAAAGATGCTTTCAAGAGGGTTGCAGACCCCTGTAAAACTTGTTATCGGCAAGGTGAGAACCTATGACGAGTTTGCCGAAAAAGTATCCTCGCAGTTGATGATAAGCAAGCAAGATTTGTTGCTTTCGATAGAGAACTTGGAGTACGATTTGTTTGACAACGTAATTCCCGATACCTATCAAGTCTATTGGAACACCGCTTCGGACAAGCTCCTTCAAAGACTGAAAACCGAAAGCGACCGTTGGTGGAATGCAAGAGCCTCGGCAGTCGAAAAAACAGGCTTGAACAGACACGAAATAGTCGTTTTGGCTTCCATTGTAGAAGAAGAAACCAACAAAAACGACGAAAAACCCACAATAGCAGGAGTGTATATCAATCGTTTGCACCGCGATATGCTTCTGCAAGCCGACCCCACCGTGCGATATGCAGTAGGCGACTTTACCATAAAGAGAATAATGTACAAGCATTTGCAGACCGATTCTCCCTACAACACATATATGTATAAGGGATTGCCGCCAAGTGCGATTTGTCTTCCCGAGCAAAGCTCTCTTCTTGCGGTCTTGAACTACCAAAAGCACGACTACATCTTTTTCTGTGCCAAAGAAGACTTCTCGGGATACCACAATTTTGCCTCAACTCCCGACCAACACTATGCAAATGCAAACAAATATCAGGCAGCACTTAATAAAATGGGGATAAAGTAAGGAAACACAATTTCGCAAGGGGATATGAAAAAAGGGTAAGCTACTTATATCGCACCGCTACAACCTCCTTACCTTGCTGCGTTCCCGCCCTGGGGAGATTCAGAGGGAGCTGGTCGTACAAGACTTACCCGAGTGCAAAAGTACAACAAAAAACCAATTCCGCAATACAAAAAGGCGAAAAAATATTCAGTCGCCTGAAACACTCGGGAGCTTTTTTGCACAGAATGTGTGCCTTATTGGCTAAGTTTCATTGCTTTTTCATATCTTTGCCAACTCGAAAGAAGATTAGAATATGTTGAAAAAAATTACTGTTTTTCTGTTTGCAGCGAGCGTTTTTGCCTTTGCATATTCACAAAAAGTGAACATAATTCCCGTTCCTGCAAGTGTAAACGAATTAAATGAAGAGGGATTTTCCCTAAATCAAAAGACCGTTTTGTACATCGATACAAAGGGCGAAGAAATGGAGGTTGCCAAGTTTTTGCAAGAGAGTTTTCGCTCTGCTTTCGGCACAAAGCTCCGAATAATCGACAAAAAGAAAATCAAAAACAAAGACTTGAAAAACGCAATCGTCTTTGTGAAAGTGTCGGACAAGACTTTGAAAGACGAAGGCTACCAAATGGACATCAATAAAGACAAAATAGTCGTTCAAGCCAATGAAAACGCAGGCTTTTTCTATGCTTTGCAGTCAATTTGTCAGCTTTCGGAAGGACGACTGCTCCCCGGACATCTAACCCTTTGGCAAGACGAAAACGTAAAACCCTCGACTGTCGAAATCACACTTCCTTCCTGCTCGATAACAGACTATCCCCGCTTTTCGTACAGGGGAAAGCACTTTGACCCTGCCCGACATTTTTTCACCATCGACCAAGTCAAGCGACATATCGACCTTATGGCATACCACAAACTCAACACTCTGCATTTCCATTTGACAGATGACCAAGGCTGGAGGGTCGAAATCAAGCGTTATCCTAAGTTACAGTCCGTCGCATCGAAGAGAAGCGGCACCATAATAGGACACTACAACGACAATGACCAAAGAAACCCTAACTATGACGGCGTTCCACATGGCGGATACTACACTCAGAAAGAACTAAAAGAGCTTGTGGAGTATGCAAAGGCAAGAAACATAGAAATCATTCCCGAGATAGATTTGCCGGGACATGCTTCTGCCGCATTGGCTGCCTATCCATATCTTGGTTGCAAGGGCGAAGGTTACAAGGTTCAAGGCACTTGGGGCGTTTTTGAGGAAGTTTTCTGCACCAAGGACAGCGTTTTGGACTTTTTCAAAGGCGTTTTTGACGAATTGATTGAGATTTTCCCTTCCCGATACATACATATAGGAGGCGATGAATGCCCAAAAACAAATTGGAAGACCTGTCCGAAATGTCAAGAGCAAATAAAGCTCCACGGATTGAAAGATGAAAAAGAACTGCAAAGCTGGTTTATGCACTCGCTTCAAGCATATTTGGAAAGCAAAGGACGAAAGATAATAGCATGGGACGAACTTTTGGAGGGCGGAGCAGCCGAAGGAGCAACCATAATGTCGTGGCAGGGCGAGAGTGGGGGCGAACAGGCAGCCAAGGCGGGACTTGATGCTGTTATGTCGCCGGCAGCCTATCTTTATTTCGACTACTATCAGGGCGAACCCGAGTGTGAGCCTCTTGCAATAGGCGGTTATACTCCTTTGAAGAAAGTTTACCTCTATGAACCGATACCTCGCAACCTTACAAGCGAGCAGTCAAAGCACATAATCGGCGTTCAAGCCAACACATGGACCGAATACATTCCCACATATACCGATTTGCAGTATATGGATTTCCCTCGCATTGCAGCCCTTTGCGAAATAGCATGGAGCAAAGCCGAGAACAAAAACTACGATTGCTTCCTTGAGAGATTGGAAACCCTCTTTAAGTCATACGACAAGATGAATGTGAATTATTCTCGCTCACACTACACCATTGGAGCGGAGGTTTCGTTCAACACCTCTTTGCAAAGCCCCGAAGTAAGTTTGACAAGCGTAGCCAAAGGTGCAGAGGTGTTTTATTCTCTCGACACCTGCCAAAACAAACACTTTGTTCCCTACACCCAAAGCATAGTGATAGACCGACCAACCACCCTTACGGCATACGCAGAGCGAGAAGGCAAGAGAGTATCGCCCCTTTTTACCGCCTCATATTTTCCAAACAAGGCAACAGGAAAGCCTTACACCATAGAAAACCTCAATCCCCAATACACAGGAAGCACAAAGAACTCTTTGACCGATGCACTTGTGGGCAGCCAAAAGAGCTATGACAAATGGGTTGGTACTTATGGCTATGACTATTGCGTCATTGTCGATTTGCAAACAGAGCAAGAGATAAGCGAAATATCGATTAATTTTTTGGAAAACGTCGGAAGCTGGATTTTTCTACCTCTTTCGGTAGAATTTTCCGTTGGTTTGCAGCCTGATATGCTCGAAACAATAGATGCAAACAATGTAACAATATCCCAAAGCGGACAAATACAAAACCACCATGCCACATTTCCCAAGCGAAAAGCACGATATGTCAAAATATTCGGCAAGAGCATAAAGCAATGTCCCGATAACCACCCGGGAGCAGGCTATCCGGCACACGTCTTTGGCGATGAGGTCATAGTAAATTAGCATTCCCAAACGTACAATTCTCCGAACGAAATGCACATATTCACGGTTGATTTTGAGTGTCCGTCAGATTACTATATCGATAAGCAGGGTAACAGATGCGAAATGTCGCAAGAGGGATTTGTTCGCTCTTGTCGGGAGCTGTTTTTCTTGTTGGAACATCACAAAGTTAAGCCTACGTTTTTCATCATAGGCAGAGTTGCCGACAGATACCCCGATGTGGTTGCCGAAATAGCCAACAAATACGATATTGGTTCACATGGCTATGCTCATTTGAACGCCGACAAGTTCTCTTTGGAAGAATTTGAAAAGGATTTGCAGAAATCTCTGGACACTTTGGAGAAAATAACCGGCAAAAGACCCGATAAGTTCCGCTGTCCGGGCTTTTCCCTTCCCGACAGACGCTATCTTGCAGTTCTTGCAGCCAACGGAATAAAAGCCTATCTTTTTACAGGATTAAGACCAACGC
>JAEDJL010000053.1 GCA_016296345.1 Bacteroidales bacterium | reverse complement strand
TTCGGTCGTAGGGCTGTCGGCTCCGCTCGACCGCCCCTCTCCCTTCGCTCTCTCTCCTCTTTTCTGAGCTTAAAACGTTGGGGATTACCTTGTGGTAAACTCAGAGGGAGAGGGCGAGGCGGAGACCGAGGTCGTCGCTACCGTGGCAGGGAGTGCTGCCGCAGCGATCGGATACACGCACGTACCTACCGCTGACGCTCCAGCAGCCGCCGCGAACAACGCGGTTCCCACCCATTGCCGGTCCCTTGGGATTGATCTGCGGACTGCTTTGGTAATCTTCGGACCAATCGTTACACCACTCACATACGTTGCCGCTCATGTCGTACAAGCCGAGCTTGTTGGCTTTCTTGGTCTTGACAGGGTGGGTCTTGCAGTTGTTATTTTTAATTTTATCCCAGTCCCATTCGCCTGAAAGATACTTATCTCCACTATTCTGCCAATACCACGCTACTTCGTCGGGATTATTGCTGCCGCTGTACTTATATGTATGCTTCTCGCCGTGCTTGCCTCCTCTTGCAGCGTATTCCCATTCGGCTTCGGTTGGCAGACGGAAGCTCCTGCCCGTCAGTCGGTTCAGCTCCTTGATGAACTTTTGGCAGTCGTCCCAAGTGACGCACTCCACAGGGCGTTGATTGTTGCCTGTGAAGTGGGAAGGGTTGCTGCCCATGACTGCCTGCCACAGCTCTTGCGTTACCTCGGTCTCGCCCATATAGTAGTCCGAAAGGGTAACGCTGTGAACAGGTTCCTCATAATCGTAAGCATCGCCGGTCTGCTCAGGGGTTGCTCCCATGCTGAACGTGCCTCCCTCTACCTTTATCATCTTAAACTCTACGCCATTGACGGTAAAAGTCTGTTCGCTTTGCTCTGTTGTTTCCTGCAGTGGTCTGCCGCATCTCGGGCAGAACTTGGCTCTCATCGGCAGGATTGCCTTACCATAGTCCGCACAATCCTCCCACGGACACGCTTTCAATAATTCTTTGCCTGTGTTTTCGCAAAATTTGGCACTATCACTATGCTCCTTGCCACAATGTGGACATTTCATATTTCTACTTTTGTTTTTAGGGTTTACTGTTTTCTTTCTTTTTTCGCTTCGGTCGTAGGGCTGTCGGCTCCGCTTGACCGCCCCTCTCCCTTCGCTCTCTCTTCTCTTTCTGAGCTTAAAACGTTGGTGGATTACCTTGTGGTAAACTCAGAGGGCGAGGCGGAGACCGCCGTTGTTGCCACGATTGTCGGGAGCGTGGCTGAGGCGATAGGATACGCGCACGTACCTATCGTAGTTGCCCCAGCTGCCGCCACGAAGAACGCGGCTCCCACCCTCGGAAGGTCCTTCAGGATTAGTCTGAGGACTATTTTGGTAATAGTCTTCGTCATACCAATCGTTGCACCACTCCCATACGTTGCCGCTCATGTCGTATAAGCCGAGCTTGTTAGCTTTCTTGGTCTTGACAGGGTGGGTCTTACAGTTGTTATTTTTAATTTTATCCAAGTCCCATTCACCTGAAAGATATTTATCTCCACTATTCTGCCAATACCATGCTACTTCATCAACATTATTGCTGCCGCTGTACTTATATACATGCTTATCGCCATGCTTGCCTCCTCTTGCTGCATATTCCCACTCGGCTTCGGTAGGCAGGCGGAAGCTCCTGCCCGTCAGTCGGTTCAGTTCCTTGATGAACTCTTGGCACTCCTCCCAAGAGACGCACTCCACAGGGCGTTGATTGTTGCCTTTGAACCAAGAAGGATTGCTGCCCATGACTGCCTGCCACAGCTCTTGCGTTACTTCGGTCTCGCCCATGCAGTAGTCCGAAAGAGTAACGCTGTGAACAGGTTTCTCGTAATCATGAGCATCGTTTCCTTGCTCCGAGGTCGCTCCCATGCGGAACGTGCCGCCCTCAACCTTTATCATCTTGAACTCTACTCCTTTGACGGTGAAGGTCTGTTCGCTAAACGAGGAGTTGTTGTTTATGCTTTTGTTCTTCCTGCCTCCGGGCATATCTTTGCAATTATCATCATAGCCTTGGGCTTGTGCCGCAATGCTTGCAAGCATTACAAGCACCATCAATACATTTTTTACTTTCATTTTGACTTTATACTGTTTCTTTTTTCGCTTAAAACATTGGTGGATTACCTTGTGGTAAACTCAGAGGGCGAGGCGGAGACCGCCGTTGCCGTTGTAACGGTAGTCGGGAGTGCCGTGGCTGCGAAAGGATACCCGCACGTACCTACCGTAGAAGTACCAGCTACCGCCGCGAAGAACGCGGTCCTCACCCTTTGCAGGTCCCTTGGGGTTAGTCTGCGAACTGCTTTGATAATCTCCGTACCAATCGTTGCACCACTCCCATACGTTGCCGCTCATGTCGTATAAGCCGAGCTTGTTCGCTTTCTTGGTCTTGACAGGGTGGGTCTTGCTGCCGCTGTTACCGTCGTACCAAGCTACTTCGTCGGGATTATTGCTGCCGCTGTACTTGTATGCATGCTTCTCGCCATGCCTGCCTCCTCTTGCTGCGTACTCCCACTCGGCTTCGGTCGGAAGGCGGAACTTCTTTCCCGTCAATTCGTTCAACTTCTCGATGAACTCTTGGCAGTCGTCCCAAGAGACGTTCTCCACAGGGCATTGACTGTTGCCTTTGAACCAAGAAGGATTGCTGCCCATGACTGCCTGCCACAGCTCTTGCGTTACTTCTGTCTCTCCTATATAATAGTCCGAAAGGGTAACGCTGTGAACAGGTTTTTCGTAATCATAAGCATCGCTGCCTTGCTCCGAGGTCGCTCCCATGCTGAATGTGCCGCCCTCTACCTTTATCATCTTGAACTCTACGCCTTTAACGATAAAGGTCTCTTCGCACGGCTCAGGGGCGGGACCGGGTACCTTCTGCGTTTCCGGCAATGGCTTGCCGCATCTGGGGCAGAACTTGGCTGCCTCCGATGGGATTTTATCGCCACAGTAGAGGCAACGCCTGACTCCATTGTCTTGTTCCCGATTGGCTGCGTCGATATAATTCTCATCAACTCTTACTTTTGCTTGAACAAAAACTCTATCTTCGAGAATAACTCCCGGTCTTACTGTCTCTGTTATGGGAGTTGATTGCGAAACATCTTTTTTGTCGATGCAAGAGTGTCTCAAAACATCAAACTCGGTGTCATTGTCTATCGGTTGTCCCCCTGCAACATATAGAGACGAAAGGAGCTTACTCTCTATATGTTGCATCATATTGAGAGTTTCCTGACTTTCAAATTGCCTTGCGGACAATCTGTCAATATCTTTAATGACAGAAGAACATTCTTCAAAGAGCTTGACAAATGGTTTATTGTCTGACAATGAATTGCTCTGTTCTTGTTCTTGTTCTTCTTGCTCCTGTTCTGCTTCCGACTGCTCTTGCTCTGCTTCTTGTTCGCCTTGGCTTTGGTCTTCTGCCGATTGTTCTTGCTGAAAGGCGTCTTCTTTCAAGAAATCGGGCATTTCCATGTCGATATGCATTTCTTCCAATGGTTTTTCCGGAGTAACAAATGTATCCAAAGGGTTGTCAGACGACGTCTGTCTGCCCTTTTTGGAGAACAATGAACATATCTTACACACAAAACAATTTTCTTGCTTTTCGCAGTTTACTTTTCTTTTCATATTCATATTTTATTTATTACCATTCAAGTTATTCAAATCCAAATAAGCCGAACATACATAGTTCAACAAGGTTCGATAGTCATTATCACTTGCTCTTTGCAGTTTACTATTCCAATACAGATACCTTGTGCCGCAGTCATATTCCGAAATATCCTTGCCGGTATTTTGACCAAACAATGTTCTTATTTCCAACAACTGACTATCACTAAACAGATTTGCAAATCTATCCAACAAACGAAGTGATTCTGATTGCCTTTCTGATTTATTCATGACTGCCAACAACTGATTTGTTTCTGCCAATAAAGAGTCTGTTTCTTGTTCATATCTATCAACTACGGCTTTATCGGGAATGTTTTGTTCGACAAATCTCTTAAACGAGCTTGCAAGTTGTTCCCCAAAGTAATTTTTGGCATACTCAATCATTTCGATGTAGGTCTTTCTGTTTGAATCGGACGAGCGTTGCAACGGAATTGCTATCAATTTAATTCGAGAGACTATGTCTTTGACCTGCCTCAATATGCTGCCACAACGTATTGCTCTTGCTCTTGAGAAAAATTGTTTCTCGAGAACTGCTTTCACCTTCTCCATACCGGAGTAGTGAATTAGTTCTTCAATGGCATCTTCAACAGAAGCATTGTTGTACAAAGCTCTGAGAATTGCATAAAACACTCCCCAAGGAACGGAGACACTCTCAAGCATCGCTTTCCTTTCGCTCAATGGAAGACCTGCTCTTTCAAACATATTGTTATATGCTCCTTCGCCTGCAGTCCAATGTGGTTCGCCAATAACATCCAATCTTTTCTTTTCTATCTTTTTTATCTTTTCTTGCAGAGAAGAAAGTAAATCCGTATTGGCTCTCAACTTGTTGATTGCATGATATACTCCTGCCGAAACAGGCATCACATCAAACAATTTATCTTGAAAATTTTCGGACAATGAGCTTGCAAGTTTTTGTATTTCTTGCGGGTCTTGTTTATCAATCTTTGAAAGCACTCCGAGAGCATTACTCGAACTGATATGGGGAATGTATTCTGTAAAGAACTTTTGTGTGTCAGCCTTGGCAGGCTTGTCGGTCAAAAAGATAACGGCATCGGCACTATTGGTAAAATTATCAGATTGTTCTGCCTGACGCTTTCTCAGGGCATCTCGTCTCGGAGTGAGAAAATCTGCCGTTCGTTTTTCATGAGTTTCTTCAACCGAACCAAAACCCGGAGTATCTATAATGGTAATCTCCTTGAGGTCTTTATTGGGGATAAGATATTCCAAATGGTCTATCTTCTCGGCTCGTGTCAATACCTCTTCGTCATGACCTTGCAAAGAATCGAGAAAATCTTTTGTCTGCTCTTCGGGTTCTCTGCCGTCATTCCAATAGACCACAACAGGTTTATCGGGGTCGGCAGGATTTCCATATCTGAAAAAGTTGATTGTTGCAGTTGTCTCTGTTACTCCCACCTTTGCCAAATCGACACCGAGAAGAGCATTAAGGAAAGAACTCTTGCCTGCCTTGACTTCTCCTGCTATTGCAAGGTCGCAAGGTCTCTCGACAAGGTCTCTCAGCCGTTGCAAATCTGCTTTATAATCGCTTTTCCAAGGAGTGTGTTCGACAAAGTTTATAATTTTGTCTATCAACTCCTGAGTTTGTTTTACTTCATTCATATTACTCGCACTTTTTTACACATCATCATAACGGTGGTCATAGCGAAAGTTGGGAGTTCCGCAATACATGCAAACACGATTTCTTGCAGAAACTTTTTCTCCACATTCGATACAAAACCAAGTTTGTTCACTTTCAATAGCAATGTCTTCATTGACAAACAATGCTGCTCCGTTTGCAACAGCTACATCGACCTCCGGCACTTCCGTCGGGGCAACAGGGCATATCTCTCTCAACTTGTCGGCAACCATGGGAAAGCGAGAACTTCCTCCTATCAGAATAACCTCATCGACAACAAAATTGAGTTCTTTTGCCTCTTCGTCCACTTCCGCCAACATCTGCCGCGTGAGATTGATAGTCCTATCTATCCAAGGTTCTATCATCTCTGTCCACGAGTTCTCTGACAAAGCCCCGATACGAACAGTATCAAAGTTCGCACTTTGCAATGCAAGATTTATACCTTGAAAAGTACCCTGAGACATCAGCTCCTTTTGTGTAACACAATCTCTTTTCAAAACAGGTATGTAGTATTCTTGTGGATTTTGCGAAATATGTCTGTGCTTCTGATCATTGACTTTTTTGTCCCAATATGTGTACAATGCCCGGTCTATATCCTGACCTCCGCAATCCGGGTCTCCTTTGGGAGGCAAAGAAAAATCTTCGTTGCCCTCGTTGTCAAAGTGAACGTATGACAAATCGAATGTTCCTCCTCCAAAATCGTATATCAAAACACCTCGGTTCGTTATTCTTCGTGAGTTTTGACAGCTCATTGCAGCTGCAACAGGTTCTTTGAGCAATCGAATATCAGCAAAGCCTGCTCTCTCTCCTGCTTGTCTCAATACTTCTTTTTTCTCCGGTTGAGTATCCCATGCCACAGGATAGGTAAGGCATACTTTGGTAATACTCTCTCCGTTAAATACGTGTCTTTCCGCATATTGTTTGAGATAGGAGAATATCTTTGCGACTGCATCGATGTATGATATATTCCCCTGAGGAGTGGGGATTATGCCGTTCAAAGACATATTGCGTTTCAAATCGGTAACCATTCCCGAGAGGATTGCCTCGGTTTCTTCGGTTTCTTCTCCTTCGCATTCCTCATACTTTGCGTATGCTCGTTGTCCGATTAAAGGTTCTCCATGAGCAGGAAAATACAACATTGTAGGTATTTTCACTCTCCCGTCTACACGAATAGGAACAGCTCTGCCACCATCCATATATGACATTGTGGTAAAGCACGTTCCAAAATCAATTCCTATGGCTGACATCTATCTTCCTATTTGTTCTTGTATGTGTTCTTTTAATTTAATGAGTTGTCCCAAAGCAACAATAGGACCATTACTTGCATTCAAGTCTTTTAATGCCTTTTCGACAAGTTCAAACTCTTTCTTTTTTGCCTCGGCATCAAGTTTTGCTGCATTGATAAAATCTTGTAATTGTTTTTCCATTTCCGCTTTTCTCAAATCACGATAGTTTTCAATGCTCTTTTTTGCCTCATTGAGCAAATTGGAAGCAAACTCTCCAACAGGTGCTTTGTGCTTTCCTTGTGGTATGTCAAAAAACTTAGAACGAAGTTCCGACATAAGTCTATTCAACTCTTGTTTCAAATGGTCTTTATTTTTTTTGAGTTTTGCATCTTTACCACTAATCCAAGCCCAAGCTGCAGCAATAGCTCCTCCAATAACTGCCAACGGAGAAAAAGCTATTATAGTAGTTCCCAAAACAGCACCTACTGTAGCTCCCATCATTCCGGAGCCAATTATACTTCTCAGATTGTTGAGATGTTCTCCGGAAGAGAACGACACAGGCTCTATCGATGTAGAGAGATTGGTATCGACAAGTGTTGCTCTATCCAAACCTGACATTGCAACATTAACATAAGAGAGAACCTCATCTTGTGCTGCGCCTGATATATTTTCCCATTGTTGTGCAACATCATCAGAAATAGAACGCGGCATTTCTTCACACAAAGCCTCTACTTGGTCCATGTTTTCCAAATTGTCGATACGATTTTTGTAGTGAGTGTATATCGACCCTGTGGTATTGAAAATCTGAGAAAACTTGGCACTTATGCTGTTGCAGACTTCTGCAATTTTCTGAGAAATTCTCTCCACTTCTCTCTTACACTCCTCCCACTGAGCTGCCAATTTTCTCTTCAATTCCTCTAATTCTTTCTGATAGTTCGCATTATCAGTCGCAGTTTCTGCCTTGGTCGCTTCATATATCTTGCTAATATATTGCTTGATTTTCAGCAGTTGAGTTTGACATTCGTAAATGGCGACGTTGGTATGCTTTGTTGCAACCGTCCTCATTATCATGAGCATCAATTCATCTTTCACCTTTGGAAACAGGCTCAAATCAAGACTATCAGCCTTAAACTCTTGATCAGTTTCTTCGGCTGCATCTTTGAGCATTTTTGCCGACACAGGTAATATCTCCGGAGCTTTTTTGCCTCTTGCTTCAAATATCTCATTGAGACCGTCTTGTGTACGTTGCCTTACCTGTTCTCTGTCTTGCTTGTTCTCCATATCTATTTTGTTCATCACAAACATTACTTGGTCGGTAACGTCCAAAATCTTGTTAATGAATTGCTTTTCCATTTCTATCATCGGCTTGGTGTCAAAAAGAAAAAGAACTGCCGAGGCTCTTTTGATGTAGCTGTTTGTAATCCACTCGTGAGACTTATATACCGAACCCAAGCCCGGAGTATCGACAAGGCTCACATTGTCGGGCAAAAATTCCAAAGGAACATTGACTTGAATATATGACAATAGTTTGTCCTCAACTCCGTTGCCGCCTCTTATGTTTGCCTCTACCTGCGAACCATATTTGGACAACTCTTCACGAGTGATAGGTTGAGATGTTCCGTCGCTGAACACAAGAGCAAAAGACTCGGTCTTGCTTTTCGATATACGAAAGACTTGAGAAGTTGCCACGTTTGTGTCTGTTGGTAAAATTTCCTGACCTATGATTGCATTGAGAAGCGTACTCTTACCCTTCTTTATCTCTCCGCAAACCACAACGTCATAAGATATGTTTTCAAAACTATCTTTTATTGCATGAAAAGCAGGAGAGGGTTGTGGGTAAGAAGGGTTGTCAGCCGACAACTTTGCCACTCTCTGCATCAATGCTTGCAAACCTGCATTTAACTTTTTTACTTCAGGCTCTAATATACTCCATTCCATATTGTTTACTGTTGTTTTTTTTAGTTGTTGATAATAAACCATCTGTCTCTGAATGCAAAGACAGATGGTTACAATTCAACAAAATCTATTTTACGTAATCGCTGAAATTGTCCTTGAAGAATTCCCAAATAACAGGGGTTATCGTTCCCATAACATCTATTAGAAACTCCTCCGACACATCAGCTTCTACCCATACTGTGTACAGCGTCATAACATCCATATCTTTATCTATGTATGCTTTAATACCGGCGAAATTGTTGTGGTATTTATTTATCCTCATCAATGCCTCGGCAAGTTTATCCTGTGGCACTTTTACTCCGCTGAAGCCGCGAATATCAAATCTTGTACCACCGTTTGAAGGACTGAAAGTAATCACAACATCGTGTCCAAAATCATTGTCGGCGCCAAGAATTGTATAAACATAATTTCCGTCGTCCGATACTCTTGTTGAAAAACCTGCCTTATCACATAATCTCCTGATAAGGTTTACATCTACTGAATTTACCATAATCTTTAATTTTTTGAGTTTGTACTAATTGTTAAATAATCTGTTTAATTCTTCGTTCAATTCTCTTAATTCTTCGCTGTTTAATTCCGAGACATCTACCCGGGTTTGTTTACGCTGTCCTTCAAGTGGTCTGCCGCATCTCGGGCAGAACTTGGCTCTCATCGGCAGGATTGCCTTACCATAGTCCGCACAATCCTCCCACGGACACGCTTTCAATAATTCTTTGCCTGTGTTTTCGCAAAATTTGGCACTATCACTATGCTCCTTGCCACAATGTGGACATTTCATATTTCTACTTTTGTTTTTAGGGTTTACTGTTTTCTTTCTTTTTTCGCTTCGGTCGTAGGGCTGTCGGCTCCGCTCGACCGCCCCTCTCCCTTCGCTCTCTCTCCTCTTTTCTGAGCTTAAAAACGTTGGGGATTACCTTGTGGTAAACTCAGAGGGCAAGGCGGAGACCGCCGTCGTCGTCACGGCGGTCAGGAGTGCCGTAGTTGCGAAAGGATACGCGCACGACCCTATCGCTGTTGCCCCAGCTGCCGCCACGAAGAACGCGGTACTCACCCCCGGAAGGTCCGGTTGGATTGGTCTGAGAATAGCTTGGATAGTCTCCATACAAATCATTACACCACTCCCATACATTGCCGCTCATGTCATACAAGCCGAGCTTGTTGGCTTTCTTGGTTTTGATAGGGTGGGTCTTGCTGTCGCTGTTACTACCGTACCACGCTACTTCGTCGGGGTTGTTGCTGCCGCTATACTTATATACATAGTCCTTGCTATACTTGCCTCCTCTTGCTGCATATTCCCACTCGGCTTCGGTCGGAAGACGGAAGCTCCTGCCCGTCAGTCGGTTCAGCTCCTTGATGAACTCTTGGCACTCCTCCCAAGAGACGCACTCCACAGGGCGTTGATTGTTGCCTTTGAAGTAGGAAGGGTTGCTGCCCATGACTGCCTGCCACAGCTCTTGCGTTACTTCTGTTTCTCCTATGTAATAGTCCGAAAGGGTAACGCTGTGAACAGGTTTCTCCCAATCAAAAGCATCGCTGCCTTGCTCCGAGGTTGCTCCCATGCTGAATGTGCCACCCTCTACCTTTATCATCTTGAACTCTACGCCTCTGACGGTAAAGGTTTGTTCGTTCTGCTCTGTTGTTTCCTGCAGTGGTCTGCCGCATCTCGGGCAGAACTTGGCTCTCA
>JAEDJL010000014.1 GCA_016296345.1 Bacteroidales bacterium | reverse complement strand
AAAATTCTCGCTTAAAATCCTTGATTTTTATCGTCGAAAAATATGGAAAGAAGTTGTTATTTGAGTTTATAAGTAAAAAAAAATACAAACAGAATACAAACAAAACGCTTTTGTCTGGTAGGGCGAATAGTGTATAACATTGATGTCTCGGGGCTACACTTACGCCTTTCCTCTGGATTTGGGCTTTTGTTTTCCCACACTAATTTTCTACTGAGCCATTTTTGTGGTTTTGATGGAGCGAATGTAGTTTTTGTGGTTTAAAAGCTTCAAAAAAAACGGGCGGACTTCACGAAGAAATCCACCCTTTCGTATGAAACTTAAAAACAATTTTTTACTTCTTTTCTTTGAATTTGTCTATCTGAGTTTTCAGAGCGTCAATCGACAACATCACTGCTTCTTCAAAGCTGTCTGCCTGCTTGGTTACAAACAAGTCTTTTCCTCTGACAACCAACCGAACTTCAGCTATCTTGTTGTTGTTCGTCTCCGGCTTATCGACTTTCAGGCTTACATCTGCCTGCAATGCCTCGGGCAATAGTCTTTCCAACTTGCCCACCTTGTCGTTTACAAAGTTTTGTAATTTCTCGTCAGGTGTGAACTTTACTGCATTAAGAACTACTTTCATAATTAACCTCCTTTGTTTATGGTTTTATAAAGATAAAATGTCGTTTTGTTGCTTTGTCCCTTGTGCTGTCTTGCTTTCTGACGACTACCTCCTGCTCTGCTTCTACTCTTCTATCTTTTCGATTGCTTCCTTAGGGGTTTCGTATCCTTCGTCTGCTCTCGGGTGTGCCAACTTGTAGGCTTTTTTCAATTCCTCAATAGTGGTATGAGTATAAACTTGCGTCGCTGCAAGAGACGAATGTCCCATCATCTCCTTGATTGAAGAAACATCTGCTCCCTCCGACAAGGTGTTGGTTGCAAAACTATGCCTCAAAACGTGAGGTGAATGCTGTGCCGAAGAGCTTATCGCTTCCATTTCTTTGCATACCATGGTGTAGAGCTGCTTCTTGCTCATCGCTTCGTATCTTCTATTGACAAAGAGCTTTGGTGTTTTGGAGTTTAGTGCGTGCTTTCTGTCGATATACTCTTTTATTCTTTCCAAAAGCATAGGGCTGACAGGGACTATTCTTTCTTTTCTTCCCTTACCTTGTATTCGTATCTCTTGTGCTTCGTAGTCTATGTCGCCTTCTTCAACTTCCAACATTTCGGCTTGTCTCATGCCTGTGGCATAAAGCAATTCCAAAATCAAACTGTCTCTCACTCCTATGAAACTTGTGTCTTGTTGTTTCTCTGCCAACACTCGCTCCATTTCGTCGGTCAATACCACATTCGGGTTTTTGCGAGTTACCTTTGGGGCAACGATTTTAAGCATCGGGTTATGCTCGATAAGCCCGGCTCTGTCCAAAAAGTTGAAATAGGTTCTCAAACTTGCAACTTTTCGTCCTATACTGCGGTTGGACACTCCTCTTTCTTTCAATTCAACAAGCCAAATTCTTATCATCGGAGCTGTAACATCGTTCTCGTCAGTAACTCCGCATTCTCTTTCGGCACATTCTTCAAATTGGGCTATGTCTGCCGTGTAGGCTAATATGGTGTGAGGAGAATAACGCTTCTCGCTCTTCAAAAACTCTACAAACTTATCTACATTCATAACAATAGTAACTTAACCGTTCTATACTCTCATAACGAAAAGAGGCTTACAATGTTGTTGCAAGCCTCTTGTTTTTCGCGAAAACTACTTATCCATTGCTTGCTGCTGCAACTTCTGGATATAGATTGCTTTCAGCTTACGATCTCTTGCCACAACAGAAGGCTTGGTAAACTTTTGTCGATTTCTCAACTCTTTTACCACACCTGTTTTTTCAAACTTTCTCTTCAATTTTTTGAGAGCTCTCTCGATGTTCTCGCCTTCTTTAATTGGAACAATAATCATACTTAATACCTCTTTCTGTTTTTTTGTTGTTAGTAATTTGTTTAACTTAAATTGCGTGTGCAAAGATATACATTTTTTCCTTATCTACAAAACTTTATGCAATTTTTCTCTTACCCATTCGGGACAAGGTTGCGGTCTTGTGCTGTCGGGCTTCATGAAAGCAAGGACATTAAAGCCTTGACACAAAAGCTTTTCTGCTCCGTTTTGCTGTTTCAAAACTTGATAATCAAAACGCATTCTCACGTTTGGAAATTCGCTTATTGTCGTTCTTACAATCAACAAATCGTCATAGTATGCCGGCGAAATATACTTGGCATATTGCTCAATGACGGGCATTATCAGTCCAGCAGTTTCAATATCCTTGTAATTGACACCTATGTTTCGCATTGTCTCACAGCGGGCACGCTCAAAATAACGAAAATAGTTGCTGTTGTGAACAACTCCCATTTTGTCGGTATCGACATATTCTACTCTTACATAGGTATCAAAACTGTACATCTTATCAAATTAACAGAACGGGAGCTTGATTGTTTAATTCAAACTCCCGTTTCTATGCTTTGTAATGTAGCTTGTTAGAACTTGATTATTCCTTTTTCGATAGAATTATTAAGACAAGCCATTATGCCTTTCTTGTTGATTGTTCTCATTCCTGCTGCAGATACTTTCAAAGTTACCCACATATCTTCCTCAGGAATATAGAACTTCTTCATTTGCAAATTTGGATAGAATCTTCTCTTGGTCTTAATGTTTGAGTGAGAGACTCTGTTTCCTGTAACTGCTTTCTTTCCTGTAATCTCACAAATTTTTGACATCTCTATACCTTATTATATTATTATTCTGTTACTGCTTTTTCGGGCTGCAAAGTTCGCAAATTCTGTTGAATTGGCAAAACTTTTGAGCGTTTTTTTGTTCCAAAGCTGCAAATTGTTATCTTGCGAACTTGAAATTGCTTCCCAAATAAACGGCTTGGTCGCCCAACATTTCTTCTATTCTCAACAATTGGTTGTATTTGCAAATACGGTCAGTTCTTGATGCAGAACCTGTTTTGATTTGTCCTGTGTTCAAAGCTACTGCCAAGTCTGCAATGGTGGTGTCTTCTGTTTCGCCGCTGCGGTGGCTCATCACTGCTGTATATCCGTTTCTGTATGCAAGATTTACGGCATTGATGGTTTCGGTTAGCGAACCTATTTGGTTTACTTTGACCAAAATAGAGTTTGCAACGTCCTTTTCTATTCCCATTCTCAAACGTGCAGGGTTGGTAACGAACAAATCGTCTCCCACCAACTGGATTTTTTGTCCCAACTGTTCGGTCAAGGCTTTCCAACCTGTCCAATCGTCTTCTGCCATTGCGTCTTCAATCGAGATGATAGGGTATTTGTTCACCCATTCTTTCCAATAAGCTACCATTTGCTCCGGAGTAAGTTTGTCTCCTGTCGATTTGTGCAAGTGATATACGTTTTCTTCGGGGATATAGTACTCGCTTGATGCTGGGTCAAGGGCGATATAGACATCTTTGCCTGGTTTGTATCCTGCTTTTTCGATTGCTGTCAATATTACTTCTATTGCTTCTTCGTTTGAACCGAGGTTTGGAGCAAATCCTCCTTCGTCTCCCACGTTTGTAGAGTAACCTTTCGATTTCAAAACGCTCTTCAAGTTGTGGAAAACTTCCGCTCCCATTTGCAAAGCCTGAGAGAAGCATTCTGCACCAACAGGCATTACCATAAATTCTTGGAAGTCTATGCTGTTGTCTGCATGAGAGCCTCCGTTTAGAATGTTCATCATAGGTATCGGAAGGGTGTTTGCATTAACTCCTCCGACATATCTGAAAAGTTCTTGTCCTGTTTCCATTGCGGCAGCCTTGGCACAAGCCAAAGAAACTCCCAAAATAGCATTGGCACCTATCTTTCCCTTGTTCTCGGTTCCGTCAATTTCTATCATTTTTGCATCGATGGCACCCTGCTCTGTAACTTGCATTCCCACCAACTCTTCTGCCAAAACAGTGTTTACATTCTTCACTGCCTGCAAAACTCCTTTTCCCAAAAAGTAGTTCTTGTCTCCGTCTCTCAATTCGCAAGCCTCGTGAACGCCTGTCGATGCTCCCGAAGGAACTGCTGCTCTTCCGAATGCTCCTGCTTCTGTATAAACTTCAACTTCTACTGTGGGATTTCCTCTCGAATCGAGGATTTGTCTTGAATGAATTCCTATAATCTGAGACATAATTCTCTCCTTTATTTTTTAGTTCCTATTATAAATCGACTGCAAAGATAGCCATTTTTTCTCAAATCGGGGTTACAATCAGAAAAAAACGCCTTTCAAAAACAACATAACGGCTGTCGGTTTGTTCATTTTTGAGTTTTCGGTGGCTTTATGCTTCGTTATCGTACAAAAATTTGTAGTATTTCTTTCCTGTTTCTTCGTCTTCGCCTTGTTCGACAAGGTTTCTTGCTCCGTGAATGTAGATTGTGAAATTTTTATCCAACTTCAAGATAGAGCGGAAGTGTCGTTTGCCTTTGCGAAAGGCGGCTTCGTCAAGCGTAAAGTTGTCTGCCAAGTCTATGTTGTAGTCTTGTTCGTATCGTTGCTTGTAATCTTTGAACGATTGCTTCAATCCTTCGTCTTCCATGACTTCATCGCCAAATCGGTCAATATCAAATTGGTTGTATTCTTTCATAAACTCTGCCGTCTTGGCAAGAAAGTCTGCTTGGTCTGCCTTATTCATTTCGTATTCCTGCGGAAGGTAGTCCGAAACAAAGCCTTTGCACATTTCTATCGTGTGCTGAGTGTTAAAGTAAGCGTCTTGTCTTTGTTCCAAACCAAGAAAGTTGTCTGTCCAAAAGGCTGCTTCGTTGCCTTTGTTTGACATATCAACAACTTGTGCAACAAATCCTTCGTCTGCCTCCTTATTATATATTATGCAACCTTTGTCCAATTTGTTGATATTGATACCGCTGTCGCTTTCGATGTCAAATCCCTCGTCTTTGGGATAGACTTTAAGATAAGTTTCTCTGTTTTCAGACTTAAAAATTCCCAAAGCATCGACCGTTTCTCCCTCCACAAAGCAACAGCTCAACAAAACAACATAAAGCTCTCCCGATTTGATGTTCGGATGCTCCGAAACTTCGTAAAGGTACTTTGCAATCTCCACACTCTGAGAGTACAATTCGCCATGGTCTTCAAATATGGCTCTTGCCACCTTGCCCACTCGGTTGCCCTCAATGCCGTTTTCTCCTATCAGGCGGTAGGTAATCGGCGAGCGAAAACCGCTTGTGAAGTACTTTATCAAAATATTGCTTATCTCTCCGTGCAGTGCAAATTCAGACTGCGAGAGTTTGAGAGGTTCGTTGTTCACTTTGTTTCCTACCTTGTGAAGAACCATCTTCTCAATTATTGCATCGTCGCAAGTTATCATGGCTTTCTGTCTTATTTTATGAACATACAAAAAAGCAAGGACAGAATGTTGTTTACCACGTTTTCTTCTGTCCCTGCATGCGATTTTCAAATAAAAATGTTACTTTCTCACCGAAACAAACCCTTTCATCAATCCCCTCTCTGACAAGGTCATAAACTCGATGATTTCATCTCTTTCAGGCGACTGTGGCTGCTTTTTCAGCTCTTCCAGAGCGTTGGTATAGGTAAGTCCGCTCTGAAAAACAATGCGGTAAAGCGACTGAATGTTGTTTATGGTCTGCTGAGAAAATCCTCTTCTTGACAATCCCACAGAGTTTATTCCGCAATAGGAAACCGGAAACTTGCCTCCCTTGACGTAAGGCGGTATATCCTTATCGACAAGCGAGCCTCCCATAAGAATGACGTGCTTTCCTATGCGAGTGAATTGGTGAATGGCAGACTGCCCTCCTATGATTGCAAAATCATCAACAAGTATATGTCCTGCAAGTGTTGCAGAGTTTGCAAGAATACAGTTGTTTTTCACAACGCAATCGTGAGCTATGTGGGCGTATGCCATAATCAGGTTGTTGTTCCCCAAAACCGTTTTGCCGCTTGCAGCAGTTCCGCGATTGATTGTTACAAATTCTCTGATTATATTGTTGTCTCCTATTTCACAAGTGGTCTTTTCTCCTGCAAATTTCAAGTCTTGTGGTATGGCAGCAATGCTTGCTCCCGGGAAAATCTTACATCCCTTTCCTATTCTCGCCCCCGGAAAAATGGTTACATGAGGACCAATCCAGCAATCGTCCCCAATAACCACGTCTTCGTAAATAACCGCAAAAGGTTCTATCTTTACATTTTTGCCAATCTTCGCTTCGGGACTTACGAACGAGAGTTGTTCATTCATGATTGTTATTTTTTCGTTTTGGTAATCATTGCCATCATTACGGCTTCAACAGCTATCTTGTTGCCAACGTAAGCTGTTCCTTTCATCTTCACAATTCCCCTGCGTATTGGTTCTATTAGTTGGAGCTTGAGCAACAATGTGTCTCCCGGAACGACCTTGTCTCTGAACTTCACTTCTTCAAATTTCATGAAATAGGTACTATATTCTTCGGGGTCTTCAACATCTTTGAGTGCAAGCATTCCTCCTGTCTGTCCCAAGGCTTCTACCACCAATACTCCGGGCATAACAGGTTCTTCGGGGAAGTGTCCGTTAAAGAAGTCTTCGTTTGCCGTTACGTTTTTCAAGCCTACAACATAGTCATCGCCAATTTCGATAATCTTATCGACAAGCAACATCGGAAAACGATGAGGAAGGTGTTGTTTTATTGCCTTGATGTCATATACAGGTTCTTTGTTAGGGTCGTAAAAAGGTGCTTTCTTTGTATCTTCCATAGTGTTTTTTATTTTTCTTGCCAACTGATTATTAACTCTGTGTCCGGGTTTGCGAACGATAAACCTTGCCTTGATGTGTCTGCCTGTCAATGCAATATCGCCAATGAAGTCAAGCAATTTGTGTCTTGCAGGTTCGTTGTCGTACTTCGGGCATACATTGTTCAAAACTCCGTTTTCGATTTTTATATTGTCCGCATTCATCGAAAAAACTTCGGCAAGGTGGTCAATCTGACTTTGTCCCAAAACCTTGTCTGCAAATATTATGGCATTGTCAAGGTCTCCGCCTTTGATGAGATTGAGTTTCAACAGCTGCTCAATCTCGCTCAGAAAGACAAATGTCCTGCAAGAGGCAAAATTTTGCTCAAATTCGCTCAAACTTCCGAGAACTGCCGACTGCGAACCTACAACTTCAGATGCAAATTCTATATATAAATCGACTCTGAAGCCATCGTAGGGCAGTGCCAACAGCTCTATGCCGCTTTCGGGTTCGCTGTAAGAGAGCGGTTCTTTCAATTCAAAGTATTTTCTCGGCTTTGTGAGAGTTGCAATGCCGCTTTTTCTTATTCCTTCGACCCAGATGCGTGAACTGCCGTCAAGAATAGGCACTTCTTCTGCGTCCAATTCTACCTCGACATTGTCAATCTCCATTGCAAAAAGGGCAGCCATGAGGTGTTCTATCGTACACACTCTCACGCCGTTTTGTTCCAAACTTGTACCTCTTGAAGTATCGCCCACAAGGCGTGCATCAGCCTCCACGTATGGAGTGTTTTCCAAGTCAATGCGTTTGAAACGTATGCCAAAATCGTCTCCGGCAGGCAAGAGACGCACATTTACTTTCCTGCCTGTGTGCAATCCCTTTCCCGATATTTCAAACGGTTTCTCAATAGTTGTCTGTATATTCATAATGTTTTCCGATTGCAAAGATAGAAATATTATTTGAAACAGCCAATTCTTAAAGAAACAATTCTATTTCCTGCTTTGCAATCGTGTTTGTTTTCACTGCAAAAAAGCAGGACAAAGACTTAATAAAAACAAAACGAAGAGTCAGTGGAATAAAACGGCGTTTTATCCGAGCGAAACGAAGAGTTGGTAAAGTGCTTTCAACCTTTTGAAAATCAATTATTCAGAAAGCCTATCTCTATTCTGTCCTTTCCCTCCCAGCCAATGAGCGGACTGTCGCTGCCATAACCCACAACTATGATTTTGTTTTTCGCAATACCGTTCTTAATCAAAAAGTTGGCAAGCAAATCGGCTTGTTGAGAGGCAATCTCGGCAGCTTTTTCGGGTTTTGCTTCGCTGTGGATATGAACCGAAATGGTGATTGTATAATTTATATTCTTGACGCTTTTGGCAAAATACTCCAAATCTCTTCTACCTTTGTCGGATAGTTTGTTTCTTTTCTTTTGTTCAAACGGGTTTTCGACAATGCAGAGTTTCTTTGTGGAGATAAGATCGTCTATACTCCTGACCACAACTTGGGAAAGGTCGTTTGAGAAGAAGTTGATGTGGTTTTGCAGTTGGGAATGCAAAAGATAGGGTTGGTCGGGCTTGAAATATGCGAAGTATCCTTTGTCGTTGCTGTGTGTAATGAAGAGTGTGTCGAGCGTAAGGGAGTCCAAAATGAGTATTTCGCCTTTCAAAAATCTTCCGCCTTGGTCCAAGAGGTATCCGTCTATGAATGCAGGTTCGGTTTCAAAGCTGATAAGTTTTGTTTCTTGGCTTTTGCCGCTGCGAATGACTATTTCCTTTTCGCCTGCTTCAACAACTACATCGTCCTCTTTGGTATTCACCTCTGCTCCGAGCAGAATCGGTTCGCTCCAATTATCCCATTGTTGCTCGTTTTCGCGGTGTGAAACATATATGTCCAAGCCTCCGTAGTTCACTCCGGCATTTGAAGAAAAGTACATAGTCTTTTTGTCGGGAGAAAGTACGGGATTGGTTTCGTTGTAGCGGCTGTTAATCGGACAAGGGAGCAATATGGTGTCGGTTTTGCCTTGGTTGGTTTGTTCAAGACGGTAGATATCGTTGTTTTCCAAGCCGCTTTCGTAACAAAATCCCCTGTTTGAACGTGTGGAAATAAGCTCTTCGGAAGCGGGTTTCAGTTCTCTTGAAGCGGGAAGGCTCTTTTGCTGCACAAAAAGCGGCAACCATTCGGATTGTTGCAGATTAAGAGTGAGCGGAGAGTAGATTTGTTTATTGAAAGCCTTGCTTGACTTCATGGTTTCCATGTAGTGCATCACCAAAGAGAAAGATTGGAAGTTGCCTTTTTGATAGAAGAGGTTGCGATTGGCTTTGAACTCTTCGGAAGTTATGGTTGGTTTTGCCAAAAGGGTCTCTATGCTTTTTCTTGTCTTTTCTGCTTTCTGCACGGCAGTGCTTCCCGAGAGTGAAGGGAAGTATGCAAGCAGTGTGTCTGCAACCTGCTTTCTGGTGTCGGTCAAATACAGGCTTGCAAACTTGTTTAGCAATACTTCGTCGTCTTCTGCCTCCATTATGGTCTGCATTCCGACAATGGAGAGTTGCGAAAAAGTTGCTTTTTTGAGCTGTTCCAAAACCGAATACCACTGAGGGTGATTTTTATTGTTCTTCACAAAGTCGGACATGGCGATTATGTCGCTGTTTTTGACTGCCGAGTTGTACAAGACCTCTTCCAAGCGTTGCTTTGCCAACTTGTGGTATGAGCCTTCGGGATATTCCGAGAGGTATTCTTGATAAGCCTCCGTCGTATTGGTTTCGAGAGCTTGGGAAAACACTATTTTCTCAATTTTGGCTTTGGCTTTGGAGACGTATTGTTTGTTGTTGCTTGTGGCGGCAAAGTCTCTTAGTGTTTGCAAATCGTCGCTTTCCAAAATTTGTTCCACAATCAACCTGTCTATGTTTTGTTTTGCAAGACTGCTTTGCAACGATGTGGGATATTTTGCGACATATTGCTCAAAGGCTTCGAGAGTTCCGTCAATGCTTGCCTGCTCAAAAGCGAGCTGTTCGACCACTCGACGGGCCTCTTTGACGTATGTGGTATATTCATTGAAACATTCGATAAATTGTTCAAGCTCTTCGACACTTCCCGACGAGAATGCCATATCAAGACTTGTGCGAACAAACTCATCAAGCTCTATTTTTTCTCCCGTGGTTTGAAGATTGTACGCCTTTGCATAGCCGTATGCCATACAAGAATTAAAAGATGGATTATCAACCGCAGAATAGTACTTGAACATAAGCTCCGTTCGCTCCAAATCGTTGGTGTCTTTGTAAGCCGAAGTGAGCTTCTCGAATGCTGCTTCGTACTCTTTTTTGTTCAACAGCTTGTTTATGGCATTTGTTTGTGCATATACTTGGCATGAAAAAATCAAAAATGCAAACAACACACCTGACAACCTCACTGATATTTTCATTTTCTTGTAACTATTTGTGCTTCTCTTTACCTGACTTCGACAATGAAGTCCTTAATCCAGACGTCTTCGACCAATATATCGACCGTGTAACGTCCTTTTTCTATGTTTTGGTTAAATACAAGAACGTTTGAATTAAATTCTTGTTCGCCTGCAAGGCGTTTGTTCTTGTCGTACACTCTCACTTTTTGGAGATTGTGAACTCCGTCGGAGTATGCCATTATCCGATTGGCATCGCTCCACAGATATATGCCGGAATATTCGGAGTGTATCTCGTATATGTTTATTGCCTTGTTGAAATAAATCCGAAATCGGTCGTTTGTCGTTCCGCTTTCCAAATCGAAATTCAACTTGTCTGGCAAACAAAAATCATAGAACTTGTTTTCGTATTTGTCTTCCAAGATTATGCTGACGTTCTTGGGGATTACCGAAAGATTATCAAGCCTCAAACCCACATTGTTTGCCTCTCCTATGTATAGTCCTATGTCGAAAGCGGCAGGATAGTCGGGGAATGTATTGACCGAAAGCTCCTCTCCTTCTACCACAAAGTAGATTTCGGGCATTTGTTCGCTTATTCCGAACATCTTGTGGGCGTCATATTCGTCAAAACCGTACTTTGCGTCTTCTATCATACCCAAAAGAACATACTGTTGCCGAGAACCTATGTTTGCAGAGAGCGAAAGGTAATTACGATTGACCTTTGAGCCTGTGCCACTCTTCGGAATATATTGGTGGTTTCTTTTAAAGGTAATCTCAGTGCCGTCTTGCATGGTCTCAACAAAGAAGCTCTCCAAAGAAGGTATCATTACATCTTCGTTTTCATCGACTATGACAGGATTATACACCAAGTTCTCTCTGTCAAACAAAAATATGGCGTTTCCTTGTATCTTTGTGTCAATGTCATTGAACAATCTTTTTGTGCTGAGCGGTGCAGTAAAAGGATTTCCCACCAAATTCCAACGGTCATTGTTCTTCAAGGTCAGAGCAACCGTCGTTTTGCTGTTGCAAAGTATGCCTTCATACTTCACATCCAAAGCATCATGAGTATAAACCGCATATCCCACACCCGGAGAGAGTATCAAATTGGGATCGACAAGGTATTCGCTCCAATTATCTCCGTGTTTGCTCACAACGCCTGTGTTGTATTTCATCAGCCAAGTTTCGTTTCCGCTTTTTCTCATCGAATATACTAAGGCTCTTGCTTGGTTTACGGGTGAGGAAATGTAGTTCCAGCGTTCGGGAAGGAGGTTTTGGTGAACGGTAAAGTAGGATTGTTTGCCGTAAATGATGTCTCCCGAAACGTAAAACATCTTTCCTGCATTTATATCAATGTTTACATTGTCTCCAAGCACGAGCATGGAGCATACAACGTCGGTTGTAACCGTTACTTTCAAACTATCTTCTATAAAAACGACGTCTTCCATGTTTGGTTCGCCCTTCGGAAGCCACAAATCGGGATTATCCCAATTTCCGGAGGCTATCATGCGTTTTGCTTTCGGGAAACCAAAATAAAAATCGGATATTTCGACCTCGTCAAGGTTCTCTATGGTGATTTCTATCTTGTTGGCAGTTTGCGGAGAGTGCAAGGGAACACAATAGTCCGAAAATTTGACATTGTCTTTCATGCTCATAAGGCACACATTATCCCTATACCATTTGTAAGTAAGGGACACGTTTGTTTTCTTGTCTGATTTTGGTTCGTACAACAGCTCGTCGGGGTCAGTTGGGAGCTTCATCGAGAATTGGTAGTCTTTATTTGAGAACACTCCTGCGACGAATGTTACTTCTCTGTCGGTCAGTGCTTCGTTTTTTATGTGGTTTGCCATAATGTCAGAAGCCTTTGCACACGAGCCTTCGAGCGGAATTGTAATCTCTTGCGGCAATCGGCGTGTCCTAATCCTCAACACAGCCTTGTGAACGCCCTCTTTCTTGGGAGCATACGAGATTGTGATGGTTTTGTGAGCCTTTCTCGCATCAACAGACTTCTTATCGACAGAAAAAAACGCCTTGTCCGCTCCTGTGATTTCAAAACTTATCTCTTCGCGAAGGCACTTTCCTTCAATTTTCAGACGTATCGTTTCGGGATAAGTGTAAGGCAGCGGAATGTGATTGAAGTTTATTTTTTCGACTTGGCTTGTGCGTTTGTCGATTGTACGAGAAACGCTCACAGATGCAGGCGCTCCGTTATAGGGGTCGGCAAGTGAGCTGATTTTTATGTTCCTTGTCTGAATTTTTGGTGCAGTTCCCTTTCCTTTTACCCTGCTCAGCTTCCACGAAAGCTGCACAAGAGGCTGATTGTTGCACTCTTGGGGAAGCACAATCTTGGAAAAGTTTCGTGTGGAGGCTCTTTTGCCGGTATAGAACTCACAGCTGCGAGAGCGAGCGTCCTTTACGTCTATCCATTCTCCGCTTTCCGACAAACGATATTGCAATTTGACAACCCATGAAGACTTTTTGGTTGCACCGCAGTAGTGTTGCCAATCGACAGTTACCTCTTCACGATTGAGGGTAGAGAGATTGAGTATCACTCTTGCCGAAGTACCTTTGCTGTTTTCTGCTTCGTACCAAAGAAGAGTGTCTTTTGAGGGTTTGTTTGCAAAGTCGAAACTCTTCAATTCATATCCCGAAAGGTTCAAATCAAGCACCGGTTGCGACACCTTGTCGTCTTGCTGAGCCAAGGCGGCAAATTGTACAATCAAAAAAAGAAAAAATGCTATTGTCTTTTGCTTCATGTTTTGTCTATCTTCCCACTGATTTTATTTTGTAGTCATCAATTTTATACACAACGGTTCTTTTGTTTTGGTATCCGCGAGTTTCGTCTCTTCTCTCGAAATAGTATGGATTTATCATGCTGTTTTGGTTTGAGATATTGGGAGTTTCCATAAAGTCGATGCCGTTTTCTATCAAGCTATGAACGAAATAAGTGATTATATCGTATCCCAAGGCTGCATAAAACTTGTCCGGTTCGGTCTTGAAGTGCTTTCGGAACATCTTGACGAAGTTTACAAAGTTGGCATTGCTGTAATCGTTCAAATAGCTGAGCGTAAAGTGAAAGTCAAACCTCTCGAGAAGTTCAAAATCCAAAGAGTTGAACTCGCACCATGAGTAATCGCCAAAGAGAGTTATCTTTGCATCTTTCTTGGACGAAAAAGCAGAGAGCAGTCTCTTGGCAAAGGCTTCGGCTTCGCTCTTTCCGTCAGAAGCAACAAGGCTTATGACCACATTATTCTTGGTTGTGGATATTTTACTCGTCAGTTTGTTCGCATATTTGTTGTAGTCCATTATCGTCCACATCATTGTGCTTTTGGAAAGCAGCTGCTCATAATAATCAACCGAAGGTTTGATGCTCGCTCTGTTGTCATGTATTATAATAATGTTGTCTTCCGAATGTTTGGAACGAAGATAGCGGACAATGGTTTCCACCTCTGCTGCGGCAGATGGCTGAATTTTGAAAGTATAATTGTTTTGCAAAATTCCAATATCGGAACTCATCGGATTGACAATAGGTATCTTGTTTGCCTTTGCAAAGTCTGCCGCAAGGGCAAAAGGATTTTTGAACACCAATGGCACAATCAAATCCATGTCTTTCATTTCCGAAGAACTCAAAGCCTCACGCATTTTCTCTGTATCGTTCTCTCCCACATCGTAAACAAAGCATTCGATGTTGTATCCTTCCTTTTCCAATACGTCCAAGGCAATTCTCGCTCCTTCATAGAAGTTTATGTACTCAAAGCACTTGTATCGCTGTCGTTTTTTCTCGTCTATGTTGAATTTTGTGAAAGTCAGCTTGTCTATTTCTTCATAGTTGAGCGGCAACATCAGTGCAATGTTGAGTTTTGTCGATTTTTGGAGTTTTTGTTTCGGGTGTTTGTGAACGACAAAGGTCTCGTTTTGAACTTCGGTTACCGAGGCAGAACTTTCTGTTGCGAACTTGTCTTTGTTCCTTGTGGTTATCGGGATTTTTATCAGCTGTCCTGCTTTGAGGTTTTCGGCAGTCAAGCCAATGTTTACTTCCATTATATCCTTTTCTGTAAGGAAAAAGTTTCTCGAAATCCTATACAAGGTTTCACCCTGCTCCACTCTGTGAAGTCCTACGGTAACATCGTCGTCAAGTTCTTTGCTTTGAGCCTGCAAAACAAAGAACTGCAACGACAATATCACGAAAAATATACAACGAACTGCGTGTTTCATAATTCAACACCGAAAAATTAAATCACTATTCCCACTCTATGGTTGCAGGCGGCTTGGAGCTGATGTCATAACATACCCTGTTTACACCCTTAACCTTATTGATAATCTCGTTTGACACCTTTGCAAGAAATTCGTATGGCAGATGAGACCAGTCGGCCGTCATTCCATCGACCGATTCCACCGCTCTGAGAGCCACAACTCTCTCATACGTTCTCTCGTCTCCCATTACGCCTACCGATTGTATCGGAAGCAAAACCGCTCCTGCCTGCCAAACTTTGTCATAAAGTCCTTCCGATTTGAGGTTTGAAATAAAGATGTCATCAACTTCTTGAAGTATCTTTACTTTTTCGGCAGTTATATCTCCCAATATTCTGATTGCAAGTCCCGGTCCGGGGAAAGGGTGTCGTTTTAGCAACTCGTCTTTAAGTCCCAAGGCTTTTCCCACTCGTCTTACTTCGTCTTTGAAGAGCGAACGCAAAGGTTCTACCAATTTGAGCTTCATATAATCGGGCAAACCACCCACATTGTGATGCGACTTGATTGTTACGCTCGGTCCTTTGACGCTGCAACTTTCTATCACATCAGGATAAATCGTGCCTTGTGCCAACCATTTTACGTCGGTGAGCTTTCCTGCCTCCGAATCGAACACATCTATAAAGGTTTTGCCGATTGCTTTTCGTTTTTTCTCGGGATCGGTCAAGCCTTCGAGAGCTTTGTAAAATATATCCTTGGCATCTACTCCTATAACGTTCAGTCCCATTCCTTTGTAAGAGTTTAAGACGTTCTCGAACTCGTCTTTTCTCAACAATCCGTTATCTACAAATATGCAGTTCAGTCTGTTGCCTATGGCTTTGTGAAGAAGCATTGCGGCAACCGACGAATCCACTCCTCCGCTAAGTCCCAACACTACTTTGTCTTCTTGAAGCTGTTCTCTCAGGTTGGCTATTGTGGTCTCGATATAAGATTCTTCTGTCCAATCCTGCCTTGCTCCGCACACTCCGACGACGAAATTTTTAAGTATTGTCAAGCCGTCTTTGGAGTGATATACCTCCGGGTGAAACTGAATGGCGTATGTCTCTTCGCCTTCAATCTTATAGCCTGCGTTTTTGACACTTTCGGTCGAGCAAATGACCTTATAGCCCTCCGGCATGGTCTCTATGGTGTCGCCGTGGCTCATCCACACTTGTGAATTCAAAGGTACGTCCTTCATCAGCTTGCATTCTCTGTCCACATAGCTGAGATTGGCTCTTCCATACTCTCTTATCTTGCTTGCAACCACGTTTCCGCCAAAGGCATTGACCATATATTGCGCCCCATAGCACACTCCGAGTACCGGCAGCTTGCCTTTGAAACTCAAATCGGGCTTTGGTGCATCAGCGTCCCTCACACTGCAAGGGCTTCCGCTGAGTATAACTCCTATTACTTCGCTTGAAAGTTCGGGAACTTTGTTAAACGGGTGTATTTCGCAATAAACGTGCAATTCTCTGACTTTTCGTGCAATCAACTGGGTATATTGAGAGCCGTGATCCAAAATTATTATCGTCTGCATCTTCTCTTTGGTGTTATTGTTTACAATTACTTTTGTTTTTTCTGTGCTTATTATCTGTTAATTAGCTCGTTTTCCAAAGCCCTTTGATGGCTTGAAAAAGATTTTTCAAAGTTACGAAAAAAAAATCACATACAACATACGACAGTCTCAAAGACTTGAAAAATCCAACCGAAGAAGAGTTTTCTCTCAAAGGCAAAACAGCAAAAAAGAGACAAAAAACGAAGAAAAAAGTCGGCTGTTTGAAAAAAATATTACCTTTGCAGGGCAAAAAAAATCAGCAAACCACAGAAATATTCACCCCACATGGAAGAAAAACAATACGTCATACAGTACGAAGATGTCGATTTGTCGTTTGACAAGATGATTTTGACAGGGATAAACCTCACAATCGAAAAGGGAGAGTTCGTTTACCTGATTGGAAAGACCGGTTCGGGCAAGAGTTCTCTGCTTCGCTCGATTTATGCCGACATTCCGATTGAGGCAGGAGCTGCAAGAGTGTGCGGATTTGACCTCAATAAGATAAAGCGTTCCCAAATCCCCATGCTCAGACGCAAACTCGGCATTGTGTTTCAAGACTTTCAACTGTTGAAAGACCGCTCGGTGTTTGACAATCTTGCTTTCGTTTTGAGAGCAACGGGAATGAAAGACAAGCAAGCGATGAGAGAGAGAATTTTGCAGGCGTTGGACGATGTGGGATTGCTGCAAAAAGCCTAAGAACAGGCGTGCGATTTAAGCGAAGGCGAGATGCAGAGAGTGTCAATCGCAAGAGCGATTGTGAACAATCCGGAGTTGATTTTGGCAGACGAACCAACGGGAAACCTCGACCCGATAACAAGCGAAGAAATTGTCGAACTGCTCATGCAAATCAACAAAAAACACGGAACAACAGTCCTTATGGCAACTCATGACTACATTGTGATAGACAAATTCCGCTCAAAGGTGATTGCCTGTGAAGACGGCAAAATAGTATCTTGAAAATTCGGTAAAAACAAAACGCCGTTCTGACAAAATAAAACGGCGATTTGGCAAAATAAATCGGCGTTTTATTCCAACGAAACGCCGTTTTATTTTACCCGATTGCAAAGTCATGAAAATCAATCGGTTCAAAGCTCGGGCAAAAACTTCTCCCGCTTTGCGTTTGTGCCTTTATTGATTGTCTCTATCGGAATATTGCGAAACTCAAACCTGCCCTTTCTCACATCGGAAGAGCGTGCAGTGTTTTGCAATCGTCCCTCAAATACTCCCGAAAGTCGGTCGTCTTCTCTGAATATTGACAACTCTCCGTCAAGACTTACAAGGTACAACTCATAATCGCCACTGCGTTCGGTATTCTTGTTCTTGTAGTAAATAATTCGGTGATTTTTCACACTTCCAAGGCTGTCCAAGTCAATATGAAGAAATAAATAGTGGTGATAATAGTCAATCGAAAAATCGGTTACGTCTTCGGTGCAGACAACAAGGTCATACCACAAAGGGTTTTGAGAATTGGTCTTGACATAACAGCTTCCCATTTGGTCCTTTACTGCTTTCCATTGCAGATTTTTGAAATCCAAGCAAACATATTCTCCATTTTCGGGAGCCTGCAAGCCCGGCAATCCATCAAACGCCATATCCTCTCCCTCGCAAGCACACAACAGCGGTGCAACAAGGGCAAACAAACCAATCAATCGAACTATTCTCTTCATAAAACCATGTTTTTGAACAACAAAATCAAAAAAAATCCGCAAAATCACCCACCTTGAAAAATAAAAACATAGTTTGCAGCGGGCAATTTTGCGGAATAAGAACAATTAAATCAATTAATGTATTAAATCAACTCGTGAATTACCAAGCCGGAACGCAATTTTGGTTCAAACCAAGTTGTTTTTGGCGGCATGATGTTTCCTGAATCTGCAATGTTTATAAGTTGCTGCATAGAAACAGGGTACAATGCGAAAGCAACTTTCATTTCTCCGTTATCGACACGTCTTTGCAGTTCACCCAATCCTCTGATACCTCCTACAAAGTCAATTCTCTTTGAAGTTCTAAGGTCTTTTATGTCCAATACTTTGTCGAGAACGTTATTTGAAAGTATAGTTACGTCCAACACTCCGATAGGATCAGAATCGTTGTAAGTACCTTCTTTTGCTGTCATCTTGTACCATTCTCCTCCCAAGTACATTGAGAACTCGTGCAACTTGCTTGGTTTGTATATCTCCTTGCCTGCTTTCTCCACAACGAAAGTATCTTTCAACTTTTCGATGAATTGCTCTTCGGTAAGACCGTTCAAATCTTTCACAACACGGTTGTAGTCGATAATTTTCAACTGATTGTCAGGGAAAATCACCGCCATGAAGTAGTTATACTCCTCATTGCCTGTGTGATTTGGGTTTGAAGCTCTTCTCTCTTGACCAACTCTTGCGGCAGCTGCTGTTCTGTGGTGTCCGTCTGCAACATATAGTGCAGGGATTTCCTTTTCAAATATCTCTTCGATACGTTTTACCACAGCCTCGTCCTCAATTACCCAGAACGTATGACCAAATCCGTCTTCTTTTGCGACAAAATCGTAAATTGGTTTTTGATTTTTTACGATGTTATCGACAATTTGGTCAATTTCTTTGTGAGCAGGATAAGCGAAAAATACCGGTTCAACGTTCGCATTGGTGATATTGACGTGAATCATTCGGTCATCTTCTTTGTCCTTACGAGTAAGCTCGTGTTTTTTAATCACGTTGTTGAAGTAGTCATCGACGTGAGTACAGCCCACAATACCATATTGGGTACGTCCGTCCATTGTTTGGGCGTAGATATAGAGCTTTGGTCTGTCCTCTTTTACCAACCAGCCTTTTTGTTTGAAGGCATTGAAGTTTTCGACCACCTTGTCGTAAACCTCTTTTGAGTGTTCGTCAGTTCCTTCGGGCAAATCTATCTCTGCTTTCGTTACATGAAGAAGAGAATAAGGGTTACCTGCTGCCTCAACTCGTGCTTCTGCCGAGTTCATTACGTCATAGGGGCGAGAAGCAAGCTGTTCTGCTATCTCAACCGGAGGTCTCAAACCTCTGAATGCTTTTACTCTTGCCATTTTTCTTGCTATTTTATTGTTAAATCTTGCTTTTAATTTGCGTGCAAATATACTATATATTTCGGATAAGGCGAGAAAAAAGTTCGTTTTTTGTGTCCTTTCGATTGTTTTTTCGGATAAATCCAATAAATTTGCAATTTATAAGTTAGTAATCAAAAACAGGCTGTGATTTGAAAAGGAAAACACTAAACATATCTTTGATTTGTTCTGCCATATTGTTGTTTTGTGCTTGTTCGACGAGCAAAGACAAGTGGCTCAACAGACAATATCACAGCATTACGGCACATTACAACGCTTGGTGGAACGGAAATCAGGCGTTAAAGGAAGGAATAAAATCCTTGGAGCAAAATCACAAAGACGATTTCACCAAGATACTACCTGTTTATAAGCTCGGAAGTGCCGAAAATGCCGCTTCAATCAAGTCAAACACCGACAGAGCAATTGAAAAAGGCAGCAAAGTCATTCAAAAGCACTCTATGAAGTTCTCGGGTATCGAAAAAAATCCGCAAATTGACGATGCCTACCTGCTGATTGGCAAAGCCTGCTTCTATGCAAGGGATTACAAGAGTGCAAGTGCCACTTTCTCGTCTCTTATGGGGCAGTATAAAGACAAAAAAGAGATGTATGAGCCAATGATTTGGCTTGCTCTGACCAACTGCATGAGCAAAAAGTACAGCGAATGCGACATTCTGCTCGACCAAGTGAAGAACAAAATTGACGAAGGCAAAGCTCCGAAAAAACTAAACAACTTCCTATATACCGTATATGCCGAAAACGCTCTTGCACAAGGCAAAAACGCCTTGGCGTTAGAGTACTTCAAGAAACGCAAATTCACCATTTTTGAACCCAAATTGAACACTCGTCTGATGTTTATCGAAGGACAGATTTACAAAGAGGCTGGCGAATATGATATGGCGACCAAATGTTTCAAAAAGACAGCCAAACGGGCAGGAAATTACGAGATGCAGTTTGCTTCAAATCTCAACATCGCAATGTGTTACGACCCCAAAAATAGCAGCAGCAAGCCAATAATTTCCCGATTGGAGAAAATGGCAAAAGATAAGAAGAACATAGAATACAAAGACCAAATATATTATGCCTTGGGAGAGGTTTATTTCAGGGACAAGAACGTCGATAAGGCTTGCAATCAGTGGGAAGAATCGGTTCATCTCTCGACTGTGAATAAGCAACAGAAGATTGTCTCTTCTCTAAGGGCTGCCGACACCTATTTTTCGGTGCTTGAAAAGTATGAAGAAGCACAAATGTACTACGATACCGCCCTTTCGGTAATGCCGAAGGACTATCCGAACCGTGCAAACATCGAAAGCCGACAAAAAGTCCTCACCAAACTTGTTACAGACCTCAGATGCGTGGAGCGTTGGGACAGTTTGATTGCCATGAGCCTGCTAAGCGAAGAAGAACTCGACAGAAGAATAAACTCTTACATCGAAGAATATAAGCGAAAGAAAAAAGAAAAAGAAGAAGAGGAGCAGAAAGCCAAGGCATTGGCTGCAAGCATGGCGACAATGAACCGTTACGACCAATTTAATTCCAACCAATCGAACTGGTATTTCTACAATAATGCCACCGTTCAGGTAGGTCAGTTGGAGTTTAAGAGGATTTGGGGCGACAGAGAGCTTGCCGACAACTGGAGATTGAGCCACAAGGAAGACGAATTTGACTTTGAGAATACTGATGCTTTGGCAGAAGAGGGCAAAGACCCCTCCGACTCAACCGCAGGCAAGAGCAGCAAGAGCAAACCTTCGTCTCCCGAAACCAAAGAGTACTATACGAAAGACATTCCTTTCACTGACGAGGCAAAAAACGCAGCAAACGAAGAAATTGCAGACGCTTTGCTTTCGGCAGGCTACATTTACTATCAAGGATTGAACAACATGGGAAAAGCAATCGAGACTTTCTTGGAACTGCATCGCCGTTTCCCTGCTCACCAAAACATATTACCTTCGTCCTACCACCTATACAAAATATATGATGCACTCGGTCAGTATCCTAATTCCAACTTCTACAAGAACAAAATACTCACCGAATATCCCGAGAGCGACTTTGCGATGATGATAAGCAACCCCGAATATTGGGAAGAGGTCAGTCGGTCGGGTTCTTTGGGCGAAAGGCTATACTCAAACGTCTATTCGCTCTATCAAAAAGACCTTTACAATCAAACATTGACCGAGGGAGCAAAAGCAAGAGACAGTTTGAAAATAGGTCCTTACATTCCAAAGCTCTTATACGTTGAAGCATTGGCAAAAGGACGGCTTTACGGGATAGATTCTCTTGCAATGGATTTGACCCTTCTGCTTCACAACCATACCGAAAGCGAGATTGCTCCTATAGTGGAGGCACAACTGCAACACCTTGCGGCAGCCTATCCCGACGGAAAGATAGATTTGACTTACAAACCTTCAAAAAACAAAGCCGAAACACAAGAAAACAAGGAGACTTCGGCAGAGGGAGCGAGCAAAGAGGGCGAAAACAAGGACAAAAACAACATTGCCGATGCCGAAATGCTGATGTTCAAGTTCAAAGATATGCAACACTATTATGTTTTGTTGTTTGACGACGACAAAATGGACGCAATCGAAACCGAAAGCAAGGTTAAGGCGTTCAACGACACCCATTTTGCCGACTTGAACCTCAAAACCACAAGTACACTCTTCACCATAACCAAACAAATGATTGGAGTGAGAAAGTTTGCAAACCGCAATCAGGCAATGAACTACTACCTAAGCATCGACACAATGCTGCAAGCATACGACAAAGACCGCTATACTCACTTTGTAATCTCAATTCAAAACTACCCTACCTTCTACAAAAAGAAGAATATAGAGACTTACGAAAAGTTTTTCAAGCTGATGTATCTCGAACCCTTGCAAAAGCAAGAGCAACAAGAAGATACATCTGAACAAAACGACAATCAAAAATAATAACACGATAAAAACACAAAAGTTATGACAAATTTTGAGCAGAACGAACAGCTTAATGTTATCAGCAGAGGAACAGCTATCAAGGGCGATGTTGTTTCCGACGGAAATATGAGAGTAGATGGCACAATAAACGGCAATCTCACAGTGAGAGGAACTCTCTTTATGGGAGAAAGCGGCTACATTAACGGAACAATAGCTTGTCAAAATGCAGAATTGGCAGGAAAGGTCGATGGAAATATAAGAGTTGATGAACTTCTTTCGCTTCTCAAAGATGCCCGCATCAAGGGAGACTTGGTCATAGGTCAGATTTCGATTGAACCGGGTGCTGTATTTTCGGGTTATTGTTCGATGGGCGAAGAACAAAATCAGTTCTATGTGCAGAACAATCAAGAAAACAACGAACAATAGTCATAAAACACCGACATAAAAATGAACGAATACGGCAAATATTCCGCAATCGCATTTGAACTTTTGTTCATTGTGTTTTTGGGAGTGTTCGCCGGATATAAGTTAGATGAACATTTTGTCGAATTGAAACCGCTTTTTACGGTGAGTTTGAGCCTTATTGCCATTGCCATAGGGCTGTATGCCACCCTCAAAAAGCTGACAAAGAAATAGAAAATGAAACAACATCCGATTTTATCTTACTTTTCTTATCTGAGCATCTTTGCAATATGCGTTTGTTTTCTGACTTTGTTCTCGGCTCTTGCCATAAACAAAGCCTTTTTCAGCGAAAACCTGCCATATTACATCGTCATGTTTTATGCAATGACCGCCTTGTCATACTCGGCACTGTATTTTCTGCCCAAAAAGACCAAGATGAACTTCGTACATATCTTTTTGATTACCAAGGTTGCCAAGTTTGTGATTTATTTGGGCGTATTGGCAGTGGTCTTTCTTTTCAAAATTGAAACCCAAGCCCTGTTTGCAATCACTTACTTTGTGTTATTCTTGTTCTTTTTGGTCTTTGACACCATTACAACCAACAAACTGTCGAGAAGACTGGCAGAAGAAGAAAAACAATCCCAAAATCAATCAAACGAAAATCAGACAAAAGATGAATAAAAAGTTAATTATGTTGCTTTTCTCGGGCATAATGTGTGGCTCTATGCTCACTTCGTGCCAAGAAAAGATTGAAGAAAACGACCTTATCACAGGAAGGTGGAACAAAGAAGAGATAATGGCAGACCCCGAAGCAACAGACTGTCAAAAAGCCTCTTATATCGAGTTTGCAGATTACGTTTCTGACGCAAAAGCTCGCACTCTCACAACATTCGACAGCTGCACAAGCTCGGTAAGTGTGGGAACTTACACCGTAACAGGCGATACCCTCATTGTGGTCGATGAACACGTTGTAACAAAACGTTACATCATTCAGTCAATTGACCAAAACAAGATGATATACAAAGACAAAGACAACCGCACATTTACTTATCGCCGAATAAAATAGCCTGATGCTCGAAAACTTAGGGTTGTTGGGACTGTTTATCGGCAGTTTCCTTGCCTCTACCGTGCTGCCTTTTCCGAGTGAAGCACTGCTTGTGGGAAATATTGCTTTGGGAAACAATGTTTGGTTGTGCGTTTTCCTTGCCGGATTGGGCAACAGCATAGGAGGAATGACCTCTTTCGGACTTGGTTGGCTCGGAAAAATGGAATGGATTGAGAAGCTATTCAAGGTAAGCCGCCAAAAGATAGAGAAAATGAGGGCAAAAGTCGATAAATATAAGGCAGTTGCAGGATTTTTTGCATGGTTGCCCATTGTGGGAGACGTGATTGCGATAACACTCGGCTTTATGAAAATCTCACCTTTGAAGAGTTGTCTGTATATGTCGATAGGTCGCTTTGTTCGCTTTGGCTGCATAGGTATTCTTATCGAGTATTTCAATGTGCAATCGTTCTTTCTCTGAAAAGAAAAGTCCGATTTTGCAGCTCTTTCTCTCCGACCTGCCGGCTCAAAAACAACACTGAAAATCAAAATATTAAGACCTGTCAAAATAAAACGGCGTTCTGCTCGGATAAATCGCCGTTTTGACAAAATAAATCGCCGTTTTATTTTGCCAAAACGGTGATTTATTTTCCTTGTATTTCGTCTTGATTTTTGAGGTTTGCACCCTGCTCTGTCAGAGCTGCATTGCCGAGGTCGATTTTCGCAATCGGCGATAGTAAAGTATTGCCGCAAGCATCAGACCCAGGGCTTCGCCCGAAAGAATGCCGCAAGGACCAAAACCAACCACAAATCCCAAACAATAAGCCACCGGTATGGCAAAAAGAATGTAGCTCAAAAAGGAGTATTTCATCGGTTTGGTTACATCGTTTATTCCTCTCAATGCTCCGAGAAGGGTAGATTGCGCCCCGTCAAAGAGCTGGAATGCACCGGCAACAACAAACAGCATTGCCCCCTGCACTATCACATCAATATCGGCTGAAAACAGCGAGGTTATCTGCCGTCCGAAAAGAATGAAACAAAGAGCCGATGTTCCCATAGAAAGAAAACTCAAATGCAATCCGCTCATCGAATAGCATGACACCTCTGTTTTGTCTCTTCGTCCGAAGGCATGGGATACCAAAATGGTAGTTGCAGAAGCTATTCCGCACGCCACTTGGAAGGTAAGGGTAACAAAGGTCAACACAATTTGATAGGCAGCAAGTGCAACGGTCGAATACCAGCCCATCATTATGGTTACCATCGAAAAACTGATACATTCCAAAGCCAACTGCACGGCAATGGGAAGTCCCAATCGGATTATGATTTTGTGAGTGTGCAATGAGAGGTTCTCTTGTGAGAAAAACTTGAAATACTTTCGGTAGTGCTTATGCCAAAGCAAATAGACAAGGTATGCAAGCGGCATAAGTGTTCGGGCAATGAGGGTCGCAACTCCCGCTCCAAGCACTCCCAAACATGGAAATCCCCACGCCCCGAAGATTAAAAGGTAGTTGAGCAATATGTTAAGTGCGTTTGAAGATATGATGATGACCATTGTCGCCTTGGTGTTGCCAACTCCTTCCATAAAGTGGCGAAAAGCAAGGAATAGTTGTGCAGGAAAAAGCGATATTGCGGTAACTATGAAGTAGTTTCTTGCCGCTTCAATTACTTCGTCCGGCTGTCCGAGATATGGCATCAGCGGAACAAAGAGCAGAAGCACTGCCACAATGAACGCTCCCGTGAAAAGGTTGAGACTTATTGCATTTTGAAACAAAAGGGATATTCGTTTTGTTTCTTTTCTTGCATATGACTGTCCCACAAGAGGGGTAAGTGCCATACCAATTCCCTGTCCGAATACGAGTGCAATGGTTGTTATTGCTGCCGAAAAGGCAACTCCTGCCAAGGGAACTTTACCCAACTGTCCTACCATGAGCGTATCGAAGAATTGAACGACACTCATTCCGAGAGAAGAGAGGATTATGGGATATGCAAGACGGAAATTGTCTTTGTAATACTTTGGTTTTAACATTGTTGTTGTGCTTGTTCAAGTTCTGATTGTAAGTCTTCCCAGAGGTTCATTTGCTCTGAGAGTTGCTTTTTGAGGTTGTCGTATTGTTTGTAGAAGTCATCTAAATTTGAATTGTCGCTTGCAAAATCGGGCATGGACATTTGCCTGTCCATTTCTGCCATCTGCTGTTCCAAAGCCTCTATACCGTTTTCGCACAAGGCAATACGGTTTCTCATCTTCCTCAAAGCACTTTCTCTTTCTTTGTTTTTGAGGTAGTCTTGTTTGTTTTGAGTTATAGGCGAGGAGGTTTTGGATTTGTCGCAAGATGACAGAGTGTCCAATTCTTTCAAGTCTTCGAGCTTTTTGCTTTGAAGAAATTCAAAAATATCGCCCTTGAATTGACTCACTTTGTGATGAGAAAATTCGTAAATGGTGTCTGTAAGCCCTTGAAGGAAATCTCTGTCGTGCGAAACCACAATCAGAGTGCCGTCATACTGCACGAGAGCCATTTTAAGTATGTCTTTGGAAAGCATATCGAGGTGATTGGTAGGCTCGTCAAGCACAAGGAGATTGCAAGGCGAAAGAAGAAGTTTGGCAAGTGCAAGTCGGGTTTTCTCTCCTCCCGAAAGGACGCTCACTTTCTTCTCTATGTCGTTCTCATCAAAAAGAAAGCTGCCGAGAATGTTGCGAATGCGTGTACGGACTTCGCCAACTGCAATGTCATCTATGGTTTCAAACACGGTCTTTGTGCCGTCCAAAAGTGCAGCTTGGTTTTGTGCAAAATATCCTATGGCAACTCCGTGTCCCAAGGTGCATATTCCGCTGCTTTGTTCCAAGTCTGAAACAATGATTTTGGAGAGTGTCGATTTGCCTTCGCCGTTTTTGCCCACAAAAGCGACCTTCTCTCCTCTTTCGATGAGCATTTCCACATCTTTCAGCACGAGTTTGTCTCCGAAAGCCTTGTTTAGCTGCTTTATTTCGACGACAACCTTGCCCGAATGGGGCGAAGGAGCAAAGCGAAAGTGAATTGAAGACGTGTCGGTTTGGTCTATTTCAACCTTTTCCATCTTTTCGAGCATCTTAATCTTCGATTGCACCTGCTTGCTCTTGGTTGCCTTATATCTGAATCGTTCTATGAATTTCTCGGTTTGGGCAATTTGTCTTTGTTGATTGTCCATTCGGGCTTGCTGTTGCTCTATCCTTTCGGCGTGGAGCTTGACATAGTTTGAATAATTGGTCTTGTAGTCGTATATCTTGCCCGAAGTGATTTCTATTGTGCGGTTTGTGATATTGTCAAGAAAGCATCTGTCGTGAGAAACCAACATTATGGCTCCGCGATATGAGCCGAGAAAAGTTTCCAACCACTGAATTGATTCGATGTCGAGGTGATTTGTCGGTTCGTCAAGCAATAGTGTGTCGGGCTTTCGGAGCAATAGTTTTGCCAATTCTACCCTCATTTGCCAGCCACTGCTGAACTCGGTCATCTTCCTTGAAAAATCTTCGTGCGAAAAGCCCAAGCCCAAAAGTATTTTCTCGGCTTCGCCCTGACGACTGCCCGACGAAAGAAGAGAAAGCCTCTCGCTCAGCTCGCTGTGTCGGTGCAACAGTCGCTCATATTCGGCAGATTCGTAGTCTTCTCTTTCGCTTATTATTTGGACAAGGCTGTCCAACTCCTTTTCCATTGCATTTAATTGAGCAAAAGCAGTCATTGCTTCTTCCAAGACGCTGACCTTTGAGCTTGGAATCATCTCTTGCGGAAGGTAACCGACCGTTTGCCCTTCGCTGATAATCACACTGCCTTTGTCGTATTCTTGCTTTCCTGCAATGACTTTGAGAAGCGTCGATTTGCCTGCCCCGTTTTTGCCGACCAAACCAATTCTGTCGTTATTTCCTACGACAAATCCGACATTTTCAAACAAGTATCCGCCCGGGAAATGTACCGAAAGTCCGTTTATTGTTATCATTTCAAATTCACCATAACAGAAAAAAGCAACGGGCTATCTCGACCCGTTGCTCTCAAATGCTGTAATACATCTAAAATTTACAAAATAAAAAATCGTCAAATTTGCTATCAACCTGCCAAAGTGAACGCAACGGGCAAGTTAAACTGCATTCTCACAGGCTTACCTCTTTGCTTTGCAGGTTTCCATTTAGGCATCGATTTAACAACTCTCACTGCCTCTTCTCCACAACCCGAACCTATGTCTCTCAATACTTTGACATCGGTCAATGAACCGTCTCTTTCAACAACGAAAGTAACGAATACCTTTCCTTGTGTGCCGGTTTCTCGAGCTTGTTGAGGATATTTCAAGTTGTTTTTGATGAAATTAGTCATCTCTTGGATACCTCCGGGGAATGAAGCACTCTCTTCTACAACTATGAAGATTGTTTGCTCTTCCTCTTCGACAACTTCTTCAACCACTTCCACCTTTGGAATAAACACTTCGGCGTTTCCTGTGTTCTCAAAGGTCTCGATGCTGAACTCGTTCTTCAATTCTTGGTCGTCATCGACGATTTCAAACTCGGTTGTTTCAGCTTGCTGAGGTTCCTCGGGAGGAGGTGGTGTTTCCTCTTGCCTTGTCTGGATTACCATTTCCTCAACTTCTTGCACAACCTGGGTAAGTTGCATTGCCTCTTCTTTCTCGTCGTAGCTCTTCCACTCGAAAGCGAGTATCACAATGGAAATCGAAATGACAAGACCCAACAATGTGAACATCGTTTTGGTCTTTTCCAAATTCGCTTTGTCTGACTTCTTTGCTTCCATGTCGCTAATTTTTACTCTTTATGAAACTATCAAATCACTTGTTTTTCGAACCGCTAAATTACTACTTTTTTTCCGACTGTCAAATTTTTGATTGCCTTTTTTCAAGAGTTAGTTTTGTTAATTTCTATTCAACATTTTGTATTTCAAATGCTTGCAATCAAAATTTGATGTTCAAAACTCGTCGTTTTTTTGCTTAATATGCGAAGCTGCTGCCGCCTAAAAACTCTCTCATTATCGAAGTTGGCGGTATGAAATCAGTCTTTATTGACTTAAATTCTGCCAAAAAGTTCTGCAATCGGCGTGCTTCCGAGTATGCAGGGGAGTTTTGAGCCACTTCAAGGAGCAAATTCTCTGCCATAGGCTTCAAAACACCTATTTCATACAGCAATGAGGAGTTGAAAATGCTGTCTGCGTTCTCCTGATATGGGAAGATGTGCTTTTCTTCGCCGCTTCTGACGCTGTCCCAACGAAGTATGGTATCTTGGGCAGAGTATCCTCTGTAATTGTTATCCCTTACTATTCTTCTCAAAAGGCGGTTGTCGCTGCTGCTTATCAGGTTATGGCGGTCCAAGGCGAGCTGTGTCATTGCCGAAACGAAGACATTGTATTTGTTTTTTGCCGCAATCTTGTCGGTAAGATGAGGATTGAGTGCATGAATACCCTCTACAATCAGAATAGAGTTTGCTTTCATTTTCAGTCTATTGCCGCTTTGAACTCGCTTTCCGCTGATAAAGTCAAAGCGAGGCAGCTCTATCTCTGCTCCCGAGAGGAGTTCCTTCATCTGATAGTTGAAAAAGTCCAAGTCCAACGCCTCTATGCACTCAAAATCGTAGTTTCCCGCAGCGTCTTTGGGCGTATGCTCCCTATCAACAAAGTAATCGTCCAACGAAATCTGCAAAGGCTTGAAACCAAGCACCGAAAGCTGTGTCGCAATCCGCCTGCATGAGGTCGTCTTTCCCGAAGAAGAAGGTCCGGCAAGCAGAACCAACTTCACATCTTCCTTTCTCCTATATATATTGTCGGCAATTTCGGCATACTTTTTCTCGTGTAAGGCTTCCGAAACTTGGATTAGTTCGTTTTGTTTATTGTATTCGACTGCCTTGTTGAGCATATTGACGTACGGAGTTCCCAAAATGCGAACCCAATTCTTGTGTTCTCTGAATATGGAAAAGAGTTTGAGGTCTTTGGTGTGCTGCCTTGGTGTTCGGGAAGGGTCTTCCTTTGAGGGCATTTGAAGAATAAATCCATCGTCAAAGGCATAAAGGTCAAACACTTTGAGGTATGAGGTTGAGGGAACAAGCTCAAAGAAGAACATATTGACCACATCGCCAAGCAAATCCACATTGGCATAAAGTCGGTTGCTGTTGCGTATCAGTTCTGCTTTCTCTTTCATTCCCAATCGCTCGAAAAGCTCCGCTGCCTCTGCAACAGGGACAATCTTTCTCAAAAAAGGAATGTTCTCCTCGACCATTTGACACATACGTTCTTTCAACTTGCCGATTGCTTGCGGCATACTCTCTTCAAGATTGTTTATCTCGCAAAAATAACCGTCGGACATAGAGTGCTGAATATACAATTCGCTCTCCGGATACAGCTCTTTGACAGCACGATAGAGCATAAACATGAGAGAAAAAGCATACATACGCCTTCCATTTGTGCTGTTGATGTCCAAAAACTCCACTGTCTTGGGAGAATATATGCGATAATTGAGATTTTGCACCTTATTGTTTACGCACACTCCGAGAATATTCTCCGTATTCTTCATTCCCGCAAAGTCGGCAACCCCGAGCATATCCATGCCCGAGCGAACAAGGATTTTTGTGTCGGTATTTCGACAATATACTTCCAACATTTCTTCCATAAAATTCAACTCTTATTGTTTGGTTCTTGTGTTTTGGTATGAGTATATCGAACTTTCAGGGCTTTTATTGCTCACAATCACCCTTGTCAATCTCTTTTTTCTTATTTGTTCAAGCCGACCAAGTCTCTTATAACAACACTTGCAACAAAGCAACCGAAAACAGCCGGCATATAAGAGAGAGTTCCCACGTTTGAGCGTTTGTTTTCGCTTCTTTCTTCGACCACGCAATCTCTTGAAACTTCCTCCGGCGAAAAGACAACCTTGAATCCCTTGCGAATACCGAGCTTGTGGAGTTTTTTTCTCAACATTCGTGCAAGCGGACAGTTGTACGAGTGCGAAATGTCGGCAATTCTGACCTGCGAAGGGTCGGATTTGCCTCCGCTTCCCATCGAACTGACAATCGGAATGGAGAAACGAATGCAGTGAGTTATCAAATAGAGCTTCGGAGATAGGGTATCAATCGCATCAACCACGTAATCGTAATGAGAAGAGAGCAAAATCTCGACCATTCTCTCGTCTTTAAGAAACTCACTCACGCAAACAATGTTCACATCTTTGTTTATATCTTTCAGTCTCTTGGAAAGGACATCGGTTTTCAGCATTCCGATTGTGGAATCGAGTGCAACAAGCTGACGATTTTTGTTTGTCTCGCTCACAATGTCGCTATCGACCAAGGTAAGCGAGCCTACGCCTGCTCTGCACAGCATTTCGGCAGCAAAAGCCCCTACTCCGCCCAATCCGACCACAAGAACATGAGAGCCTTTAAGCCTTTCGACCCCCTGCTTTCCAATCATCAATTCAGTTCTTTCAAACATTCGTCAAATCAAAGTTTATCTTCCGAGAGCAAAAATACCGTATTTTCGGCAAATAACAATCACAAGAAAAAGCAAATAACGCCCACATAGTGCAACTCTCTCGCCTTCAAGCAAAAATATCTCCAAAAGTCTGTCTGAATATTAGTAAGGAACAAACGTCTGAAAGGTGCATGGCTTGCGGCGATTATTGGTTTTGCTCTACCATATTTATAATCTGTCGAAGAGTTTTTGCATATCTATATTGCGGCTGCAAGCAAATGTTTTGGTTTTGCATTGCTTTGCTCCGTGAAGTCCGCAAGGCTTGCATTCGGGAGTTGGTTCGGCTTCTATTACAAGGCTGTTGCTGCTCAACGGTCCGAAGCCGAAGTCGGGCGTTGTGGAGCAAAAAATTGCCGTAACGGGAGCATCGACTGCCGAACAGAGATGCAAAGGTGCAGAATCGCAAACATAGTTCATCTTTGCGTCCCTCATCAGTGCCGCACTCTCCAAAAGGGATAAACTGCCACAAAGATTTTCAGCTTTTTTGTTGCCGGACAATTCAATCATCTTCTCACATTCGGCTCTGTTGTCCTTGCTTCCGAGAAGATAAACTCTCGCTTCGGGTGTATGCTCTGCCATATAAGAGAGCAGTTCCACCCATTTGTCGCTCTGCATCGTCTTTGTTTCCCACAGAGAGCAGGGAGAAAGCGTATAAAAAGTCTCTCCCTTATATATTGACACCTTGTCATAATCTTCTCTACTCGGATAGAGCTGCGGCTTCGGGGCTTTTTCGCACCATATATCTTCCAAAAGAGATATGTTTCTGTCGATTTCGTGAATGCCTTTTTCTATTCGGTGGGGCTTGGATTTGGTAAAAAGAAATGACAAAGGGCTTTTGTCGAAGCCGATTTTGTGTTTTGCTCCCGAAAGCACGCACATCAAGCCTGACGAAAAGAAGCGTTGCACACACAGAACGACATCATAGTGTTGTTCTCTCACTCCTTTGATGATACGAAACAGGTTGAGATACTTGTCTTTGTGCTTATCCCACACCCAGAGCGAGTTGATAAAAGGGTGATTGGCAAAGAGAGCCTGATTGGGTGCTTTTACCACCAAGTCCAAGCGAGCATCGGGAAACTTGTGATGCAATTTCTCCACAAGAGATGTAAGAAGTATCACATCGCCAATCGAAGCTGTTTGAATAAGAAGGATTTTTTCCATGTCAAAACAAAAACGCCGCTTTCGTCGGCTGGGCCTTTGAAGCGGCGTTGTATGCTTGTTGTTTATCAAAATTACTCAACAATCAAATTCCAGTTGTGAACATCTTCAAGTTCTCCCTCTTGAATGCCCTTCAACTGCTTGTACAATTTTGTACATACAGGTCCCGGTTCTGTACCATAGTCATATACCTTGCCTGTGCCTCTGTCTACTATCTTTCCGATAGGAGAAACGACTGCTGCAGTACCGCAAGCTGCCACTTCTTCAAACTCCGGCAATTCGGTAATAGGGATTTGACGTTGTTCTACCTTCATTCCCATATCTTCTGCCAACTGACGCAACGACATATTGGTGATTGAAGGAAGTATAGAGGTAGATTTTGGTGTGCAGTAGGTGTTATTCTTTATTCCGAAGAAGTTTGCAGCACCTGCTTCGTCAATGTATTTCTTTTCCTTTGCGTCAAGGTAAAGAACGTTTGAGAATCCCTCGTCGTGAGCTCTCTGTCCCGAACGCAAAGATGCCGCATAGTTTCCTCCTACCTTCAATGTACCTGTTCCAAGCGGTGCTGCACGGTCTGCATCTTCCACAATTTGGATTTGAACAGGCTTGAAGCCTTCCTTAAAGTAAGGTCCGACAGGTCCGGCAAAGACAACGAACAAATATTCGTTCGCAGGCTTAACTCCGACTTGCGCTCCCGTACCGATAAGTAGCGGACGCAAATACAAAGATGCACCACTGCCTGCAGGAGGTACGAAACGCTCGTTACGTTTTACCACTTCGACGCAAGCCTTTACGAACAATTCTTCGGGAACGGGTGCCATCATCACGCCTTCTGCCGAACGAATCAAACGTTTTGCGTTTTCGTATGGACGGAACAAACGAATTTTTCCATCGACGCCTCTGAATGCTTTCATGCCTTCAAAAGCCTCTTGACCATAATGCAAGCATGTTGCAGCCATGTGCATTGTTATTTCCTCAGAATCGGTGTATTCCAATTCTCCCCATTTGCCATTTCTGTAATAGCAACGTACGTTGCAATCTGTCTTAAAGTAGCCAAATGGCAGGCTCTTCCAATCTATGTTGTTCATATCTGAATATGTTTTTAGAATGTTTCGTTTTTTCGGGGCAAAGATACGGATTTATTTTCTTAAATCTTGCCTTTGCTCAAAATAAATCTTGCTTTTGAGCCGAAATCACTCTATTTCAACAATCGGAATTTTGTTCTCAAACTATCATAATAGGACATAAATCCCATAATAATGCAAGCTACAAACCAGAAAGCCAAAGAGGTTGCAGTGTTTGCAAAAATGTTGACGTCAAATTTCATTTTCAAGACAACTACCGGCACAAGTAGAATTACAAATACCCCCAAAGACCAATACACCCGCCCTTTCAAAACTTTCAAAAGCTCCGAACGGTTGATTGTTTCATCGCTGCTCAATTTTTTGAAACTCCTTTTTGACAACACCCTTGCGACTATTCCTGCTGTCAAAATCATTGCCACAGTGGCAAGCATCTCTATAATTTCCATAATGGTGTATGAATTTGAAATTTTATCTTCTCTACTTGGTTAAACAACACTTGCTTACGATTTCAATACTTGCCGTGGCAAGATAGCAAATCGGTAACTTTACTTGCAAAAGTAGCACAGTTTTATAAACAAGCCCCTCTTTTGAGAAAAAAATACACAGTCTTTATATTTCCGAAAGGCAGATTTGTTGCAATACTTTGGCAAACTGACACTTATACAATCAGTTTTCTTCTTTCAAAAAGAGTTCTTCGGGATATTCGACCTTGCAAAGAAACAAGGCTTTTGCCGGAACGCTCGTCCCTGCCTTGCAGCGGTCTTTGCATTCCATTATCTGAGTAAATTCTTCCATTGTTATCTTGCCTCTTCCCACCGCAAGCAATGTGCCGACCACCGCTCTGACCATATTTCTCAAAAATCTGTTTGCCCTGATTGTGAATACAAGTTCTCCGTCTTTCTCTTCCCAACGGGCATCGGTCAATGTACATATATTATTATTGACTTGGGTGTGCAGCTTGCTGAAAGAGGTAAAGTCCTTGCGACCAATCAGCAGAGCGGCTGCACGGTTCATCTTGTCGATGTCAAGCCTCCAAGGATAATAATAGCAAAAGGCGTCTCTGAATGGTTGTTTGGTTTGGCTGACATGGTATTGGTAGGTTCTGCCTTGTGCATTGAAGCGGGCGTGGGCTTCTTCCTGCATGGGGTAAAGACCGTAAATGAGTATGTTGTGGTCAAAATAGCGGTTCAGTTTGCCGACAAGGTGGTTTCTTTCTTTCTTTGTGAGCGGCAGATAGTCGAAATGAGCATAAAAATCGCTTGCATGAACGCCTCGGTCGGTGCGTCCGCAACCTGTAAGAACAATCGGCTCTCGGCAAAGGTGCATCAAGGCTTCCTGCAAGGCTTGTTGTACGCTTGTCTGTCCGTCTTGAATTTGCCAACCGTGAAAACCGGCTCCATTATATGCCAAATGCAAAAAATACCTCATCGGTCAAATGTAGTCTTTCTAATAAAGGAAGTCCCGACCTACGAGAAGCCGGGACCATTATGCAATATCCTTTGTAGCGCATAAGAGAATCGAACTCTTATTTGCAGAATGAGAATCTGCCGTCCTAGCCGTTAGACGAATGCGCCCCTTAATTTGCGTCTGCAAAGGTACGACTTATTTTGGTTTCTGCAAAATTTTTCGCCTTTTTCTTTCGCCCTGTCAAACCAAAAGATTAGAAACCAAAGCATTACATTTGGTTTTATTTTCAGCTTTCCTCACTTTGATTGAGGCTTTTGGTATATCAACAGTCCCTTGTGGCTCACTCCTTCTATGTATTCTTCGTTTTCCGAAAGCCTTGCAGGGAATATTTCCACAGGACAAGAAATATCACTGTTTTCTATCCTCTTTTGCAAGTCTTCGACGCTCATTTGGTCGATATGTCTTCCCAAAATAGTGATGTCCATATCCGAATCGGGTCGATAGTTTCCCCTTGCTCTCGAACCCCTTAGAAGCACATACTCAATCTTTTCGTCTTGTGAGAACAATTCTTCTATCTTTGCAAACTCTCTGTCTGTCAATCCGTAAGGCATAAGTCCGTATTGTTTGTTTGTAACCGCTTTTTGCAAAAGTAATCATTTCAAACAAAATTGCGAACTCTCGCTGTCGATTTTATTTTTGTGCCGATGCAAAACTATCGCACTGCTATTCGTACCTTTGCAAGGCGAAAAAACTATCGACAAAATGGAACTTGAAGTACCTTATACCGAAGAAGAAATTGCTCTGTTGAGCCATTGCGAACTCTGTCCTCGCAAATGTGGCGTCAATCGCATCGAAGGCGAAAAAGGATTCTGCCGATGCGGAAGCGGAATTGAAATTTCGGCAATCTGCAACCACAAAGGAGAAGAACCAATCTTGGTATCCGACAAGGGAATATGCAATGTATTCTTCTCTCACTGCAACCTGCAATGTGTCTATTGCCAGAACAAGCAAATATCTGACAATAAATCTGTTATCAAAACGCCGTTTTACTCGGCTGAAACGCCGTTTTGTCAAAATAAAACGGCGTTTTGTTCGGACGAAACGCCGTTTCAAAAATTTGAAACGATTATATGCAAAATCAAGCAGGTATTGAGCGAGAGCGAAAACACCATAGGCTTTGTTTCTCCGACCCATCAAGTGCCGCTGATGTGTGCCATAATACGCCGATTGCACCAAGAGAAAATTTATCCCAAAGTGGTATATAACAGCAACGGCTATGACAATCCTCAAATCCTCAAACGCTTGGAGGGAATTGTCGATATATATCTTCCGGACTTCAAGTATTCCGACCCACATTTGGCAAAAGAGCTGTCCCTTGCCGAAGACTATCCTCAAAAAGCAGCCGAAGCAATAAGCGAAATGTACTATCAGAAAGGCAACAGCATACTCACCGACAGCAATGACAAGATTGAAAGCGGCATTATAGTGCGACACCTTGTTCTTCCCTCACAAGAAGAGAACAGCAAGGGAGTATTGGACGCTCTTTGCGACATCTCGCCAAATCTGACAATCAGTCTGATGAGCCAATACGCACCAATAGAACACATGAAGCAAGACTACCTCAACCGACCGCTTGAAAAAGAAGAATATGAACGGATTACAGACTACTTTTTCTCCATCGGGCTTCACAAAGGCTTCTTCCAATCACTCCAATCTCAAAACAACCTCGTCCCCGACTTTGAAAAAGGCACTTGGAGCGGCGAAGAGGGGTAATCACAAAGTGGTTTTGCAGCTTTCTGAGTTCGATTTATTCGGCTGCAAGGAGGCTGTTTGAGGGCTTTTCGGGAAGGATTTTAGTGCAAAACGATGTTTGATTGTGTTTTTTTCGTATATTTGCAGTTTTGAAACAACATTATTGAAATAAATAAACACTAAGCAAGATATGGATTTCAGTCTAACAAAACAAGAAGAGTTGTTCTTGCAGATGATAAGAGAGTTTGCAGAGAACGAAGTTAAGCCTTTGGCTGCGGAAATTGACGACCAAGAGCGTTTTCCGCTTGAAACAGTCGAGAAAATGAGCAAGATTGGTTTGATGGGTATCCCTGTGCCAAAAGAATATGGCGGACAGGGCGGAACAAATCAAATGTACACCATGGCGGTTGAGGAACTCTCGAGAGTATGTGCAACAACAGGCGTTGTGCTTTCGGCTCACACTTCTTTGTGTATTGCTCCTATTATGGAAAACGGAACAGAAGAACAAAAACAAAAGTATGTCCCTCGCTTGGCAAGCGGAGAATGGATTGGGGCTTTTGGTTTGACCGAACCTAATGCAGGTACTGATGCAGCAATGCAACAAACTACCGCAGTGGAAGACGGAGACAGCTATATATTAAATGGTAGTAAAATATTCATCACAAATGCCGGCTATGCACACGTGTATGTTATCTTCGCAATGACCGACAAGAGCCTCGGCAACAAGGGCATCTCGGCTTTCATTGTCGAGAAAGGAACTCCGGGCTTCTCAATCGGAAAGAAGGAAAAGAAACTCGGTATTCGTGGTTCGGCAACTTGCGAGCTTATATTCGAGAACTGCCGCATTCCAAAGGAGAACCTTTTGGGTAAGGCAGGAAAAGGATTTGCCATTGCAATGAAAACATTGGACGGAGGCCGTATAGGAATTGCCTCTCAAGCCTTGGGAATTGCACAAGGTGCTATGGACGAAACAGTAAAATACACTAAGGAAAGAAAGCAATTTGGAAGGAGTATAGCACAATTCCAAAACACTCAATTCCAACTTGCAGAAATGGAAACAAATGTGAATGCTGCAAGATTTCTTGTTCGTTCGGCTGCATATAAAAAGGATAATGGTATCCCTTATTCAAAAGATGCTGCAATGGCAAAGCTCTTTGCTGCACAGACTGCAATGGAGGTTACAACCAAAGCCGTTCAGCTTCACGGAGGTTACGGATATACGAGAGAATATCCTGTTGAGAGAATGATGAGAGATGCAAAAATCACCGAGATTTACGAAGGCACAAGCGAGGTTCAACGTATGGTGATAGCAGCTTCTTTGTTGAAATAGTTATAGTAGTGAGAAAATAAATCGAATTATAGAATGAAAATAGTAGTTTGTATCAAGCAGGTTCCCGATACAACAGAGGTTAAACTCGATCCAAAGACGGGAACTCTAATAAGAGACGGTATTCCTTCAATTATCAACCCTGACGACAAGGGAGGCTTGGAATACGCTCTCCAATTAAAAGAACAGTATGGTGCAGAGGTAACCGTGATAACCATGGGACCGCCTCAGGCAGAGGCAATCTTGAGAGAGGCGTTTGCAATGGGTGCTGACCGTGCCATATTGCTGACAAGCCGCAAGTTTGCGGGAGCTGACACTCTTGCAACCTCGAATGCTTTGGCTGGAGCTTTGAAAGTGTTGGATTTTGACTTAGTTTTGGCAGGCAGACAGGCGATTGACGGCGATACTGCGCAGGTTGGACCTCAGATTGCGGAGCATTTGGGAATTCCTCAGGTAAGTTACTTGGAGGGATTGGAGTTTGACGGCAACAAAACTTTCAAAATCAAAAAGCAATTAGAAGATGGCTATCAGATTGTGGAGGTTGAAAGCCCTTGTTTGCTAACCTGCCTTGCTTCGGCGGTGAAACCTCGTTACATGAGCGTCAAAGGAATTGTCGAGGCTTGGGATAAGGAAGTTGAAATCTGGGATACAGACAAAATTGACGTCGAAGAAGAAAAATTAGGCTTGAAAGGCTCTCCTACAAAGGTCAAGAAAGCAGGTGCAAAGGAGATGAAGCCTGCAGGAATGGTCCATGACGGACTTTCACCCGAAGAAGCAGCCGACCTAATCATCAGCAAATTGAAAGAAAAGTTCATCATCTAAAAAGGAAAGACGTAATGGATAAATCACAATATAAGAATGTATTTGTCTTCTGCGAACAAAGAGAAGGCAAATTGCAAAACGTGGCTTTGGAATTGTTGGGAAAAGCTCACGATTTGGCACAAGATTTGAACCAAGAGGTGTATGCAATGCTTTTGGGACACAATGTGAAAGGACTTGCAGGCGATTTGATTGCTCACGGAGCCGACAAGGTTTTGGTAGTCGATGATGAGTGTCTCGCAACCTACACAACAGAGCCTTACGCTCAAGCAATATATCAGATAATCTGCGAACAAAAACCCTCAATCGTCCTTATAGGAGCAACAACCATAGGAAGAGATCTCGGTCCTCGTCTTTCGGCAAGAGTAACCACCGGTTTGACAGCCGATTGCACCAAGTTGGAAATCTCCGAAGAGAAAGAGCTTTGGTCAACCCGTCCTGCATTTGGCGGAAACCTCATGGCAACAATCGTATGTCCCGACCACCGTCCTCAAATGAGTACAGTACGTCCCGGAGTTATGAAGGCAATGGAAGCAGATGCCGACAGAAAGGGCGAAGTCATCGACTACAAAGTTAATTTCGACAAGAGCAAATTCAAAGTCAAGGTTCTCGAAACAGTGAAAGCAACCGACAATATGGTCGATATATCGGAAGCAAAAATTTTGATTTCGGGAGGACGTGGTGTAGGCTCGAAAGAAGGCTTTGAAATGCTTGGAGAATTGGCAAAAGTATTGAAAGGAGAAGTTTCTTCTTCGAGAGCTTGTGTCGATGCAGGCATAATAGGACACGAAAGACAAGTCGGACAAACCGGAAAGACCGTAAGACCACAGCTATATATGGCTTGCGGAATTTCGGGAGCCATTCAACACTTGGCTGGTATGGAAGAGAGCGAATTTATCGTTGCAATCAACAAAGACAAATACGCACCTATCATGTCAGTTGCCGATTTGGGCATTGTCGGAGATGCAAACAAAATCATTCCTATCCTCACTGAAAAACTCAAATCAATCATCAAATAATCAAGACTTTAAGTTCTGACAAAACAAAACGGCGTTTCAGCATGAGCAAAACGCCGTTTTATTTTTGCAAAACGGCGATTTATTTTTCCAATTCGCCGTTTTATTTTGACCGAATGCCTTTTCGTGTTTACTCTTTGAGCAAAAAGGCATGAAGATTGTTGGTGCTTTTTGTTACCTTTGCAAAAAATTTTGTCATGATTTTAAGTCTGAAAGAATTTGCAGAGGCTTGCAATGCCGCAAAAGTCTGTGGCAGAGCAACAAATGACGACAACAAATCCAAAACACCTCTTGTTGCCAACCTGCTTTTTGACTCTCGCCGTCTCAATACGACCGAAGACACTGTTTTTTTCGCAATAACGACAGCCAACAACGACGGTCATAGATACATAAACGAACTGTACGACAAGGGAATAAGGATTTTCGTCTGTCAAAACGAAGATTGCACTAAAGGAAAAGACGCCACATTTTTCATTGTCAAAGACAGTCTCAAAGCACTGCAAGATGTGGCAAAATATATCCGCAAACGCTTCTCGGGAAAGGTTGTCGCAATTACCGGAAGCAACGGAAAAACAATAGTAAAAGAGTGGACAAAAATACTTGTTGGAGAAGACAAAAAGATATGTTTCACTCCACGAAGCTACAACTCCCAAATCGGCGTCCCAGTTTCGCTCTGGCAGCTTGACCAAAGCCACGAAGCAGCTGTGTTTGAGGCAGGAATATCAGCTCCAAACCAAATGCAGGCACTGCAAGAGATGATTTTGCCCGACACAGGTCTGATTACAAACATCGGAGAAGCCCACGGAGTAAATTTTTCCTCCGAAGAAGAGAAAATAAACGAGAAACTACAACTCTTCAAAGGCTGCAAAACACTGATATGCAGCCAAGACAACCCTTTGTTGTTTGAAAAAGTAGAAACCTTCTGCCGCAAGCACAACATCCGCTTGGTATCCTATCTGAGCAAAGACATAACAAAAGACCTTCCCCTCCCCTTTTCGGACAAGGTAAGCCGACAAAACGCAGCCTCGGCATTCGTTTTGTGCAAACAACTCGGCATAGACACCGAAAAAATCAAGCACAGAATGAGACAACTCACAGCCTTGGACATGAGAATGCAGATAAAGCAATCGGTCGGAGGCTCTGTTTTGGTAAACGACTGCTACTGTCTCGACCTCACATCGCTCGAAGCCGCACTCGACTTCCTCAATACCCAAAACCCCAAGCTGCAAAGAGTTGCCATACTCTCCGATTTGCAAGAAAAAAACCGCGATACAGCACTCACACTCGGCAGAATAAACAGCCTTCTCAAAAATAAAGGAATTTCATACCTCTACGGAATTGGCACAGACTTTGTAAACAACGACACAATCTTCGATTTGCCACACCGATTCTTCTCTTCGGCAGACGAATTTCTGCTCACTACCTCATCGAGCGACTTTGCCTGCAAAGCCATACTTCTCAAAGGCTCACGCAAAGCCGAACTCGAACGCATATCCAAGCGATTGGAAACCCGGAGTCATCAAAGCGTTCTGAAAGTAAACCTCAGTGCCTTGGACGAAAACGTGAGATACTTCAAATCGAAGCTCAAACCGGGAACTCGTCTTATGGGAATGGTCAAAGCATCAAGCTACGGATGCGGCGGAAGCGAAGTTGCAAGACAGCTTCAACAATCTTTGGCAGACTACCTCACCGTTGCCTTTGCCGACGAAGGCATCACACTGAGAAACAACGGCATCACACTGCCCATAATGGTCGTAACACTCGAAGAAGACGCCTTGGAAAAAATGCAAGAGTACGACTTGGAACCTGTTGTTCACAACTTTGCAAGCCTGAACTTGGTAAAGGATTTGCCACTCAAAGTACACATCAAAGCAGATACGGGAATGCACCGATTGGGATTTGAACAAGCCGATTTGCCAAGGCTGATTGACACACTCAAACAGCACCCCTGTCTTCACATTGCCTCAGTCTTTTCGCACTTTGCCTGTGCCGACAGCCCCGAACAAGACGATTTTACCGCACTTCAGCTTGAGCGTTTCACAACCTTTGCAGACACACTCACCCAAGCCTTCGATTACAAAATCCTACGCCACATCTGCAACTCTGCCGGCATAATCCGCTTTCCTCAAGCCCACTTCGACATGGTGAGATTGGGCGTCGGAATGTACGGAACAGGCTGGGACAAAGCCACAGAGCAACATTTGAGATATGTACACAGCTTAGAAACCTGCCTGACCGAGATAAGAACAATAGCAAAAGGCGAAAGCGTAAGCTATATGAGGAACTTCATTGCCAAAGACACCACAACCATAGGCGTAATCCCCGTAGGATATGCCGACGGAGTGAACAGACATCTGTCAGAGCGAGGTTTCAAAGTATGGATTAACTCTTGCAAAGCACCGATTGTTGGAAACATCTGCATGGATATGTGCATGATAGACCTAAGCGGCATAGATGCCAAGGTGGGCGACCGAGTTGTCATCTTCGGAGAGGAAAACCCTGTCGATAATATGGCAAAAGCCTTGGACACAATCAGCTACGAAATATTCACATCGGTATCCGAGAGAATAAAAAGAGTATATTATCACGAATAAAGCACCACAATACCGACATGAGACGCTCCGACAGAGAGATAAAAGACGAAGGCGAAATAATCGACATACTGTCCGAAAGCGACGTATGCGTCTTGGGATTAAACGACAGCGAAAGAGGAGTTCCCTACCTTTTGCCGTTGAATTTCGGATTTGAGAAAACAGACGAAGGACTGTTCCTTTACTTTCACGGAGCAGCCGAAGGAAGGAAATATGAACTCATTGCACAAAACCCGAAAGCAAGCTTTGAAACAGATTGTTCGCACGCTCTTTATTCCGACAGAGAAAAAGGCTACTGCACAATGAACTATCGCAGCATCATTGGCAGCGGAACAATCGAAATAATCGACAATCCGGAAGAAAAACTCAAAGCCCTGCAACTGATAACCGACCATTATCACAAGACACATTTTGAATTTAATCCCGCAGCACTGCACCGCACCAAAGTCATGCGGCTGAAAGTGCAAAGCCTTTCGGGCAAAGCAAAAATTGCAAAAAGATAACAAAAATCTTTGTCAGTACAACAAAAAGCCCTATCTTTGCAACCGCAAAAATGGAGAGGTGCTCGAGTGGTTGAAGAGGCACGCCTGGAAAGTGTGTATACTCCAAAAGGGTATCAAGGGTTCGAATCCCTTTCTCTCCGCAAGCCTGTCGCTATTCGGCAGGCTTTATTTGTTTGAGCCTTTCGCCAAATCAGGAAAAATAATCCGAGACTATGGTTTATATTTGTAACATATTGGAATTGTCAAACCACTATAAACGATAAAAACATGAGTAAATATGTATGCCAACGCCCGATTCACCCGGGTGAAATCATCAAAGAAGAATGGAATATCGAAACATTAAGCAAACCAAACTTGCTGAACAAATGGGCATTTCGTACAAAATGCTGAACGACATCCTGAATTGCCGCCGACCAATCACCACTCCGACAGCAATGTTGTTTGAAGCTGCTTTGGGCATAAGTGCAGAACTACTTATGCGAATGCAGCTTGATTACAATATACAGGCAACAAAGCAAGACAAATCCTTTATTGAAAGGCTTGAAAACGTAAGGAAGGTTGCGGCGGTGCTGTGAAAGGGCGAAAGGGTTGCCCCGATAGTTTGAGATGGCTGCTCTGTTGGCTTTAACAAAAGGTAAGAATTTTGTTGCAAAAAGGAGAATGTCATTTCAAAAAAGTGTCATTTATGACAGTTTTATGAAATGACATTCTCTTGATTGTTCGATTTGTCGGGGTTTTTCGCCTC
>JAEDJL010000052.1 GCA_016296345.1 Bacteroidales bacterium | reverse complement strand
AGATTGAGAAGCAGATGAACGATCCGGAGGTGATGAACGACATGAAACACTATGTCAAACTCAGCAAGGATTACAAAGATTTGCAGCCCATAATTGCAGCCTACAAGGAATACAAGAACGTTTTGGAAAATATTGACAACGCCAAGTTTGTGTTGAACAACGAGAAGGACGAGGAGTTTAAGGAGATGGCTAAGCAGGAGTTGGGCGAGCTTACTCAAAAACGCGAACAAATGGAAGACGACATCCGCCTCATGCTTATCCCTTCCGACCCTCAGGACGGCAAGAATGCGGTGTTTGAAATCCGTGCAGGCACAGGAGGCGACGAGGCAAGCATCTTTGCAGGCGACCTATACAGAATGTACACCAAGTTTTTCGAGAAGAAAGGTTGGAAGACCGAGATTGTCGATTTTACCGAAGGAACGGTGGGCGGATACAAGGAAATAGTGCTTAACGTTTCGGGTGAGGGTGTTTATGGTCAGATGAAGTACGAGTCGGGTGTTCACCGCGTTCAGAGAGTTCCGCAAACCGAAACTCAGGGACGTGTACACACTTCGGCAGCATCGGTGGTCGTTCTTCCCGAAGCCGAGGAGTTCGATGTCGATTTGAAGATGAGCGACATAAGGAAAGACACTTTCTGTTCGTCAGGTCCGGGAGGTCAGTCGGTCAATACGACTTACTCTGCAATCAGATTGACACACATTCCTACCGGCATCGTGGTGTCATGCCAAGACCAGAAGTCTCAAATCAAGAACTTCGACAAGGCTCTCACCGTGTTGAGAACTCGTTTGTTTGAGTTGGAATACAACAAGTACTTGAACGAGATTGCCTCCAAGCGTAAAACAATGGTCTCTACCGGCGACCGCTCGGCAAAAATCAGGACTTACAACTATCCTCAGTCGAGGGTTACCGACCACAGAATAAACTGGACGATGTACAATCTTCCTGTGTTCATGGACGGCGAAATCCAAGAGGTGTTGGACGCTCTCCAACTTGCGGAAAATGCCGAGAGACTGAAAGAAGCTGTCGGTCAATAGCAAACAAATAATCACAAATATAAAATACAGGGGGAAGTTCTTACGTTCCCCCTATGTTGTTTTAAGTATGTATGCCGATGAAGAGATTTTGTCTTAGCCTCATATTGGTCGTGTGCGGGTTTGTTGCCTCAAATGCACAGTATTACAATTCTGCCATAGGTCAGTGGCAGGACCATTTGTCCTACTATGCAACTCATGCGGTCTTCTCTACCGGAAGTTCTGTTCTGGCTGCTTCGGAGAGTTCTCTCTTTTATGTCAATAAGTACGACAAGTCAAGCGAGAGGTTCTCGAAGGTGAACGGACTTTCAGATGCAGGAGTGAAGGTAACGGCATACGACCCCGAAACAAAATCGACAATCATCACCTACGACAACTCCAACATAGACATCGTTCAAAACGGCAGGGTGTACAACATCTCGGACATAAAGGTGCGAAGCATAGAGGGCAGCAAGTCGATAAACAATATCTGTTTCAACTCCGGCAAGGCTTATCTTTCGTGCGGCTTCGGCATTGTGGTCATCGACCTCAAACGAAGAGAGATTTACGACACCTACTACATCGGAACAAACAGTGCCAAGTTGGCTGTCAATGCAGTGGCAATTAACGATACTGCAATCTTTGCGGCAACGGTCGAAGGCTTGTTGTACGCTCCCAAAAACAGCAATGCCTTGGCATCGAGCCAAACGTGGCAACGCATGAGCGACATTGCCAACACAGGAAGGGGAAACTACAATATCAACTTCCTTTTGCAAATCAACCCTTCGGAACTGCTTGTCGGCACTGCTTCCGAAAGCTCAACCAACAGCACCATATACATCTTTGACGGAACGAACTGGCGTACTGCTTTTGACGACCAATATATCCGCAACCTGCGATTGGAGGGCGATGTTCTTACCTTGGTTGCTTACAGGAGTGTCAATTTCTATCACAGCAACGATGTAAATCAAGGACATGAGTTCTTCCACCTGAGCGACGAGTGGAATCCGCTTCACAATGCTCACTTGGACGTGTGCGATGCGATAATTGACGGCGAGGATATTTGGTTGGCTCACGAATATGAGGGTTTGTTGTGCTATGAGAACTACAAGCAAGGCTCTCTGAGCGTAAAGAAGTACTTCCCCGACGGTCCTATGAGCAACGATGTCTTTTCGATTACTGCATCGGAGGACGGAAAGATGTATGTGGCTCCGGGAGGCAGGACAATTCAAAACGCTCCCCGCGGAATTGCTGCAAACGTCTATATCTTTGACGGATATTATTGGCAGGCTCTTGTCGAAAATACCGTATCGGACACCCTCAAAGACGTACTCAACGTAACTATCGACCCTCGCGACCCCAAACATCTCATGCTTTCATCGTGGTGGAACGGCGTAATAGAAGTCCGAAACGGCAAGATAATCAACGTTTATACCCAAGAAAATACCGACAACACCATTATCCCCCACCCCTACTGCTATCGTATTGCAAAGGTCGAGTATGACGAGTCGGCAAACCTGCTGATTGCAAACTCCATGGTGCAGGACGGCTTTTGCTATCTGACATACGACAACACTTGGGGCAAGTTCGAGACTTATTCGGCAATAGGTCTGAACGAGATTTTGGGAATGGAACTTGACAAGTTTTACCACTACAAGTTCCTTTGGACAGCAAACAACAAGATTTTGGTTTTGGACAACAACGGCAACAAAGTGCTGCTCGACCCGAACAATGGCTCGTATGACAAGACGACCAAGGTGAACTGCATAACGCAAGACATGGACGGCGAAATGTGGATTGGAACGGACAAAGGTATCAAGGTAGCATACAACATTGCCGACATCTTTGAAACAAGCGACGGAATAACGTCCAAAACCGAGTGTCAGAACATCATCTATCAAGAGAACGGCATTGCTCAATATCTTCTCAACTTCGAGAACATCACCTGCATAATGATTGACGGAGGCAACCGCAAATGGGTAGGCACCGAACGAAACGGCATCTATGTCCTCTCTGCTTCGGGCAACGAACAGCTCTTCCACTTCACTGCCGAAAACAGTCCTCTGATTTCCAACCGTATCATCTGCATGGCTCAAAACGGCAAAACAGGCGAGGTGTTCATTGGAACAGACCGCGGAATTGTGTCCTACAAAGCCGAATCGACCAAGGGTGCAGAAGAAGCAGGCAAGCTCACGGTCTATCCCAACCCTCTGAGACCACATCACAGCGGAACGATTGCAATCAAGGGATTTGTGGCAGACTCTGACGTGAGGATAACAGACGTTGCGGGCAAGACGGTGGCTCATCTCAAATCCATAGGAGGACAGGCAGTATGGGACGGCAGGAACTTCAACGGCGAAGAGGTGGCAAGCGGAGTGTATCTCATCTTCTCTTCGGCAGAGGAAGGCAGCCGGACTGCCTGCGGAAAAGTCCTGATAATACGATAAGAGCAATGATTTACGCCACACGTGCAATCATCATAGGCACAACAGCCTACACCGACAACAGTCTCATCATCAAAGCCTACACCCAAGAGTTCGGATTGCAGAGCTATATCTTGCGTTCGGCTCGCAAAAGTCGTGGCAACTCCAAGCCTCAGCACTTTCAGGCTCTCCGTGTGGTCGAATTGGAAATAAGTCAGACCCCAAAAGCCAAGCTGAGCAGCATTCGTTCCTCACAACTTGCAGGCTCGTACGAACAAATCTCTACCGACATTGTCAAAACTACTCTTGCTCTCTTTCTTACCGAGGTCATCAATCTGTCGGTCAAAGAGAGCGTTCCCAACAGAGAGCTGTTCGAGTTGCTCGCAAGCGAAATTGCAGCCTTGGAGGTGGCAGAAGCCAAGGATACGGCGGAGTTTCACCTGCGTTTCCTTATCAAGCTCGCAAGCATTCTCGGCTTCTGTCCGCAAGACAACTACGATACCGCCCACCCCTGCTTCAACCTGAGAACAGGAGCTTTCGTTGCAACAATGCAGGAAAGCGACACCCTTGCTCCCGAAGCCTCGGACAGCCTGCACCGACTGCTCTCCCTGCCCACAGAACGCATAACCCGAACCCTTGCCGAGCGAAGAGAACTCCTTAACAACCTCCTGCACTTCTACGCAATCCACATCACCGCCGGCAGACCAATCCGCTCCCACGAAATCCTCTGCACAATATTGGGGTAAAAAGAAAGACGACACCGAACGATGCCGCCTTTAATGTTTTCACAACGGAATAATCCTTATTGTGAATTGCTTCAAATTAGTGGTGCAAAAATACAACTTTTTTCTAAAACAACAAAGATTTCTCGTTTTTTTTGTAACTTTGAAGCCGAAAAAAATCAATAAAACAGTTTCAATTATGCGAAAAATATTAGGATTAGACCTTGGTACAAACAGCATAGGCTGGGCAGTGGTAAACGAAGCAGAAAATGAGAATGGAGAACCAAAACTTGTTGGTATAGAGTGTGCCGGCAGCAGAATAATACCTATGGACGGCAGTATCATAGGTGATTTTGAAAAAGGAAATTCTGTGTCTCAAACTGCAACAAGAACACAGTACAGAGGCATACGAAGATTGATAAATCGTAATGTGCTTCGCAGAGAAAGATTGCACAGAGTACTAAAAGTAATGGGATTTCTACCCGAGCATTATGCCAATATGTTAGACAGATATGGCAAGTTTGTCAATCATTCAGAACCAAAATTAGCTTGGAATGAAAACAAATTTCTCTTTATGTCTTCTTATGAGGAAATGCGTGAACTATTCAGAGCAAATTCGGGTAATCCATTGATGAATGTCCCTTACGATTGGACTATTTATTATTTGAGAGAGAAAGCATTGACCAAACCTTTGTCAAAAGAGGAATTGGCATGGGTCATAATGCAATTCAATCAAAAAAGAGGTTATTACCAAATAAGAAGCATTACTGATAAAGAAGAAAAAGCCGATAAGAGGGAAGAGTATTGTCGTCTGAAAGTAATAAAGGTAGAAAAAGACGAAGCAAGTGCATCAAAAGAAAAAGAATCATGGTATAGCGTTCATTTGGAAAATGGTATGGTGTACCACAAAAAAAGTAAAGAACCATTAGATTGGGAAGGAAAAATCAAGGAATTTATTATTTCCATTGACATTGATGAAAATGGCAATCAAAAAACTGACAAAGACGGTTATCCAAAATATTCAGTGCGTTCACCAAAGGAGGACGATTGGGGATTGATAAAAATAAAAACAGGTACAGACATAAAGGAGAGCGGAAAGGCTGTTGGAAGTTATATCTTCAATGCTTTATTGAATAATCCGAGCCAAAAGATAATAGGGCAATTGGTTCGCGTCATCGACCGAAAGTTCTATGAAGATGAACTCCGACAAATACTTGACAAACAAAAGGAGTTTATCCCTGAATTGAACGATAGAGAACTTTTCGACAAATGTATTCAAGAACTATATCCGCTAAACGATGCACACAGAAACGAACTCTCAAACAAAGATTTCACTTATCTATTCGTCAATGACATTGTTTTCTATCAACGACCATTGAAAAGCAAAAAGTCTCTTATTGCAAATTGTCAATATGAGAGCCGCACATACAAAAAACTTGACAATAACGGACAATATGTCAAAGATGAGAACGGACAGGACAAATTATTTACTGCTCCGCTAAAGTGCATTGCCAAATCAAATCCATATTTCCAAGAATTTCGTTTGTGGCAATTTATCAGCAATTTAAGGATTTACCAAAAAGAATATCGTGATGAGCAAGGCAAACTGATTATTGACAAGGATGTTACAAGCGATTTTCTCAAAACAGAAGATGATAGAGTTGCGTTATTCGATTGGCTAAACACATTGCAAGATATAGATCAAAAGAAGTTTTTGAAATATCCTCCGTTCAAGCTGAAAAAACAACAATTAGAACAATATCGTTGGAATTATGTTGAAGACAAGAAATATCCTTGCAACGAAACAAAATACATAATAACCAATGGTTTGAAAAAAGCAGGAATTTCAACTCCCCTCAGCCAAGAACAAGAATTTGCACTATGGCACATATTATATTCAATCAGCGACAGCAAGGAATTGACATCTGCACTTACAAAATTTGCTCAAAAGCACTCATTGAACGATATGTTCGTTGAAGTATTTTCAAAAGCGAAACCATTCAATCCGGACTATGGTTCATATTCGGAGAAAGCAATAAAGAAGCTGCTATCTTTGATGCGATTGGGAAAATATTGGAGCAAGGAAGCTATTGACAATGGTACTCTTCAAAGAATAGATAAATTACTCAGCGGAGAATTTGACGAAAGTATCAATGATAGAACACGAGAAATAGTACAAAACTTCAATAAAGTCGAAGATTTCAGAGGATTGCCTGTATGGCTTGCCTGCTATGTGGTATATGACAGACATTCGGAAGCCAACGAGGTAACAAAATGGGAAAAGCCCGAAGATATTGACTCTTACCTCAAAACATTCAAACAACATTCACTAAGAAACCCTATTGTTGAACAAGTAATTACCGAAACACTCCGAACCGTCAGAGATATTTGGAAACAAGTAGGGCAAATAGATGAAATACATTTGGAGTTAGGCAGAGAACTGAAAAACCCTGCCGACAAAAGGAAAGACATCAGCGAAAGAAACAAAGAAAACGAGGAAACAAACAGTAGAATAGAACGACTGCTCAAAGAACTCTTTGACTGCGGAGTACAAAATGTCAGACCTCATTCTCCGTCGCAAAAAGACATTTTGAAGATATACGAAAGTTATGTCCTAAGTAACGACAAGGAAGATACCGGCAAGCAGTTAAGCAAAGGTAAAATATCTAAATACAAAGCATGGTTGGAACAACAATATCAATCGCCATATACCGGAGAAACCATTCCTTTATCTGAGTTGTTTACTCCCAAATACGAAATAGAACACGTCATACCTCAATCAAGATATTTCGATGATTCATTCACTAATAAGGTTATTTGCGAAGCAGAAGTAAATAAACTGAAAGACAATATGCTCGGATATGAATTTATCAAAAATCACGGAGGTGAAGAAGTCCAACTAAGCGGAGGAAAAAGAGTAAAAATATTCACCATTGAGCAATATGAACAATTTGTATCAGACCATTATCAAGGTACAAAGAAGAAAAAATTGCTAATGGAGGACATTCCTGATGAGTTTATCGAGCGACAACTTAACGACAGCAGATATATCAGCAAGGTTGTAAAAGGTCTTTTGTCCAACATAGTCAGAGAGAAGAACGAAAAAGGTGAATACGAACAAGAAGCTGTATCGAAAAATCTCATTTCCTGCACAGGAGAAATCACCACAAGATTAAAAGAAGATTGGGGATTAAAAGATGTGTGGGACAGAATAATTCTGCCTCGGTTTGAAAGATTGAACACATTGACAGAAACAAACGATTTCACAACCAAAGATGCTTCAGGACATACCAAGCCTGTTGCTCCTCCTAAGGTCAAAAAGAAACGTATCGACCACAGACACCATGCCATGGACGCAATCGTCATTGCCTGTGCTTCTCGCAGTCATGTCAATCTGCTGAATAATGAGGCAGCTCGCTCCGACAACAAAGCTACTCGCTACCAACTCTCTTATAAATTGAGAAAACGAGAAAAATATCTGAAAGACGGCAAAGAACGCGAAGCCTTCAAAGAGTTTTACAAACCATGGGATACATTTACAGAAGATGTTTTCCAAGCATTACAGAATATTATAGTAAGTTTCAAGCAAAATCTCAGAGTGATAACTCCTACCAAAAATGTTTTTGAACATTATAATGACCATGGCAAAAAAGAACTCATGCAGCAAGAAAAGGGAGACCACTTGGCAATTCGCAAACCTCTTCATGCAGAAACCGTATTTGGCGAAGTTAATCTGCGAAAGAAGAAAACTTGTACTCTTGATGAGGCATTAAAAACTCCTCAAAACATAGTTGATAAGGAATTAAAGAAGAAAATACTTGAATTGTCTGCACAAGGTATGAATACAAAACAAATCAAAGCATACTTTTCTGATAATTCGGATATTTGGCAAGATGAAATCAAGGGCGGGAAAGTAGAGATTTACTACTTAACAAAAGATACAAAAGACAGATATTTTGCATCAAGAAAAGCATTAGACATAAGTTTTGATGAGGAGAAGATTGAAAGCATCACCGACACAGGCATTCAGAAAATACTAAAAGCTCATCTTAAGAAATATAACGGCAAACCCGAGAATGCATTCTCTCCCGATGGAATAGACGAATTAAATCAGAATATTCAAGCACTGAATGGAGGCAAACCTCACCAACCTATTTATAAGGTGCGAAAATATGAAAACTCTGAGAAGAAATTTCCAGTCGGTACTACAGGTAATAAGTCAAAAAAATTCGTTAAGGCTGCCAAAGATACCAATCTATACTTTGCCATATTTGAAAAGCAAAAGAAAGATGAAACAACAGTCCGCTGCTATGCAACCATACCTTTGAACATTGTGATTGATTGTCAGAAAAAGTATAAAAACAAGTGGAAAGAAGAAGTAACAAACATTCTAAAGCAACAAGATGATATTGACGAAAACTCTCAACTGTTATTTATCATTTCTCCGAACGATTTAGTATATCTTCCGACACAAGAAGAACTAATAAGCAAACATTATTCCTTTGACAAAGAAAGAATTTACAAATTTGTAAGTTGTGGTGGGAACAATATAGCTGACTTTGTTCCTGCTTACGTTGCAAGCATCATATTTTCTATGACAAAAAAGCAACAAAAAGAAGCCTTTAATGATGAAGAACACTTCCACATTCAAGATGAATATGGCGTTGGAAGCCCTAAGTCTAAAAACGAAAGAGCAATAACAGGTGAGATGATTAAGGAAATATGTATTCCGATAAAAGTGGACAGACTTGGTAATATAATTGGAGAGTACTAACTAAACATCAAAGCACTATGATTAAGCGAACGTTGTGTTTTTCAAATCCGGCATATCTGTCGGTGAAGAACAAACAGTTGGTTATCAAGTTGCCAGAAGTGGAAAACAACGACACTCTGCCCGAAAGTTTCAAGCAGAGTGCCGTTACCACCATTCCGATTGAAGACATCGGCATTGTCGTCTTGGACAATCAACGTATCACTATCACCCAGAGCGTCTTGGAACAACTGATAGACAACAACTGTGCCGTGATAACCTGCAACCAAAGCCACCTGCCCATAGCCATGCACCTGCCACTTGCAGGCAACACCACCCAGACCGAACGAATGCGTTACCAGATTGAAGCCTCCCTCCCACTGAAAAAACAACTATGGCAACAAACCATCGTCGCCAAGATACAAAACCAAGCCGCCGTTCTTCGCGAGTGCAGAGGCGTCGAAGTCCGCAATATGCTCCGCTGGGCGACACAAGTCAAAAGTGGCGACAGCGACAACATGGAAGCCCGTGCAGCCGTTTATTATTGGCAAAACGCCTTCCCCTCAATTCCCGACTTTGTTCGTTCGAGAGAAGCCGCACCGCCAAACAACCTGCTAAACTACGGTTACTCAATCCTCCGAGCCATAGTGGCAAGAGGCTTGGTATCGAGCGGACTGCTGCCCACACTCGGCATTCACCACCGAAACAAATACAACGCCTACTGTTTGGCAGACGACATCATGGAACCCTACCGACCATACATCGATAAACATATCTTCAATATATTTGATAATAATCCCGATTGCAGCGAATTAAACAACGAATTAAAATCCCAACTCCTCCAAATTCCGGTACTCGATGTAACAATCAACTCACAACGCAGTCCCCTCATGGTGGCAGTCAGCACCACCACCGCCTCGTTACAGAAATGCTATTCGGGAGAAGCAAGAAAGATAATCTATCCAACAATGTAACCAATGCAAAGATTTAGCGAATACAGAATTATGTGGGTAATGGTACTTTTTGATTTGCCGACCGAAACAAAGAAAGACCGGGCGGCAGCAGCCAAGTTTCGTAAAACTCTTTTGGAAGACGGTTTTACCATGTTTCAATTCTCTATCTATGTGCGACACTGTCCGAGCAAAGAAAATGCCGATGTCCACATCAAACGAGTAAAGAACGCCATGCCGGAACACGGAAAAGTAGGAATGTTCTGCATAACCGACAAACAATTTGGCGAAATAGAAATATTCTATTGCCGCAAACCTGAACGACAAAAAGGCTGCACCCAGCAATTAGAACTATTCTGATACTGCCGATTTTTATTTTCTAATCAGCCCTATAAACAACTAAATCCGAGCAACTTACCCGGATTTGGTTGTGTTTGCAACTGCAAAGATACTAATTTGAAAGCAATTCACAAC